>JAIOQA010000074.1 GCA_021413675.1 Deltaproteobacteria bacterium | reverse complement strand
CGGTTCGCTATCCCGGCGCACGTACGATGCCGCTCTCTGAACGACCACCGGTAAGCCGTGTGCGGGAAATCCGCACGCACGGTTTGAACGGGGGTCCCGATGCCCGCAAGCGCGGGAACAAGTAAGGATCTACCAATGCGCACGATGTCGCTCGTGGTCCCGGTGATGATGGCGGCGTGCGGGGCGAAGGCGCCGCCAGCGCCGCCAGCGACCCCGCCGGCCGCCGGCTTCGCGATCGAGGGCACCGCCGAGCTCGTCGATCGCGGCCTCGTGTCGAGCGAGTACTCCGAGGTCCGGCTCGCGGTCAGCCCCGATGGTCGCACGCGCCTGTGGGGCTCGACCGATCGGCCGGGCGGGCCGGGCGGCTGGGACATCTGGATGTCGCGGCGGACCGGCGACACCTGGAGCGCGCCCGCGCCCGCGCCGTTCGACTCCGACGCCAACGACTTCGATCCGGCATTCGCCGCGGACGGCAGCGCGGTCTACTTCTTCTCGAACCGCCCCGGCGGCCTGGGCGGCGACGACATCTACCGCGTGCCGGTGACCGGCGACGGCTTCGGCCTCGTCGAGCACCTCGGGGCCGAGGTCAACACCCCGGGCGACGAGTGGGCGCCGTCGCCATCGCCCGACGGCACCGCGCTCCTGTTCGCGTCGAACCAGCCCCACGCGAAGCACGATCTCTACCTCGCGCGCGTGCAGGGCGCCGGATTCGCGCCGGCCGCGCCGCTGCCGGGCGCGGTCAACACGCCCGACGCCGACGAGTTCGACGCGACCTTCCTCGCCGATGGCGCGACGATCGTGCTGTCGCGCTCGACCGACGTCGAGAACGATCCGATCCAGCTCTACCTCGCGACGCGGGGCCCGGACGGCTACGGCGCGCCGACGCTCCTGCCGGCCTCGGTCAACGTCGCCGACGGCTACACGCTCGGGCCCACGATCGATCTCCACGATCGCCACGTGCTGTACCTGTCGAGCAAGCGGCCCGAGGCCACAGTCGGCAAGCTCGACATCTACCGCGTGCGCTACAGCCTCTGAGTCGCGGTCGCGACCTCGGCGATGATCGCGCGCAGCCAGCGCGACGCCGGCGAGGCGTCCTGCGCGTCCGGCCAGAGCAGCTTCATCGTGAGCGTCGGGTGCGCGAGGTCGGGCGGGCGCGGCAGCATCGCGATCGCGCGGCGGCGCGCGAGGGTCTCGGCGTAGGGCCGCGGCAGGAGCGCCCACGCGTCGCCGGCGGCGAGCACCGGTGGCACCGCGAGGAACGAGCCCAGGACGATCGCCGCGGGCACGGTCGGCACGCCCTCGAACGCGACGTGGATCCGCGGGAACGCGTGCAGCGGCGGGCGCCGGCCGCGCGCGCGGGTCAGCGGGTGCCCGGGCCGCACCGCGACCACGAACTCGATCGGGAACAGCGGCCGGCTGCACACCGTGGCCGACGGGCGCACCATCGGCGACAGCGCGAGATCGAGGGCGCCGTCGTCGAGCGCATCGGTGGCGCGGGTCGGATCGATCGAGAGCACCTGGAGCTGGATGCCGGGCGCCTCGCGCAGGGTGCGGCCGAACACGCCCGGCATGACGACCGCGATCGCCGCGTCGACCGCGCCGATCCGCAGCTGCCGGGTCGAGGTCGCCGGATCGAACGCCGCGCCCGCGACGAGGTTGCGCAGCTCGACCAGGGTCTTGCCGAGCGGCGCCGCGAGCTCCGCGCAGCGGTCGGTCGGCTCGAGGCCGCGCTTGCCGCGCACGAACAGCCGATCACCCAGCATGGTCCGCAGGCGCGCGAGCGCGGCGCTGGTCGCCGGCTGCGACAGGCCGATGCGCCGGCCGGCGCCGGTGACGCTGCGCTCGGTCCACAGCGCCTCGAACACGACGAGCAGGTTGAGATCCATCGCGGCGAGGTTGGGGGCCGGACCCGCGGGGCGCTGCATCGCGCCGATTGTCGCGCGATCGCGGGTCACGCCGCGAGGGGCGCGGCCGCGCGGCGCGCGGCGAGGCAGCCAGACCACCGGCCACGTCGTCAGCGCCGGGAAGGGCTCGGCGCCCGCGAGGTGGAGCGGGCCAGGCAGCGACGTCACCGCGGTCGCGATCGTGTTGGCCAGGATCGCGAGGGCCGCCAGGTTCCACGCGATCGCCAGGGTGATCGCGCCGCGGCGGGCGACCAGCCAGGCCACGATCGGCGCGCTCACGCCGACGACGATGTCGAGGTTGCGGCCCTCGAAGGTCATGCGCTGCGGCGCGCGGTCGGCGAGGTAGAGCGCGTAGAGCACGAGCTCCACCGCGATCCGGTAGGACTGCGCGGCGATCGGCCAGGCCCGCGGCGTGGTCGCGAGCAGCGCGCGCATCGCCGCGGTGCGCGAGGCCGCGATCATCACCGCGAGGAACGTGACCGGGAGGAGCATGATCCGCGGCGGTCCCGACGAGACCGCCAGGGCGCCCGACGCGGCCAGCGCCGCGGTCAGCGCCAGCCAGGCCGCGAGCGCGCCGACCACCCCGAGCGCGAGCCGGCGCCGGTGATGGGCGACCCCCGCGCCGACGACCGCGACCATCAGCGCCGTGAGCGCCACCATTGCGAGATCGGTGTTCATCTGCGCCCACGATGCGGCTTTGGCTCGGTATCCACCAATCGAATGATGCGATGAGCGCCATCCAAGGGCTGGATGGCGCCGCCGAGCGCGCGGATCACGCCAGCGCCGCGACCAGGTCGCCGAGTGTCGCGAACCGCGCCGCCGGCTCGAGCTGGGTGGCGCGGGCGATGATCGGATCGATCGCGGTGCCGAGCGCCCGCGGTTGGTTGACCAGGTAGCGGACCATCTCGGCCATCGCGCTCTCCTCGCGCACGTGACCGGCGATCAGATCGTGCAGGAGGACGCCGAGCGCGAAGACATCGGTGCGGGCGTCGAGCGGCTGATCGCGCAGGTACTCTGGTGCGACGTACGAGGTCGCCTCGCCGTAGGAGGCCTGCTGCAGCGTCCACGGCAGGATCCCGACGAGCGCGTGCGCCGCCGCGAGATCGTCGGCGGCGTCGGGCATACGGGCGCGGGCCAGGCGCGCGACCACCGCGACCGCGCGGTCGACGGGCCACGGCGCGCCGTCCCACGCGGCCAGCGCCGCCAGCTCGGGATCGTGCGCCGCGCCCCCGATCCATGCATCGCGGTTGGGCAGCTCGCCCGCGAAGCGCACGACCTGGATCGGGCGATCGCCGTCGAGCACGCCGCCGGCCGGGAGCGTCGACGCGAACGCGCGCGCCGGGGTGTGCGACGACGCGGCCCGGCGCGCGTGGTTGCCGACCGCGACGACCGTCTCGTCGTCCAGGCCGCCGTGC
Organism: Deltaproteobacteria bacterium; assembly: GCA_021413675.1. GTDB lineage: Bacteria > Myxococcota_A > Polyangia > Haliangiales > Haliangiaceae > JAIOQA01. Next base: position 11,840 of record JAIOQA010000074.1, on the reverse strand, counting down.
TGGAAGAACAGGTTGTGATCGAAGCGCGCGGTCGCGTGGGCGGCGCCGTCGTGGATGTGCACCGTCGGGAAGAACAGCCGGGATGGATCGCGCCGCGGCCACACCAGCGCCATCGGCTCGATCGTCGTCCGCTGCGCCAGGTCATGCAGCATGAACACCGCGAAGCCCCCGTCGGCGCAGGCGGCCGGCCACACCGCCCGCGGCAGCCGAAAGCGCGGATCGAGCCGATCGAGGTCGTCGAGCGACGGTACGAACGAGGCATCGAAGTTGCCGACGCGGTGGACCTCGAGCCGCGGCGCGGGCAGGGGCGCGAGCCTCGCGCCGCCACCGGTGGCGGTCGCGCTGCGCCCGGCGAACGGCCGGTGCAGATCGGCGAAGAACCCGGGGTAGGCGCGAAGATCGAGGAAGCGGACCGCATCGTCCGGCGCGCGCGGCGGCACCGGCAGCGGCAGGATCATCGCGGTCGGTCCGGCGGCGCGGACCTCCATCTGATAGACGAGGTACTGGCGACCGTGGCCGGCGTCGCGCGCGAAGAGGTTGGTGCGGGCGACCTCGGCGACCGGTCCGGAGAAACAGCACATGCCGCGAGCGTAGCCCGGGCGTCAGAGCCTGTGAGGCGTTCGCCTCCAGGCTCTCTTTCGATCGATCGGCCCGCGCGAGGACGCGCAGCCCGATCTCATCCGGATCCTGAGCCGCCGAACCTTCGGTTCGGCTCAGGCGCTGGCGTCGCGCGCGCGGCACGCTGCCAGCAGCTCGGCGCGGGCGTCCCAGACGTGCGCGACCGTGAGCGCCTTGCGGATCTCGATCGCGATGCCGCGCCAGAGCTCGCGGACGATCGGCCCCTTGCCCTTGTCGCGGGCGCGGCGGTCGAGCTCCCAGGCGTAGGCCCAGATGTGCGCGGCCTGGCGGTGGGCCGCCTGCTTCGCGATCTTGCGGGCGTCGTCCTGGGTGAGCGCGACGCCCTCGGCCGCCGCGAGGTGCTTGATCGCGAGCGCCTGGCTCGCGATCGCGCTCACCTGGCTCGCGGCGTCGGCGGGCGGCTGCGCGATCAGCCGCGCCTCGACGAGGCGACCGCCGAGCTCGAGGTGGGTCACCTGGAACGAGGTCGCGAAGAACGAGGCCAGGAGCGCCGCGAACTCCGCGTCGATCACCCGCGGCAGGAGCGCGCCAGGGATGGCGTGATCGCGCGCCGCGGTCAGCCAGGCCGCCGCCGTGCGCGCGACGCGCAGCTGCGCGACCACCGCCGGCGCCAGCAGCGCGGGATCGTGGTTGGCCTCACCGGCCAGCCACATCAGGAGCGCGTAGGCCTTCGCCTGGTGATCCAGCAGCAGCGCCACGCGCTCGCGGGTCAGCATCACTCGCCGTCCCAGTAGTCCGCCGGCGCGGTCAGGCGGCCGCGGTACGTGAACGTGCGCTTCGAGCGATCGCCGCCCGGCGCGCTGCCAACATAGACCGCGACCTTGCCGCTATCGGGATACTCGACCACGTCGCCGGCGATCATCGTGCTGATCGCCAGGTAGCGCAGGTCGACGTCGCCGGTGTTGATCAGCTGGTGCGCGGTCTCGGGCCCGCCCGGCGGCGTCGCGATCACCGACCCGGCGCGCACCGGGTGCTCGTTCGCGCCGTGGCGCAGCACGCCGGTGCCGTCGAGGATCACGAACAGCTCCTCGTTGACGTGGTGGCAGTGGAACGGGTAGGCGCGCTTGCCGGGCGGCACGGCGGTGACCGAGCAGCCGAGCAGCCGCGCGCCGATGTGCTCGCCGACCGAGCCATCGCGCGTCGCGAACCGGTCGCCATGGGTGTGGGCCTCGAGCGGGACGTCGTCGACGTGGATGACGGGCTTCATCCGTGCACGATAGCGCGCGTGACGCGGGCTCGAAACTCGCGCTGAGGCGAACGAAGTGAGCCGGTTCAGCGTCCGGATGAGATCGGGACCGTCGTCCTCGACGGGGCCGATCGATCGAACGAGAACCTGGAAGCGATAGCTTCACAGGTACTGAGGCCGCATCGCCACGGTCGAGCGCGCGACTCGCGCTACAGTAGCGGACCATGGCCGCCCCCGCGCCCGATCCGCGATCCGCCGAGGCCTCGGCCGCGCTGCGCGCCGCGCTCGACGACGCCCGCGCCCGGATGCGCTCGGCGCTGGCCGTGCCGGTGATCGCCAGCGATGGGCCGTCGACCGTCGGCGCCGACGCGTGCGCGGCGCTGTCGGCGATCTACGATCGCGCGATCGCCGCGCGCTGGCGCCAGGCGACCGCGGATCTCGAGGGCATCCCGCTGGCGCTGGTCGCGACCGGCGGCTGGGCCCGGCGCGAGCTCGCGCCGTACTCCGACATCGACTTCATCCTGCTGCACGGCAGCGGCTCGGCCGCCGAGCGCGCGGCGCGGACCGCCGCCGATCGCCTGCTGTATCCGCTCTGGGACGCGCGGGTCGCGGTCGGGCACGCGGTGCGCGAGCCGCGCGCCGCGGCGCGCCTGGCCAAGGACGACCTCGCGACCGCGACCGCGCTCATCGACACCCGCCACGTCGTCGGCGATCCGGCGCTCACCACCGAGCTGGTGCGCCACGCGCGCGCCGCGATCGCGCCGGGCGGCAACGCCAACGACTTCGTCCGCGCGCTCGCCGACGAGAAGCTCAAGCGCCACGATCGGTTCGGCGACTCGCTCTACCTGCTCGAGCCCAACCTCAAGCAGGGGCAGGGCGCGCTCCGCGATCTCGCGACCGCGCTGTGGGCCGCCGCCGCGCGCTGGAACCCGATCGCCGCGATCGGCGATCTCGCCGGCAAGGCCGGCCCGGTCGATCCGTCGCCGGCGCGGCTCATCGAGGCGCTGATCACCCTCGGTCACCTCACGCGCCGCCAGGGCCTGGTGCTCGCCGACGCCCGCGACTTCCTGCTGCGGGTGCGCGCGCAGCTGCAGCTCGCCGCCGATCGCCGCGTCGATCAGCTCACGTTCGAGATCCAGGAGGCGATCGCGCCGATCCTCTATCCCGACGCGACCCTCGCCGAGGGCGACGTGCGACCGGCGGTCGCGCCCGCGGTCGAGGCGCTGATGCGCGCGTACTACCTGCACGCGCGCGGCGCGCTGCAGGTCGCCGAGCGCCTGCTCGAGTCGGCGCGGGTTCCGGCCCGCCGCCGGCCGCGCATCGGCAAGCTCGACGCGACGCTGCTCACGTGGAACGGCGAGCTCGCGGTCACCGATCCCAAGGCGTTCGCGGCCCGCCCGTCGGAGATGCTGCGGCTGTTCCGGGTCGCGGTCGAGAAGGACCTGCCGGTCTACGGCCACACCCGCGAGCTGGTCGCCGAGCAGGTCGCGGCGCTCGCCGCCGATCCGGTGCGCGCGCTCACGAGCGATCCGCAGGCCCAGCGGCTGTTCCTCGACGCGCTGGTCGACCCCGCCGATCGCCATCAACCGTCGATGCTCGAGATCGTGCACCAGGTCGGCCTGCTCGCCGCGGTGATGCCCGAGTGGGCGCCGTGCACCGGTCGCGTGCAGCACGACCTCTACCACGTGTACACGGTCGACCAGCACCAGCTCTACGCGGTCGCGATGCTCAAGCGCATCGCGCGCGGCGAGCTCGCGACCGAGCACCCCACGCCGACCGCGGCGTACGCGACGATCGCGCGGCGCGCGCCGCTGTACCTCGCCACGCTCTTGCACGACGTCGGCAAGCCGCTCGGCAAGGGCCACGCGGAGAAGGGCGCCGTGCTCGCCGGCCAGGTCGCGCGCCGCCTCGGGTTCACCGAGGAGGACATCGAGCTCACCGAGTTCCTGGTCCGCCAGCACCTGACGATGTCGCACCTCTCGCAGCGCCGCGATCTCGCCGATCCGGAGGTGGTCGTGCGGTTCGCCGAGCGCATCGGCGACGAGGCGCGCCTGGCCGCGCTCTACCTGCTCACGCTGTGCGACACGGCGATGACCAACCCGAACAACCTCACCGCGTGGAAGGGCGAGCTCCTGCGCGAGCTCTATCTGCGCACCCGCGACGCGCTGCGCGGCGACGCCTCGACCGATGGCGCCGACGATCGCGCCGACGCCCGCAAGCGCGTGCTGGCCGCCTGCCTCGAGATCGCCGACCCGGCGACGGTCGCCGCGTTCGTCGACAACATCGACGCGCGCTTCCTGAGCCAGCTCACACCGCGCCAGGCCGCGCGCCAGGTCCGGCTGGTGTTCGCCCAGCAGGCCGCGGGCACGGTCGCCGACATCGGCGTGGCGCACTTCCCGATGCGGGGCATCAGCGAGGTCGCGGTGGTCGCGCCCGATGTGCCCGGCGCGCTCGCTGCGATCGCCGGCGTGTTGACCGCCAACCGCGTCGACGTGCTGGGCGCGGTGCTCGGCCACGCCGATCGCGGCCAGGGCGGGCTCGCGCTCGATCTGTTCTTCGTGCGCGACCTGGTCGGCGCGGCGATCGCCGACAACGACCCGCGCTGGGCCCGGATCGCCGGCGATCTGCGCGAGCTGTTCGCCGATGGCGTGCCCGATCCCGCAAAGGTCGCGCAGCTGATCGCGCGCCGGCGGCCGCCGTCGGGGCTGCCGCCGCGGATCACGCCCGCGGTCACGACCGAGATCCGCGTCGTCGACGACTCGGCGGCCGCGACGATCGTCGAGGTGTTCACGCGCGATCGCCAGGGCGTGCTGCACGCGATCACCAAGACGCTGGCCGACCTCGGCCTCGACATCTCGCTCGCCAAGATCTCGACCGAGGGCGAGAAGGTCGCCGACGTGTTCTACGTCAGCCGCTCGGGCCCCAGCGGCCGGGTCAAGCTCACCGACCCCGACGAGATCGCAGCGGTGATCGCGACGATCGAGGCGGCGCTCGAGGCGCTGTGACCGCGATCGACTGCCCGCCTGGCCTCGGCCTCGACGGCCGGCCGATCGGCGAGTTCACGGCCAACCCGCGCTCGAAGCGGCTGGCCGCCGCCGCGATGCGCTACGCCGTGGTCGCGATGATCGGCGTCGTGGTCAGCGTGCGCCACCAGCGCGATCCGTCGGGCGTGCTGGTGCTGGGCGCCACCGCGATCGCGCTGGCCGGCGTGGGCTACGCGGTCCGGCGCGCGCGCATCGCGATCGACGGCGACGGCGTGCGCTGGGGCTGGGCCGCTGCCGGCTTTCGCCTCGGCAAGGGCCGGCTGGTCCGCGCCGAGGTCTACGCCGACGGCATCGCGATGGTGCTGCGCCGCGGCTCGTGGTTCCTCGCGGCGCGCGACTGGGACCGCTGGGACGCCATGGCCCGGGCGATCGAGCGCGCCGGCATGCCCACGACCGCGATCGCGGGCGCCGCGCCGTGGCGGGCGCGGCTGCAGAGCTACGGCCGGGTGCTCGACGGGCTGATGGTGGTCGCGATCCTCGCGTCGACCGCTGCGCTCGTCATCGCCCTCGCATCCCGTTGACGTGATCGTTCGACGTCGACGTGAGCGTGGGCGTGGGCGTCTTCGTCGAGGTTGACGGCGACGGCGACGGCGACGGGAGACCTTGACCTTGACGGAACGAATCGAATCGATTCCCGCGCATCGCGCGAGGTCCACGTCGAAGTTTCACGTCGCCGTCGCCGTCGCAGACAATGCCCACGGTGTCGATCACGTCGTCGTCGACGATCACGTCCACGTTGTAGGCTCGTCGGTCAGGTCACTGCGGCGCGCCAGCGGTGATCCACGCGAGGATCGTCAGGTACGCCGGGTCGGCCGTGGTCAGCCACGTCGCGTTCGGGTGATTGGGCGGATCCTCGTACAGCGGCTTGGTGAGCAAGAGCGAGCTCGCGGGCGCGAGCTTGTCGACGACGCCGGCGGTCCCCATGATCAGCGTGTACGTGTCAGCGGCGGGGCCGTCGAACGCGAGACCGCCCGCCTTGGTGATGCCGTTGTGGCAGTTGGCGCAGCCCTGACCGCCCGCCGCCGCCTTCTGCAGCATCGGGTAGACCTGCGCGGTGAACGTCGGCGTGCCGGTGCCCGGCGGGATCGCGTCGTTGTCCTGGTGACCGGTCGAGACCAGGGTCGCGCCGTCGGCGAGCGTGGTGGCCGCGACCACCATCGTCATCGTGGTCGGCGTGCCGCCGCCGCCACCGCCACCACCGCCGCCGCCACCGCCACCGCCGAGGTAGTTGACCTTGAGCGTCCACGCGCCCGGCGGGACATCGAGGAACGCCATGCGCGCCTTGCCGGCCTGCGCGGTCGACACCGGCACCACCGCGAGCTTCACGATGTCGCCGTTGGCGCCGAAGAAGTACGGGCCCTGGACGCCCGGCACCGGCGCGCCCTTGTCATCGACGAGCGTGATGTCGGCAGGCAGCACGCCCTCGAGCGGCGTGCCGTTGTTGCGGCGCAGATCCGCGATCAGGATCGCGGTGCCGGTGGTCGGCGTGACCCCGACCGTCGCGTACTGCCGCTGCACGTCGACCTGCGAGATGCCGTAGAGGTTGGCCTGCAGCGAGACGTCCTTCACCGTGATCGCGTCGTTGCGCGTGACGCGGTAGCCGGTCGCGCGCGACACGCTCACGTAGAAGGACGACGCAGGCGGCACGTTGTCGAGCGTGAAGCCGCCGTCGGTGCCGCTGGTGCCGCTGATGCCGGGGGTCATGCCCTCGGTCGTGTACGACGACGCCGGCAGCGGGTCGCCGCCGAAGTAGTCCATGGTCGAGCCGGTGACGGCGAGGCCGGCGACCGGCGCTGCATCGGGGCTACCGGCGGGCGCGGCGTCGGGGTTGCCGGAGGGCGAGCCGCCGCCGACCGTGCCGACGCAGGCACCCATCGGGATGACGGCGATCAAAGAGAGGAGAGTGGAGCGGATTCGCATCGGAGCCTCCATCGGGGCGGTGGGTCGTGGTTTCCCCTAACTCAAGGTCCGTGCCATCCCGGGATGTCATCTCCACGCAATGGTTGCACCGGGTTGCGCGAGGGGTGGGGTGGGGTGAACGCCCCCCGTGGTGCTTCCCCGGCGCCCATGGACCTGCGTCATCTGATCGCACGTGGGGGCGCGATGCCGTGGCCTGTCGTCCACGCGGTCCGTCGCCTTGAAAGGATCAGAGTCGCACCCTAGACTGCGCGCACTTTTCACCGGGCCACGACGCGAAGCCCCCGCGCGGCCCAGAGCCCCTGGAGTATCCGATGCTCGACGACCAGCTCCGCGAAGCCCTCACCTTCGACGACGTTCTGCTGGTACCCGCGCTGTCCGAGGTCGTGCCCAAGGACGTCGACGTCTCGACCAAGCTGACCGCGGCGATCACGCTGCGCATGCCGCTGGTCAGTTCGGCGATGGACACCGTCACCGAGGCCGCGACCGCGATCCGCATGGCGCGCGAGGGCGGGCTCGGCTTCGTCCACAAGAACCTGACGATCGAGCAGCAGGCGCGCGAGATCACGCGCGTGAAGAAGGCGCAGTCGGGCATCGTCGTCGATCCCGTCACGATCGGCCCCGAGCGCAGCCTCGAGGAGGCGCTGGCGGTCATGCGCCAGTACGGCATCAGCGGCCTGCCGGTCGTCGATGGCGAGCGCCGGCCGATCGGCATCCTCACCAAGCGCGACGTGCGGTTCGAGCGCCGGCTCACGCTGACCGTCGGCGACATCATGACCAAGCAGCCGGTCACGGTGAAGGACGGCGTCGCGATCGACGCCTCGAAGGAGCTGCTCCACCGCCACCGGATCGAGAAGCTGCTGGTGGTCGACGGCGACGGCCGGCTCAAGGGCCTGATCACGATCAAGGACATCGAGCAGGCCGAGGCCCACCCCTGGGCGTGCGTCGACGAGCTCGGCCGCCTGCGCGTGGGCGCGGCGATCGGCGTGGGCCCGGATCGCGAGGCGCGGATCGACGCGCTGCTCGCCGCCGGCGCCGACGTCATCTGCATCGACACCGCGCACGGCCACTCGCAGGGCGTGCTCGACGCGGTCAAGACCACCCGCAAGAACTTCCCGCGCATGCAGCTGGTCGCCGGCAACGTCGCGACCGGCGCGGCCACGCTCGCGCTGATCGCGGCGGGCGCCGACGCGGTCAAGGTCGGCGTCGGGCCCGGCTCGATCTGCACGACCCGCATCGTCGCCGGTGTCGGTGTGCCGCAGCTGACCGCGATCGCCGACTCGGTGGCCGCGGCCCGGGCCTCGGGCATCCCGATCATCGCCGACGGCGGCATCAAGTACTCGGGCGACGTCGCCAAGGCGCTGGCCGCCGGCGCGTCGACCGTGATGATCGGCTCCTTGTTCGCCGGCACCGACGAGGCGCCCGGCGAGGTGATCCTGTACCAGGGCCGCAGCTACAAGGCCTACCGCGGCATGGGCTCGATCGGCGCGATGAAGGAGGGATCGAAGGATCGCTACTTCCAGGCCGACGTCGAGGCGCCCCAGAAGCTCGTGCCCGAGGGCATCGAGGGCCGCGTGCCGTACAAGGGCTCGCTGCGCGAGTCGCTCTACCAGCTGGTCGGCGGCCTGCGCTCGGCGATGGGCTACGTCGGCTGCGCCACGATCGACGAGCTGCGCCACAACGCGCGGTTCGTGAAGATCTCGGCCTCGGGCCTCCGCGAGAGCCACGTCCACGACGTGATCATCACGAAGGAAGCCCCGAACTACCGGGTCGAGTGAGGGTCCGCATGGAACCCATTCGTACGCGCTCGACGTCGACTGCATCCCGACTGGCTTCGTTGCTCATCGGTTACGTGCAGGCAGCATGCGCCCTCTTCGCGCCTCGCCATCCGGGCGCCTCGACGTCGATCATCGTTCGAATGGGTCCCACGCGGACCCTGCCCTAGACCCTCGACGATTTTTCGCGAGGGCGGTCGCCCTCGCCAGCAGGGAGACCGCCGCGATGCGCCAGCACCAGACGATCCTGATCCTCGACTTCGGCTCGCAGTACACCCAGCTGATCGCGCGACGGATCCGCGAGCAGGCGGTCTACTGCGAGGTCCACCCGTACTCGGTCGGCCTCGACAAGATCCGCGCGATGGGCCCGGCCGGCATCGTGCTGTCAGGCGGCCCGATGTCGGTCTACGAGGAGGGCGCGCCGCTCATCTCGCCCGAGCTGTTCGGGCTCGGCGTGCCGATCCTCGGCATCTGCTACGGCGCGCAGCTGACCGCGCACCTGCTCGGCGGCAAGGTCGATAGCGCGACCCGTCGCGAGTACGGCCGCGCCCAGGTCGCGGTGATCGAGGGCGTGGGCGCGCTGGCCGGCATGGCCGCCGGCGACTCGCTCGCGGTGTGGATGTCGCACGGCGATCACGTCGACGCGATCCCGCCCGGGTTCGTGCACACCGCGTCGTCGGACAACTGCCCGTTCGCGGGGTTCGCCGATCCGGCGCGCCGCATCCACTGCGTGCAGTTCCACCCCGAGGTCGTGCACACCCCGCGCGGCGCCGAGATCCTCGGCAACTTCCTGTTCCGGGTCTGCGGCCTCGCCGGCGACTGGTCGATGGCGTCGTTCGTCGACGAGGCGATCGCCCGCATCCGCGCCCAGGTCGGGCCCGAGGGCCGGGTCATCTGCGGCCTGTCGGGCGGCGTCGACTCGTCGGTCGCCGCGGCCATCCTGCACAAGGCGATCGGCGACCGGTTGACCTGCATCTTCGTCGACAACGGCCTGCTGCGCCGGGGCGAGCGCGACCAGGTCGACGCGGTGTTCCGCGATCACTTCAAGGTCGACCTGCGCGTGATCGACGCGACCGATCGGTTCCTGAACGCGCTGGCCGGCGTCACCGACCCCGAGCGCAAGCGCAAGATCATCGGCCTCGAGTTCATCAACGTCTTCGACGCCGAGGCCAAGACCATCGCGAACGCGCGGTTCCTGGCCCAGGGCACGCTCTACCCCGACGTGATCGAGAGCGTCTCGGTGCGCGGCGGGCCGAGCCACGTCATCAAGAGCCACCACAACGTCGGCGGCCTGCCCGAGCGCATGAACCTGGCGCTGGTCGAGCCGCTGCGCGAGCTGTTCAAGGACGAGGTCCGCGCCCTCGGCGCCGAGCTCGGCCTGCCGCGCCACATGCTGATGCGCCAGCCGTTCCCGGGCCCGGGCCTGGCGGTCCGCTGCCTCGGCGATCTGCGCAAGGAGCGGCTCGATGTGCTGCGCGCGGCGGACGCGATCATCGAGGAGGAGATCCGGTCGGCTGGCCTCTACGAGTCGATCTGGCAGTCTTTCGGTGTGCTGTTGCCGGTGCGCTCGGTCGGCGTGATGGGCGATGCCCGGACCTACGAGGAGACCCTCGCGGTGCGCGCGGTCCACTCGCGCGACGGCATGACCGCGGACTGGGTGCCGCTGCCGCACGACCTGCTCGGGCGGATCTCGTCGCGGGTGATCAACGAGGTCCGCGGCATCAACCGCGTGGTCTACGACATCACCTCGAAGCCGCCGGGGACGATCGAGTGGGAGTAGGGCGCGCGCTGATCGCGGCCGCGATCCTCGGGCTCGCGGCACCGGCGATGGCCGACCCGCTGATCGCGCGGAAGGGTGCGGTCGCGATCGACTGGGGGCGGGGCGTGATCACCGCGCGCGGCGTGGGCCCGGCGGATCGCCACGCGCCGGCGCCGGCGGTGGCGCGCGATGCCGCGCGATTGCGGGCCGAGGACGCGGCGCACGCCGCGCTGGCCGCAGCGGCCAAGGCGCTGGCGCCCGGCGCGGACGCCGCGGCGATCGATCGCGCGGTCGCGCGCGCGCGGATCGAGGCGATCGATCTTGGCACCGACGGCTCGGTCACGCTGACCGCGGCGCTGCCGCTCGAGGCGGTGCGGGTCGCGCAGGCCGGGCCGCGGCAGGTCGGCCACGATGGCGAGCCGGCCGCGCCGACGATCGTGATCGACGCGCGCAAGCAGAAGCTCGCCCCGCACCTCGGCGCGACCGTGACCGCCGGCGGCGGGCCCTGGGCCGGCGCGGTGGTCTGGGCGACGGCGTTGCCGAAGCCGGGCGATCCGCGGCTGGGCGATGGCGCGCGGACCGCGGTCGCGACCGCGGCCACGGCGGATGGCGTGACGATCGCCGGCCCGGCGCCCGCGCCCGGCGCGCTGGTGATCGTCGTGATCGCAGGCGCGGCGCGCCCGGACGCGCCATGATGGCGGGCATGGGAGCGTTCAGGAATGGCGCCGTACTGGCGGCGATGATCGCGATGGCGGGCGTGGCCCGCGCCGAGGACGTCGCGAGCTACGACGGCGACGGCGCCGCGGCCGCCACCTTGTCGGACGCGCGGACCCGCGCCCTCGACGTCGCGTTCGCGACCGCGGTCGATCGCGCGGTGACCGAGGTCATCGCGCCCGCGGATCGCACCGCCCACCGCGGCGACATCGATCGCGCGATCGTGGGGCGCGCGCGGCTCTACGTCGCGTCGTTCAAGGTCGTCACCGAGGGCGCCGACGGCGCCGACTTCCACGTGAGCGCCACGATCAAGGTCGACCGCGACAAGATCCGCGCGAAGCTCGGCGAGCTCGGGATCCCGTACCTGCCCAAGGCCGGCACCCTCGAGGTGCCGCTGCCGGTCGGGCCGATCGGCGCGGTGCCGATCCACGTCGGGCCGGCCGAGCCGCCGACCACGCGCGCGACCGTCCTGCTGCGCGTGACCACGCCGACCGCGGTGCTCGCGAACTACGGCGTCGAGGGCGGCGACCCGCCCGGCATCGATGCGGTCGCCGAGCGCGCGACCCGCGCCGGCCTGACGGTGGTCCCGGCGCCGCACTCGGGCCCGTCGGCGCACGCCGGCGGCGACCTGCCGCTCGACGACGAGGGCGCGCGCGCGCTGGCCGGCGACGCGAAGGCCAGGGTCGTGGTGCTCGTGGGCGTGGCCCTCGAGGGCACCGGCCCGGTCCGCGGCACCCGCGAGCAGGGCGCGGTCGCGGTCGCCACCGCGCGCGTGCTCGACGATCGCAAGGTCACCGGTGAGGGGC
>JAIOQA010000539.1 GCA_021413675.1 Deltaproteobacteria bacterium | reverse complement strand
GGGCCGATGAGCGCGCCGCTGCGGCTCGGACACAACCTGCTCAACGTCGCGACCGGTGACGAGTCGTTCGGCGAGGCGATGGACCGCTCGTTCAACCCCGTCACGCAGATGCAGGAGGACGCGCACTACTGGGGCAACGTCGGCAGCGCGCTGATCCAGCCGTACCGGCAGTCGATCGCCGAGGGCCGCTACGGTGAGGTCGCCGGGCGCGGCGCGTTCGACATTGGCCTGTTGCTTTCGGGCGTGGGCGAGGTCGAAGGCGCGGCCGCCGCGGGCGAGGCCGCGAACGCGGCGCGGGTCGGCGAGGCCGCCGAGGCCGCGCGGGTCGCCGAGGGCGCCGATGCCGCGCGCGCCGAGGAGGCCGCCGCGGCGGCCGAGCGCAAGCCGATGGGCGCGTCGCAGCGCAACACGGAGCCGCTGACCGAGGCAGAGCAAGCCGAGCTGCGCGCACGCGCCGAGTCGATGGGCATGCCGGGCGAGCACATCGAGTTCGAGGTCGGCCGCCCCGAGGCGCGCACTGGCTGGGGCCAGATGTTCGGCCGCGAGAAGCTCTACATCGCCGATGACGTGAAGCCGGCGACCGCGATCCCCGACGCGGCAGGCAACTACCCGCGGTTGTCGGCCAACCAGCGCGTCTCGCAGAACGGCGCGCTCGCACACGAGCTGGTCGGCCATCGCGAGGCCGATCTCGCGGGCATGTCCCAGACCCGGTCGTACGCCGAGTACGCCGCGATGTCCGAAGAAGAGAAGGCCGCCGCCCAGGCCGTCGACGTCGCGCGCGACGAGGCCCAGGCCAGCCTGCGCGCCGCCAAGTTCGGCCCCGGGCTCTCGAACAGCGAGCGCATGGTCCTCTTCAAGGACGCGATGGAGCGCCTGGCCAAGATCGGGCTCGGCGTCGATGATGTCCCCGGCCTCGGCCTTCACCTCGGAGCGCGCTGACCATGACCGACGACATCATCGATCGAGCGTTCGCCGCCGTCCGCGCCGCGGTCGCCCGGTCCGCGGCCGACCAGCCGCAGGATCAGGTCTGCGCGTTCTGCGAGCAGCCGCTGATCGTCGAAGGGCTGCCGCCTGGCGGGCCCCACACCCAGTGGTTGGTGCGCTGCCCGTGCGGCAAGAGCAACACCACCATCAAGGGCCTGTAGGCCCCGCGCGCGTCGCCGTCGGGAACAGCTCGTCGAGCAGGCCGGTCAGGCGCGCGTCGTCGGGGGTCGCGGTCGCGCGCAGTGACTCGAGCGCGGCGCGGGCCTCGGTCAGGAACTCGGGACGCGCCCGCAGATCGTGGGCGACCAGCAGGGCCTCGGCGTGCTGCATGCGGTGCAGCGGCGTCGGCTCGGCGGTCATGACCGCGCCGGTCAGCTCGACGGCGCGCGCCGCCGCCGCGTCGGCGGCCGCCTGATCGTGGCGCAGGCCGTGGACCTGCGCGAGCTGCAAGAGCACCGCGCCCAGCGTGCCCCGCACGTCGTCCTTGTCGGCGGCGCTGGCGCTGTCGACCAGCTGCTCGAGGATCGCGCGCGCGGTGCCGAGCTGCGCGACCGCGCCGGGAAGATCGCCCTGATCCTGGAGCAACGCGCCGAGGCTCAGCGCGCTGATCGCCACCGAGTGCCGCGCCTGCGGGTCGGCTGGCGTCAGCATCGCGATCTTCTGCGCCAGGTCGAGCGAGGCCGTCAGCTCGGTGCGCGCGAGCGCCGCGTCGCCGAGGGCCAGCGCGCGCTTGCCGACGCCGTGGTGCGCGGTCTCGAGGATGTCGAGCCACTGCACGTTGTTCGGATCGCGCTTCAGCAGGCGGACGGCCACGTCGCGCGCCTGCTCGTAGCCGGCCTTCGCGCCGGCCTGATCGCCCGCGGCGACCCGCCCGGTCGCGACCTTGCTCCACAGGGTCGCGAGCTGCTCGAGGTACTCGGCGTCGTCGGGATCGGTCGGCGGCCGCGCCTGCAGCTGCCGGAGGTTCGCGTCGAAGATCGCGCCGGCCTCGGTGGTGTCGCCGCGCTCGTACGCGAGCGTGCCGAGCTCGTCGAGCAACACCACCAGCGAGCGCAGCGCCGAGCGATCCGGATCGCGCTGCGCCGCGGCCTCGGCCAGCGGGCGCGCCTGCTCGAGAAGCGCCTTGCCCGCGGCGTCGTCACCGCGGCGACGCGCGAGCATCGCCAGCGAGATCAGCGTGTCGGGCGCGAGGTGACCGCCATCGCCGGCCGCGCTCGCGGCCTCGGCGTGGCGCAGCGCCTGGCGGAGCGCGGCCTCGGCCTTGTCGAGGTCGCCGCGATCGGCCCAGGCATCGGCGAGACGCTGCTGCGCGCGGCAATTCGCGCGCTCGACCTGGGCGCGCTGATCGTCACCGGCGTGCGCGGCGGCGTCGGCGGCGCGCGCCTCGCTGCGGACATAGAAGTCCATCGCGGCGGCCGCGTCGCCCGCCGCGCGGCGCTCGTCGCCGGACAGGCCGAGCACGTCACTCTCGCGGATGCGATCGGTCACGCCGGCCGCACCCGCGCGCGCCGGCATCGCGCGGTAGTGGCGCAGCACCGCGTCGTTGACCGTGCGGATCACGTCGAGTCGACCGACCGCGCCGAGCCGCTCGTGCAGATCGCCGAGCGAGAACGCGATCAGCTCGTCCGCGGCATCGCCGCGTCGCTGGGCCTCGGCGCGCTCGGTCTCGGCGACCTCGCGCGAGGCCACGACCTGCTGCACCGCGATCGCGCCGATCACGGCGATCGCGATCACCGCGACCGCGCTCGCGATCACCGCCGCGCGGTGGCGCGCCACGAACCGCCGCAGCAGCTGCGCGAGCGTGTAGCGATGCGCGCCGACCAGCTGCCCATCGAGGAAGCGCCGCAGCTCGCCCGCGAGCTCGCCCGCCGACGCGTAGCGCGCCGCGGGATCATCGGCGAGCGCGCGCTCGACGATCGCCGCCAGCTCGGCCGGCACGTCGGGAGCGATCGCGCGGATCGGCCGCGGCCGTTCGAGGCGCGCGCCATCGTCGCCAGCGTGCGGCGCGCACCCCGCGAGCGTGTGATAGAGGATGCCGCCGAGGCCGTAGACATCGGTGCGCGCGTCGAGGTCGCGGCCGGCGAGCTGCTCCGGCGACATGTAGCCGAGCGTGCCGAGCACCGCGCCGGTCGCGGTCGTGGTGCCGCTGCCGATCGCGAGCGCGGGCATCGCACCGTCGGGCGTCGCCTCGTGCATCGCGACCGCGAGGCCCCAGTCGATCACCAGCGTCTCGCCGTGCGCGCCGAGCATGACGTTGGCCGGCTTGAGATCGCGGTGCAGCACGCCCTGCGCGTGGGCGTAGGCGATCGCATCGACCGCGCGCGCGACCGCGGGCACCAGCGCGAGGCGATCGACGAACGCCGGCCGCGCCGCGACCGCGGCGTGCAGCGACTCGCCGACGACGCGCGGCATGACGAAGAACGGCTCGCCGGCGATCGTCGTGCCGGCGTCGTGGACCGGCAAGATCGACGGGTGCTGCAGGCGCGCGGTGATCGCGAGCTCGCGCTCGAGGCGGCTGATGAGCTGTGGCCGGTCCGGATCGCGCACGACCTTGATCGCGACCTCGCGATCGAGCCGCGCGTCGCGCGCCAGGATCACCCGGCCCATGCCGCCGGCGGCGATCGCCCCGACGACCTCGTAGCGGCCCGCGGCGTCGAGGGTCTCGTGCGCGACCGCCTCGGTCTGGGCGCCGAGCGCGGCGACCGCGCGCAGGCAGCGCGGGCACTGATCGAGGTGCGCGTCGAGATCGCGATCGACGCGGCCGTCGAGCCACGCCCACAGCGCCAGGTCATCCGGGCACGTCGCCTCCACGGCCGGACCCTATCAGCCTTGGCGGTCCGCGGAAATCCTGCGAATCTCCCGTCGTCGCCCGTGCCCATGTCTGCCTTCGCTCGCGCGCTCGCCGATCGGCTGGTCCAGCGCGGTCACCGCACCGCCGAGGCCACCGCGACCGCGATCGACGAGACGATCGCGCGCGCACATCCCGGCCTGCCCGCGCCCGATGCCACGCTCGCCGAGTACCTGGCCGAGCGCCTGCGCGAGGTCGCCGCGGAGGGCGATGCCGCCACCGCCGTCGAGCGGCTCGAGCTCGCGGATCTCTACCTCGCGTGGGCCTGCGGCCGCGGCGACGACGCCGCGATCCGCGCGTTCGAGCGGCTGTACTTCGGCGCCGCGCGGGTCGCGCTGGCCCGCATGCAGCTCGACGCGAGCGGCATCGACGAGGTGCTGCAGATGGTGCGCGAGAAGCTGTTCGTCACCGCCGACGGCGCGCCCGCCAAGGTGCTCGCGCTCGCCGGCCGCGGCAACCTCGGCACGCTCGTGCGCGTGACCGCGGTCCGGCTCGCGCTCAACCTGCAGCGCGACGCGCGGCTCGCGCCCGACGACACCAGCGACGACGACGTGGTCGCGGCGCTGTCGTCCGAGACCGACCCGCAGCGCCAGGTGATCGCGCAGCACGAGCGCGCCGCGCTCAAGCAGGCGATCGAGGCCGCGGTCCGCGGGCTCGAGCCACGGCAGCGCAACCTGGTGCGGATGCACCTGCTGCACCGGCTCAGCATCGACGAGATCAGCGCGCTCTACCGGGTCTCGCGCGCGACCGCGGCGCGCTGGCTGGCCCAGGCCCGCGCCGACATCGAGCGCGGCACCCGCCGCTACCTGCACGAGCAGCTCGCGCTCGCGCCCTCGGGCATCGACAGCATGCTGAAGGTCGTGCAGCAGAGCCTCGAGGTCTCGTTCGAGCGCATCCTGGCGCCCTGATCGCGCGCCAGATCGCCCGGTCGATCGCGTGGATTGCCGGGCACTTGTCCGATCGCGATCACTTTTCGTGAGACTCGCGGTCCGGCCGCGTGTTCCCGGGGGCCGTGTCAGCCAACCTGCTCCGCCCTGCTCCTGGTCGCGCCGTCCCGATGCTCGGCATCGCGATCGCGCTCACCGTCCTCACCACCGCCTGCGCCCCGCTGCCGAAGCCGACGCTCGTCGGCGATCCGACCACGGTCCACTACGCCGGGCAGCTCCTGCCGTCGGGGTGCGAGCCCGCGTATCAGGGCCGCGCGAAGATCGTCGCCGATCTCGTGTGCGGCCGCTCGGGCTACGCGAGCTCGGACGTGAAGGAGCTCTACGGCGCGATGGACCTCGCGAACCCCGAGCCGTTCGACGTCGCGCTCTTGCTGATCGCGTGCGTCGAGTCCGGCCAGTGCACCGGCCTTCGCCTCAACCCGACGCGCCTCGCCGATCTCCACCACTACGCCGCCACGCTCGATCCGCGCGCGCTGGCCCGCACCCTCACCGCGCTGCCGCTCGATGGCGAGCTGCGCGCGATGTTCTACCGGCGCGCCGAGGCGTGCCGCGCTGCGATCCTCGCGCAGGTCGCCGCGATGCCGCCGCGCTGGGCCAGCGTGTTCCTCGATCCCCTCGAGGACGCGCGCGTCCGCATCGAGACCCTCGCGGTCGCGAGCGCCGATCAGGAGGCGAGCCTCGCCAAGCTCACCGCGCGCGTCGACGCGGCGCTCCTCGCGAAGAAGCCCGATCCCGCACTCCACGCCGAGATCGAGGCCCTGCGCCGTGACAACGCGCGCGCCTGCATGGAGCTCGGCCACGAGCTGTCGTTCTGCATGGCGGCGACCACGCTCGGCCGCACGCTCACGCGCTTGCAGGCCCAGCTCGCGATCCTCGCCGGCGACCCGGCCGAGGCCGCGGCCGATCGCGAGCTCCTCGTGGACGTCGCCGGCGCCGGCGGTGAGCGCGGCGAGCTGCGCCGCGCGATGGCGGAGTCGATCGAGCGCGAGCGCGCGCGTGAGAAAGAGCTCGCCGCGGCCCGCGAGCGCGGCGTGCAGGAGGCGACGATCGAGCACACCCGCGGCGGCCCGCCGCTCCTCGATCGGGACTTCGACATCCTCGTCGGCGACAGCGCCGAGAGCCGCGGCGCGCCCGATCTCGCGCTCGACATCGGATCGCTCACCGAGCTCGAGGCGCAGGTCGAGAGCGTCGGCCGGCGCGGCGACCTCGCCGACGTGACCTTCCGCAAGGAGATGCAGGAGAACAGCGAGGGCTACGGCTGCTACGAGACCAACAAGGTCGTGCAGATCAGCGAGCGCGGCGAGGTCATCTACGACACGCAGTGCGCCGGCTACAAGACCACGTACACCAACCGCGGCCCGGCGCGCGTGACCGTGCCCTGGGCCGAGGTCCGCCGCCTTCGCCACGGCATGATCGCGTACGTCGTCGTCGACTCCAAGACGCGCCGCGGCCACGTGATCGGGCTGCGCGCCGCGCCCGCCAAGCCGTTCGAGAGCCGCACGAATGGCGAGGATCTCGCGACGTACCTCGAGCTGCGCGGCATCGAGCGGGTCGCCGCCGCCGGCAAGCAGCCGCCGATCGCCGCGGTGATCGCCGCCGCCATGACCGCCGAGCGCCGCGGCGACTGGGCGACCGCCGCGAAGAAGCTCGAGGCTGCCTACGCCGCGCACGCGCACCCGCCGCTCCTGCTCGGCCTCGCGCGGGCGCTCGAGGCCCAGAACGATCTCGCGGGCGCCGTCGATGCGTACCAGCGCTACCTCGCGCTCGGCGCCGATCTCCCGCGCGTCGCCACCGCGCGCGCCGCCATCGACGAGCTCCAGGCCCGCATCAGCGGCCGCGGCCCCGCCGCCGCGCCGCCCCTGCCCGCGTTCAAGCCCTACGGCCTGCTCAACGGCATGTCCGTGGGCGGCGGCTCGACCGATCGCAACGGAGGCATCGCGGTCCTGCACCTGTGGTCCGGCGTCACCGCGCTCGATCAGCACGTCGAGGGCGACCTCTTCGCCGAGGTCACCGGCGGCGACGTCAGCGGCATGTTCGGCATCGGCGCGCGCGGCTTCGCGCTGACCGGTCTCATCCGGCCCTACGTCCTCGGCGCCGTCGGCATCGGCAAGTACAGCTCCAACACCTCGCGCCCGGTGCGCAGCGCCGAGCTCGGCGGCGGCGTCGCGCTGATGCACACCGCCGGCCGCCGCTTCACGATGGGCCTGAACGCCGAGCTCTCGCACCGCTGGACCTCGATCGGCGGCGACCCCGTGTTCACGCAGATCATGCCGGAGTCGGATGAGGCCACGCTCTTCCGCATCGGATTCGTCGTCGGGTTCCGCGGGACGAAGTGAGCGGAGGCGCGCGACGCCTACGGCGCGCTTCGAATCACCACGCCGCCGAGCTATACTTCCGGCATGGCGACCCCGAGCCAGGTTGTGAAGGACGCGCTCGAGCTGCCCCGCGAGGTTCGGGAAGAGCTACTGCGTGCCCTGCTCGAGAGCCTCGACGCCCCGGGGGAGGACGAGGGGCATGAGGCGGCCTGGACCGCGGAGATCGAGCGCCGCGCGAACGACGACGACACCGCGTTCGTCGAGGGCGCAGACGCGCTCCGACGCCTGCGGGCCGACCTCGCCGACCCGTGAGAGGCTTCGTCCTCCACCGGCAGGCAGAAGCGGAGCTTCGCGCCGCGGCCCAATGGTATCGATCGCATTCGCCTGCTGCAGCGTCGGGGTTCGTCGAGGCGGTGGAACGCGCCCTGCGTGCGATCACGGAGAATCCCGAGGCATGGCCGCGCCGCAATCCGCGCGAAGACGTCCGCAGCTTCGTGCTCGAGCGCGACCCGTTCCCCGTCGTCTATCGCGTCACCGCTGAACCGACACCGATCCGAGTGCTCGCGATCGCCCACGCCCGACGTCGTCCCGACTACTGGGCTCGGCGTCGTTAGGCGCGCCACGCCTACGGCGCGACCGGCTCCGTGCTCGGCACACTCCGGCCCGCCGCGGTCGGCACCTCGATGAAGCCGTGGCCCGACTCCGCGTGGCAGCGGTTGCACAGGGTCGCGGTGCGCGCGAAGGCGGCGTCGATCGTCGCGCGGTCGTGCGCCGCGATCGCGGCGCGCAGATCGGGGATCGCGGTCTGCACGAACCCGCTCACCAGCGGCGGCAGCACCTCGGGGTGGCCCTCCTTCGGCGGTGACGCGTGGGGCAGCGCCTCGGTGAAGGCCTCCTCGAGCTCGCCGAGCTGATAGTCGGCGAGCTCGTAGCGACCGGCGAGCGACGCGCGGCCCAGCAGCTCGAAGCGCCGCCCGATCTCGGCCATCACGGTGCCGAAGTCGACCTGCGCCGCCTCGGGCGCCTCGCCGCGCGCGCAGGCCGCGAACAGCGCACCGAGGAGCATCGCGCTTGCACAACGGGCTCGCGTCATGGCGACAGGGTTCCGCACTCCGCCGCGGGCGGCAACTCGCGCATTCGCCCCATTTCGCCCGGCGGCGATGCGATGCTGCGAGCATGACCCGCGCCTGGCTCTACGCGACCCTGTCGATGCTCGGGTGCGGCGGTGGCGCGGCGGTGGTCGATGCGAGCGCGAGCACCGTCGACAGCACCGGCAGCGCGATCGATGCGACGCCCGCGCCCGATGCCGCCGCATGTGCGGGTCTCGCGATGGGACCGACCGGCGTGCTGACCGCGCAGTCGATCACCGTGCGCAACGCGACCCGCACCTACGTCCTGTCGGTGCCGGCGACCGCGTCGATCGATGCCGCGCTGCCGATCGTGTTCGCGTTCCACGGCGACGGCGGCACCGGGGCGGGCATCCGCAGCTCGCTTGGCCTCGAAGCGCCCGCGGCGGGCGGCGCGATCTTCGTCTATCCCGACGGCATCTCGCGCGCGGATGGCTGGTGGGATCTCGAGGGGCTGCCCGCCGCCAACGATGACATCGCGCTGTTCGATGCGCTCGTGACCGAGATCGAGGCCCACTACTGCGTCGATCCGCACCGCATCTTCGCGACCGGCTTCTCGCGCGGCGGCTTCTTCGTCAACCACCTCGCGTGCGAGCGCGGCGACGTGCTCCGCGCGATCGCGCCGCAATCGGGCGGCGGGCCCTACTGGGGCGACTACAACGGCGACGGTCGGCTCGTGTGCCCGACGCCGCCGGTGCCGGCGCTCGTCATCCATGGCAATGCCGACAACGTGGTTCACAACGATCCCAACCCCGCCACGCTCGAGGGCGGCTGGCAGGCCTTCGAGCACTGGGTGTACTGGAACAGCCCCGCGCCGCACAGCGGCGTCACGTTCGCCACGTCGCCGTCGCTCCCGTCACCGTGCGTGATCTCGCAGGAGACGCCCGCCGATCACCCGGTGATCGCCTGCTTCATCGACGGCCTCGGCCACGCCCCGTGGTCGGAGCAGGCCACGACGGTCTGGAACTTCTTCGCCGCGCGCTGATCAGGTGTAATGCGGCCCGGGCGAACCGTCTAGCTGGCTGCAGGCTGGCGGTCGCCCCACTCGCGCGACGCGCACCACGAAGGAGATCTCCCATGCATGACGTCATCATCATCGGCGGCAGCTACGCCGGACTCGCCGCCGCGCTCCAGCTTGCCCGCGCGCGCCGCAGCGTGCTCGTCATCGACGCCGGCCAGCGCCGCAATCGCTTCGTCCAGCACGCCCACGGCTTCCTCACGCGCGATGGCCAGTCGCCCGCCGCCATCGCCGCGCTCGGCCGCCAGGACGTCGCGCGTTACCCCACCGTGACGTTCCTCGAGGGCACGGTCGACGCCGCGCGCGTGATCGAGGGGGGCTTCGCCGTGCGCTGTGGCGATGACGAGCACCAGGCCCGTCGCGTCATCATCGCCACCGGCGTGTCCGACGAGCTCCCCGCGATCGCCGGCCTCGCCGAGCGGTGGGGTCAGTCCGCCTTCAACTGCCCCTACTGCGACGGCTACGAGCGCGAGCTCGGCGCGATCGCGATCCTCGCCACCGGCCCGCAGTCGATGCACCACGCCGTGCTCGTCGCCGAGTGGGCCGGACCCGGCCAGGCCACGTTCTTCCTCGACGGCGCCTTCGAGCCCGACGCCGCCGAGCTCGCCACCCTCGCCGCGCGCGCGATCACCGTCGAGCGCACGCCCGTCGTCCGGGTCAGCGGCGACGCCCCGCACATCGATCTCCACCTCCGCGACGGCCGCACCCACCGCGCCGACGGCCTGTTCCTCGCGACCCGCACGATCATCCGCGATCGCTTCGCCGCGCAGCTCGGCTGCGAGCTCGATACCGGCCCGCTCGGCGCCTACTACAAGACCGATCCGCTGAAGGAGACCACCGTCCCCGGTGTCTACGCCTGCGGCGATGTCGGCTCGCAGTCACCGGCGGTCGCGTTCGCGGTCGCCGACGGGACGCGCGCGGGGATCTCCGCGCATCAGTCGCTGGTGTTCCGGAACTGAAGCGTTGCGACTCCCGAGGAGGACGCTGAGATCCTGCCGCTCGCGCACGTGGATTGCATGACCTTGCCGATCCTTCGCGGCGACATGGACGGGGACGCGTGGCCACCTGGGTGGCATGCGCGCTGCCTTGGCCTACCTTGCGATCTTCACCGCCGCCTGTCACGGCGGCACCGCCTCGCCCGACGCCGCAACCGCCGCGATCGACGCGATGCCTGACTCCCCGCCACCCGACGGCGCGCCCGACGCCCCGTCGTCCCCCAACGTCATGTTCGTGACCTCCACCGTCCACACCGCCAACCTCGGCGGCCTCGACGGAGCCGACGCGATCTGCAGCCAGCGCGCCGCCGCGGCCGGGCTGCACGGCACCTTTCGCGCGTTCCTGTCGTCCTCGACCGTCAACGCGATCGACCGCCTCGAGAACGCGCCCGGCTGGGTCCGCCCCGACGGCAAGCCGTTCGCGCGGTCGGCCGCGGACGTCGCCGCCGGCCACATCCTCTACCCGCCGCGGCTCGACGAGAACGGGGCGACGGTCGCGCTCGGCGAACAGGTGCGCACCGGTTCGAACGGCGACGGATCTACCGCTGGCCCGTGGTGCGGAGACTGGGTCGGCGACAGCCCGAACGGCACCTGCGTGGGCTCGCACCCGGAGTCCGCGCTCCGCTTCGCCAACGACAGCCGCGGATCGCTGACGTGCGCCGATCAGGCCCACCTCTACTGCTTCCAGGTCGACTCGAAGACGCCAGCGCCCGCGCCGCACGCCACCGGGCACATCGCGTTCATCTCCCGCGACACGAGAAGCGGCGCGTCGCTCGAGAACCTCGACCACGCCTGCGCGGTCGAGGCGGGCAACGCCGGCCTCCCGGGTACGTACGTCGCGCTCCTCGGCTGGTGGCAGTCACCACCCGTGTCGCGCGTCGCGCTTGCCGGCGCCGCCGTGGTCCGGCCCGACGGCGTCGAGATCGCGCACACGCCGTCGGTGTTCGACGGCCCCGCGCTCGACGCCCCGATCGCGGTCACCGCCGACGGCAAGGAGTACGTCAATCGCGCCTGGGTGTGGACTGGCGGCGATGCCAGCTTCGCGACCGCCTCGCCGTTCGACTGCAACACGTGGGGCACCGGCACCGAACAGGTAACGTCGGGGACGTACGCCGACATCTCCGGATCCGTCGTCATGGCCGATGCCGCGGGGCCGGGCACGAGCTTCGCCACGCAGTCGTGCAGCGCGGAGATGCGCTTCTACTGCATTCAGCAGTGAGCGCCCCGACCGGGGGCCGGCGGTACCCGTCCGCCTCCGGGGCGAGTCGCGACGGTCGAGGCCCATCGCCCGCGCGCACGCTCAAAGCTGACCATAGGCTGACAGTCTTCCGCCAGATGCTGCGGCCATGACCAATGACTTCGACTTCCTGCACGGGCGATGGCGGGTCGCGCACCGTCGCCTCGACGCCCGCCTCGTCGGGTGCACTACGTGGACGGACTTCACGGGCACCTGTTCCGCCTGGCCGCTGCTCGGCGGACACGGCAACATCGACGACAACGTGCTCGACATGCCGGGCGGCACCTACCGGGCCGCGACGCTGCGAAGCCACGACCCTGCCACCGGACTGTGGTCGATCTGGTGGCTCGACGCGCGCAACCCGGGTCGCCTGGATCCGCCGGTGGTCGGCCGGTTCGACGGCGCGATCGGCACGTTCGAGTGCGACGACGTCCTCGGCGGTCGGCGGATTCGTGTCCGCTTCCGCTGGACCGCCCATCGCGAGCAGCCCATCTGGGCGCAGGACTTCTCGCCCGATGCCGGCACCACATGGGAGACCAACTGGGAGATGCGCTTCACGCGCGCGTGAACGACGGGCGCATCGTCGAGTTCACCGAGCGCCTGCACAAGCTCGTCGCCAAGGCGATGAACGCGCTGCGCGGGCGCCGGGAGAACTTCTGGGCCAGCGAGCCGCCGTGCCTGGTTCGCCTTGTCGAGCCCACCGACGTGATGAGCAAGCTCGTCTATGCCGTGACCAACCGCGCCGGGATCTCCGCGCATCAGTCGCTGGTGTTCCGCCCGGACCGCTGACCGCACCCGCTTGGTCCAAAGAAAGAAGGCCCGCCACGCGGACTGCGCGTGCGGGCCTCCTCGCCGACCTACCGTTGGATCAGCAGATGTACGAGCAGGCGATCCAGCTCTCGCAGACCGCATTGCCGCTGCCGCAGAGCAGCTGACGGCTGTAGATCACGCCGCCGGCCGCGTCGGCGAGCTTCGACGCGTCGAGGACGCGGACGGTGTCGATGCGGAGGGTGAGCTTCTTCTTGGTCTTGTTCATCGGAGTGACTCCAGGTGTGGGGGACAGAGCGCGTTTGGTCGCCGCTATCGCAAGCCTCGTGCCGCCGCGATCACATCGGGCAGATCTTCAGACAGCTCGCGCCGCTGCACGGGAACCACGACACGAACCCGCCGGCGACCGGCTGGATCGCCTCGGCGCTGAGCTGGCGAAGGGTCTGGGCGCCGACGGTGAGCTTCTTCTTGCTGATCTTCTTCATGGTGAGTTCCTTGCTGCGTTGGGGAGCCTCACCGCTTTGCAAGGAGCGCTCCGCCACCGCCGCGCTGCGATTGCGCGGGGAACGGCGATCGGCCGCAGTATCCCAACGTCGCGGCGTGCACCTCGGCGAGGTCCACATCGATACGCTCGAGCACGCCTGCGGACCGCGACCGCTACAGGATCTGCCGCGTGGCGCGCCACGCCGCGCGGTCCGCGGCCGTGACCGAGGCCGCGTGGTGACCAGCGGCGCGTGATCACCGCGACCGGCCAGTACTGGCAGCCTATTGCTGGGCAGATGGGGGATGGAGCGCGGGATACTTCTTGTACATCTTCTGGTAGTCGTATGTGCCGGAAAGGGGTCGCCCGACGTTGTCGACGGCGGTGCCCGACGGCGATTCCGCACCCGGGCCTCCGACGATGGTCCGCCCCTCCGGGTCGACCGATACGTTGCGCATCGCCAGCTTGATCTCCTGCTTGTCCGCCGTTCTTGCCTGTTGGCCACCGTCGTACGTGAGCCACGTCTTCCCATCCGGGGAGGAGACACAGAACGTCCCAGCGTGCCCGTGAATGTCACCATTGGGATTCTGGAGCTCGTAGACATCACCCGGTCTCGGGCTTCTCGACCCGGGCAGCTCGCGCTCCCCTCCCTTGAAGTATCCCGGGAACGCTGGCTGGCTTGGATCGCCGCCGTTCCGCAACATCTCATCAGCGGTCCCGCCGCACCCCGTCTGGGCCGTACCCGGTGTGTAAGCACCTCCGGTACGAGAGTCCTTCCCGTTCATGCCGTTCTTGACCTTCTCGAGCTGAGCCCTGCGTGGGTCGTCGTACTCGAGCGTCTCGATGCCGGCTTGCAGCATGGCTTGCTTCTTCTTGTTCGGGTCCTTCTCGTTCTCGATTTTGGCCCACGCCTCCTTGCTGAGTTTCCCATCGTTCTTCGCCCACCGCGCCTCCTTCTCCTCCTGGGACTGATTCGCGAACTCTGCCAGCTTCGCCTGCTTGTCGGCTTCCTTCTCGGCGGGTGTCATCTCCGACGGAGTCTTCTTGTCCTCAGGAGCCTTGTCGGCCTGCGGCGACTCCGCCGGCTTCTCCTCCTCGGGCGCGGACGGCTGTGCAGGCGACGCGTCCGGATCCGGCGTCTTGGCCTCTGGCGACTCGCCGAACACGTAGTCCTTCGCGCGCTGCCACCAGCTCTTCTCGGCCCCTGCTGGGGCCGCGTCCGTCCCCGGGCCCCCGCCCCCGCCCCCGGCACCCTCGGCACCGCCATCACCAGGACTCGCGCCGCCCGCCCCGCCGGCGCCCGCGTTGTCGGTGCTGGCGCTGGCGGGACCTCCGGCCGAGTCCGCCCCGGGCGCAGCCGCGCTCGAGCCGCCGCTCGGGCCCGGTGTGCTCGAAGAGTCGCCCGACGAGCCATCGTCAGCGTAGTGCCCGAAGAGATCGATCATCGACTGCGCCGATCCCCCGCCGTCGCCTGTCGCGGCCGGATCGTACGCCGGCGCCGGCGTCTCGTAGGCAGTTTCGGGCGGAGCACTGCACTCCTGCGGCGGAGCGACGCACTGTCCACCTTCCTCCGGCATTGGCTCGAGCTCGGGCATTCCTGGTAGACACCGCACCATCGCGATGTGACCGCGGCCGCGCGCGTCGGGAAGCGAGCCCGCCTGCGAGATCGCGACGGCTACAGGATCTGTCGCGATGCGCGCCACGCTGCGAGATCCGCGGTCGTGACCGACGCCGCGTGGTGCAGCGTCCAGTTGAGGCACGCGATCAGATCGTCGGCGGCCTCGAGGCCGATGCCGAGGCGGATCAGGCGATCGAAGCCGCTCTGGCGCAGCTGGGCCATCGGCGTGAAGTACTCGGACACGGTCCGGTGATGGTTGACCTTGGTAGCCAGGCCATCGAAGGACAGCGCGTACCGGATCACGACGCAGGTCGCGAGGACGTCGGCGAGGTGGCGCGTCATGTCTTCATCCGCATCGGCGACTCGGAACGACAGGAGCGAGCCGTGGCGGACGTAGTCGCGCGCGATGGTGGCCGCGTCGGGGTGATCGATCAGCGACGGATGGAAGACCTGCGCGACCCGCGGATGGGTATCGAGGAACGAGGCGACCTGCGCGGCGGTGTCGCAGCGGCGCGCGTGCGCGGCGGCGGCGGCGGGCAGCGCCTCGACGATCGCGGTGGCGCGGCGCCAGTCGAGGATGCCGCCGCGCATCGCCAGCAGATCCATCACGGCATTGCCGATCGAGACATCGCGGGTGGCGATGTAGCCCCAGAGATCGCGGTCCTGGCCACCGAGCGCCTTGGTGCCACTGGCCACCACGACATCAACACCACTCTCCAAGAGCGGAGTCTTGAAGGCCCAGGGCGTGGCGATCGTGGAGTCGATGACGAGCTTGATCGCCGGCGCGGTGGCGCGCGCGTCCTTCACCGCCGCGACGAGCGCGCCGATGTCCTGCGCGCGCACGAGCGGGTTGGTGAAGGTCTCGGCGAATACCAGCCTGGTCGTCGGCCGCACCGCGGCGCGCAGGGCCGCGTAGTCGCCATCATCGATGATCGTGACGGCGCCACCGAGCCGCCCAGTCAGCCACTCGAGATATCCCCGGGTCTTGTTGTAGACCTGGCGACAGAGGATCGCGTGGGCACCGGCGCCCAGGAGCGCGTCGACGGTGATCGCGGTGGCCTGCATGCCGGAGTCGCAGACCGCGACCGCGGCGGCCTGCTCGAGATCGCGGACCTGGGTGATCAGCGCCTGGGTCGCGCGGGTGCCGTAGCGCGCGTACAGCTGCGGCAGCTCGGACCACGATTGCTCGCCGGCGAACAGGCACTCGGCCTTGGCCTCCTGCCACGCGACGACGCTGGCCGAGCCGTAGAGATCGAGCTGCACCGTCGGCGACGACGGATGGAGATAGGGAATGCCGGTCGCCGCGGCGTGGGCGTCGATGGCCGCATGCAGGTCGCGGGTCTCCGCCGACATCGCCGCGAGCGGCGGCCGCTCGGCGGGACAGCTCGCAGGATCGAGCCAGCGAGCGATGCTCATTCCGCAACTCCCAGCACGAGCAGCTCCTGCACGCGCCCCAACCTTCGGACCGCGACCTCGACCTCGGCGATCTCGGCCGCCGTCGCCGACGACACCAGGAAGCCGAGGTGCTGCGCCTGGCCGGCGCCGCGGGCCGCGCGGTTCTGCACGGTCAGGCCGATGCGGCGGATCAGGCTATCGACGCGGCGCGCGAGCCCGGCGTTGGGCTCGGCGGTGACGCGCAGGTAGTAGCGGCGCGGCGCGGCGTGGGTCGCGACCGGGATGAGCTGCGGCTCGGGCCAGCCGACCGAGTTGTCCTGCGCGAGATCGATCAGATCGCCGAGCACCGCGGTCGCGGTCGGCAAGGCACCCGCGCCCTTGCCGAACAGGCTGAGGTCGCCCGACGACGCGCACTTGAGATAGACCGCGTTGTACTCCTCCTCGACAGACGCGAGCAGGTGCCAGTCGGGGAGCAAGAGCGGCTCGACTGCGAGATCGATGAGGCCGCGGACCGCGCCATCCGCCGTGGCGATGCGGGCGGCGCGGGCGATCAGCCGGATGCGAAACCCCATGGTCTCGGCGAGATCGCAATCCGCGGGATCGAGCTCGCGGATGCCGCGCACCGGGAAGCCATCGGGGCGGACCCAGACGCCGAACGCGCGGTACGCGAGGATCGAGAGCTTGGCGGCGGCGTCGATGCCGTCGAGATCGGCGGACGGATCGGCCTCGGCGAACCCGAGGGATTGCGCCTCGGCCACCGCCTGCGCCAGCGGCAGCTCGTCCTGCTCGAGGCGGGTCAGCACGTAGTTGCACGTGCCGTTGACGATGCCCATCAGGCTCTCGATCTCGTCGGCGCGGTGCGCGAGGTGGCGGATGACCGGCAACGCGGCGGCGGCGGCGGCCTCGCAGTACAGCGGGGTCTCGGTGCGGGTCGCGAGCACGCCGAGGTCGGCGAGCTTGGACGCGAGCAGCACCTTGTTGGCGGTGACCACCGGCTTGCCGGCGGCGAGCGCGGCGCGCAGCACCGGCTCCATGACCTCGCCGCCCGCGACCTCGACGATGACATCGACCTCGGGATCGCTGACCAGCTCGAGGGGACGATCGGTGCGCGGAATCCCCGCGGCACGCGCGCCGCGATCCTTGGCGACATCGCGCACCGCGATACGCGACACGCGGAAGCGCACGCCGTAGCGCTCGGCGATCGCGGCGCGCTGGGTCTCGATCATCTCGAGCAGCCCGCCGCCGACCACGCCACACCCGACCAGGCCGATGCGGATCTCGCGCACCGGCTGCACGCCGACGCCCTCGAAGCGCCGCCGGGTGATCGGCGCCTCGCCGCCGAACGCGTGCGCGCCGCGCAGCACATCGGCGAGGCGATCCTGATCGGCGAGGAAGGCGTCGTGGCCGAAGACCGAGTCGAGCTTCCAGAGCGACGAGGTGCCGCCGACCGCCTGCAGGCCCCGGTGCAGCTCGACCTGCAGCGCCCACGGGAACAGCATGTCGCCGGGCACGCCGATCACGATCACCTCGGCGGTGACGCGATCGAGCGCCGCGCGGATCGCGTCGGGATCGGAGCCGAGGGCGCCGCGATCGATCGCCTCGCTCAGGAGCAGGAACGTGCGCACCGGGAAGCGCTCGGCGAAGCGGCGGCCGTGATGATCGAGGTACGCGGCGACCGGCGGCGCGGCCAGCCCCGGCGTCAGCGCGCCGAAGCGCGTGTCGAGCTCGTCGCGGCCGCGGTACGTGAGCATGCCGAGCTGGCGCGCGCGGATCATGCCGGTCGCGACATCACCGCGCGCGAGGCCATCGCGGACCAGCTCGCGCTGCACGTGGCGGGTCGCCGTGCCCCAGCCGTCGGGGCGCACGCCGGCGGAGATCGTGACGAGTCGCGCGCAGCGCGCGGCGTGACGCGCGGCGAACGCGATGCCGACCATGCCGCCGAGGCTCGAGCCGACGAAGGTCACGGGCGCGGTACAGCCGATGCCGTCGAGCCAGGCGGCGACCAGATCGGCCAGGCCGCTCACCGAGATCGCCGGCGGCGGCTGCGCGGGATCGTCGAAGGCGCGCCAGGTCGAGCCGTTGCCGGGCCAGCACGGGCACAGGATCGTGGCGCGCTCGGGATCGATGAGATCCGGCGCGCGCAGCGCCGGCCACCAGGCCTCGTGGCCACCGGCCGCGCCGCCATCGCCGAACGGAAACGGCGACGCGGTGATGCCACCGACGATCACGATCACCGGCGCGGCGCCGAGCGCGGGCCCGTACATCCAGCCGCCGAGCGAGACGTCGGCGAGCGCGTTGCCCTCGATCATCATCGCCGCGGACTCGACGACGAGGCGGCGGGGGACGATCGCGGTGGGCGCAGGGACAGGCGCGGCGGACATGGCGGGCGAATCTTCCATCATCCGTTACGGCGGCGCAATATCCGTTCTTACGGCAGTGCGGGGCGCGGCCGGCCCGTCACGCGTCGGCGACCCGCTCGATCAGCGACGCGCGCCGGCGCGCAGCAGCAGCGAGGCCAGCTCGCACGCCTGCGCGTCGGAGCCCGACAGGCGCGTCCCGTCGGAGAGCTCGAGGTGCACGACGCCGCCGTGGTGGCGCACGCGGATCGTCATGTTGCCGAACTCGATCACGGTGCCGTCGCGCAGCTGGCCGGTCGGCGCGCGCGTCATCGCAGGCATGGCGGCGGTGAGGGTCGCAGGCGGGATCGTCGACGGGCGCGTGCGCATGGGCGGCATCGTGCCGAGGGCGGCCGCGGGCGGCGCCAGCTCGCCGAGCTCGCGCTGCTCCTCGGGGGTGACCTTGACCTCGCCGGATCCATCGGCCAGCGCCCGCGGCGTGGACGGCTGCGTGTCGTGGCGCTTGCGCGGCGTCTTCGCCCGGATGATCCGGTATGTCGTGTCGTCCTCTTCGGCCACCGCGGCCCACTCTAGCGAGTTCTCAGCCGTTTCGCTTCACCCTGGTGGGGTGAAGAACAGGCGCAGTTTCTGCTGATCTGCGTCGACGGCCGGCGGTGTCGGACAGTTCCCTGCAACGAGCACGACATCGGCCCGTCACGTTCGCGCGGGCGCTCGTCTTCAGCAGCGATGGCGACGGACTCACCCGACGCCATCCACCAGGAGAACGCCATGAAGAAGCCGACCCACGCCAACTCCCGCAAGCTCAATCTCTCCACCGAGACCGTGCGCTCGCTCGACCGCGCCGCGCTCGATCAGATCGCCGGTGGACGCCGCGTCGCCGTCACCACCCTGCCGACCTGCGTCTCGTGCGATCCTGGCCCCACGGGCTGATCGCGCGCTCCCGCAACCAGCGTAGCGCAGCCTACGCCGTCGACACCGCCCGACGCTTGATACGACCGGCAGCCTCGTGGTTACCTCGGCGGGATGATTTCGCTCGAACACGAGAAGATCTGTGTCATCGGACTCGGCTACGTAGGCCTGCCGGTCGCGCTGTCGTTCGGGCGCAAGCTGCCCACCGTCGGCTTCGACATCCGCCAGAAGCGCGTCGACGACTTGCTCGCGGGCAAGGACGAGACCGCCGAGGTCACCCTCGAGCAGCTGCGCTCGGCCACCAAGCTGGTGATGACGGCCGACCCGGCGAAGATCGCGGGCTGCACGTTCTTCATCGTCGCGGTACCGACGCCGATCGACAAGAACAACCGCCCCGACCTCGGGCCCATGATCAGCGCCTCGCGCACGGTCGGGCCGTACCTCAAGAAGGGCGACATCGTCTGCTACGAGTCGACGGTCTACCCGGGCGTCACCGAGGACGTCTGCGGCCCGATCCTCGAGCAGCTGTCGGGCCTCAAGTCGGGCGTCGACTTCTTCCTCGGCTACTCGCCCGAGCGCATCAACCCGGGCGACAAGGAGCACACCTTCGAGCGCATCGTGAAGGTGACCGCGGGCCAGACCCCGGAGTCGGCCGAGCGCGTCGCGCAGGTCTACGCGTCGGTGGTCACCGCCGGCGTGCACCGCGCGCCGTCGATCCGCGTGGCCGAGGCCGCGAAGGTCATCGAGAACACCCAGCGCGATCTCAACATCGCGCTGATGAACGAGCTCGCGCTGATCTTCGATCGCATGGGCATCCGCACCAAGGATGTCCTCGACGCCGCCGGCACCAAGTGGAACTTCCTCCGCTTCTCGCCCGGCCTCGTCGGCGGTCACTGCATCGGCGTCGACCCGTACTACCTGACCACCAAGGCGCAGGAGCTCGGCTACCTGCCCGAGGTCATCCTCGCCGGCCGCCGCATCAACAACAACGTCGGCCCGTTCCTCGCGCAGAAGTGCGTGAAGATGCTCTCGGAGAACGACACGCCGCTGCGCAAGGCCAAGGTCGGCATCCTCGGCCTCACGTTCAAGGAGAACGTGCCTGACCTGCGCAACTCGAAGATCCCCGACATCATCGCGGAGCTGGCGACCTACGGCATCAGCGCGATCGTCCACGATCCGCTCGGCGATCCGCACGAGGCGCACGAGGAGTACGGCGTCCACATCACGCCGCTCAGCGAGTTCCACAACCTCGACGCGCTGTTCCTCGCGGTCTCGCACACCGAGTACCTCGCGTCGCCGGCCGATCTGGTCGCGCGCGTCCGGCCCGGCGGTATCTTCATCGACGTGAAGAGCGCGCTGTCGGCCGACAAGGTGCCGGGCCTGCGCTACTGGAGCCTGTGATCCTCGCGGCGACGGTCGCCCCGCGAACCCGTCGTCGCCATGAAATGAGACCTGCGTGAAGCGCTACGATCATCTCTGCGAACAGCTCGTCAACCAGCCCCGTCGGTGGCTGGTCACCGGGGTCGGCGGCTTCATCGGCTCGGCCCTGCTCGAGCGGCTGCTCGACCTCGGCCAGTCGGTGGTCGGCGTCGACAGCTTCATCACCGGCCGCCGCTCGAACATCGAGGACGTGCTGCGCATCCACCCGGATCAGCGCCTGCAGTTCCGGATGATCGAGGGCGATCTGCGCGATCCCGAGGTCGCGCGCGAGGCCTGCAAGGACGTCGATCTGGTGCTGCACCAGGCGGCGCTCGGCTCGGTGCCGCGCTCGATCAAGGACCCGATCGCGTCGCACCAGCACAACGTCGACGCGTTCCTCAACGTGCTGGTCGCGGCCCGTGACGCCAAGGCCGCGCGCGTGGTCTACGCCAGCTCGTCGTCGGTGTACAGCGATCACCCGGCGCTGCCCAAGGTCGAGGACCAGATCGGCAAGCCGCTGTCACCGTACGCGGTGACCAAGCGCACCGACGAGATCTACGCCCGGGTGTTCCACGACTGCTACGGCCAGGAGGTCGTGGGCCTGCGCTACTTCAACGTCTTCGGGCGGCGCCAGGACCCGAACGGCCAGTACGCCGCGGTCATCCCGCGCTGGGTCGATGCGCTGATCGCCAGCAAGCCGGTGGTGATCTTCGGCGACGGCTCGTCGAGCCGCGACTTCTGCTACATCGACAACGTCGTCCAGGCCAACCTGCTGGCCGCGGCGTCGGGCGACGCCTCGCTGACCGGCACCGTGTACAACGTCGGCTGCAACGGTCGGACCGATCTGCGCGAGCTGTTCGCGATGATCCGCGACAACCTCGCCCGCGAGTTCCCGCACGTCGAGGGCGTGGAGCCGGTGTTCGAGGCCCCGCGCGCCGGCGACATCCCGCACTCCCAGGCGGCGATCGAGAAGATCCAGGGCGCCTTTGGCTACGCCCCGACCCACCTGGTGAGCGAGGGCATGGCCGAGACGGTGCGCTGGTTCGTGAACGCGCACCGCGCGGCCCGCTAGCAGGGGCGGTCTCGCCCGGGCGCGGGCGTATCGGGGGCAACGGTCCGGGCTCCGGACGGGGGCAGGACGGGCCGGACGGCATGGATCGCCCGGCGGACCGAGCGCTTTCCGACGAGAAGGCCCGCGAAACTGGCGCGCCCCCGATGGAGCCTCGAATCGAGGTCAGCTACGATCGGCGCCGATCGCGAGCACCATTGCTCGGGGAGGAACCCGTGGCCAAGTCCAAGAAGCCCGCCAAGAAGTCTGCCGCGAAGAAGGCCGCGCCCGCCAAGAAGAAGCCGGCCGCGCCCGCCAAGAAGGCCGCCGCAAAGAAGCCCGCGAAGAAGGCCGCGCCCGCGCCGAAGAAGAAGGCTGCGCCGGCGCCCGCCAAGAAGAAGCCGGCTGCGCCGGCGAAGAAGAAGCCGGCCGCGCCGGCCAAGAAGGCTGCGCCGGCGGCGAAGGCTGCGCCGGCTGCGAAGAAGCCCGCGCCCGCACCTGCGCCGGTCGCTGCGCCCGCGCCCGCACCTGCGCCGAAGAAGCCGGTGGCGGCGAAGAAGCCCGCCCCCGCGAAGAAGCCCGCGCCCGTCGAGGACGAGGACGACGTCCCCGAGGTGATGGACGACGAGCCGGTGGAGGTCGCCGTCGACGAGGCGCCCGAGCCGATGGACGAGGCCGAGGACTCCGACGAAGACATGACCTGATCCGCGTCGCGCGCGCCGTTGCCTGGCGCGCGCGATGACGCTGGAGCCGCGGCGATGCGGCACCGCGTGGTCGATGGTGGCTGGCGTGCCTGCGGTGGCGCGAGCGCGCCGCGCGCTGCGGCACCTCGATCGCGGCGCGAGCGAGCGCACCTGCGGCTCGTCGATCGTGCCGCGAGCGCGATCATGCTCGCGACCTGTGATCGTGATCGATGATCGCGATCCGCGATCGCGCCGCGCGTCGCGCGCCCGACCGGCGATTCGCCGGTTGCCGGACACGCCGCGATCTCGGAAGTCGACATGGCGACTTTCAACAGCGCATGGGCGATCGCCGTCGCGGCAGACTGCCGCATAGACAACCCTGGTTCACTCAAATCGATCTCAAAGTCACCGGCTCCGCGGCAGTGCCGCCCCGCGAGACTCTGACGATCGTCCGATTTCCGGACGAAGCGAAGGAGGGCCTTCGCGCACGTCCTGCCGCGCGTGCGACGTCTGCCGCTCGACGAGGAATCGCGCACTGCACGCGTTTCTGACCAACGCTCGGGTCGTGCGACCACGCGCGACGCGCCTACTCGGCGGCGGATTTCTGTGGGCGCTGATGCACAATCCTCGACGCAAATCCTCTCTGCACACGCACGCTTGATATTCGCGAAGATGATCGGCAAGCATGGTTAACGATGAGCGGGATTGTGCGGGTCAATCGTGCGCTGGAAGGCGGCACGGTCGCGCCCTCCGGGCCGTGGGTCCTCATCATCTCCGCGTCGTCGTCGACGGGCGAGTGGCTCGCCGAGCGCGTGCGCGCCGATGCGCCGGTGCACATCGTGGAGAGCGCGACCCAGGTGGCTGGCGCGGTGACCCACCGCGGCCGCCCGGCGCTGGTGATCGTGGATCTCGATCGCATCGATCGCGAGCCGATCCGCCTGCTGTGGGAGCTCGCGCAGCTGTGCCCGACCGCGGCGCGGCTGCTGCTCGCCGCGCCCGGCACGCGCGGCCACGCCGACGCGCAGGCCTTCGCCGACCCCGGTGATCTGCTGCTCGATCTGCCGTGCAGCCGCGGCCAGATCGAGATCGCGCTCGCGCACATGCTCGGCGCCGCGCTGCGCCCGGTGGTGCCGCTGTCGTCGGCGCGCGGCCCGATCAACGCCGCGCCGCGGGTCGAGGCCGCGTGGCGCGTGGGCCGCGCCGCCTCGTGCTGGAGCGTCGACTTCTCGGCGGCGTTCCGGCTGCTCGGGCCCGCGAGCTACGACAGCCTGTTCGCGGCCAGCCAGCACATCGTCGCGCGCGCGCTCGCCGAGTCGTTCCCCGGGCTGGTCGAGGTGCTCGCGACCGCGCCGATCGATCGCGAGTGCATCGGCATCGTCGTCGCGCACGCCTCGCCGCGCGGCGAGCTCGCGCCCTACGTCGCGCGAGTCGAGCGCGATCTCGACACCGCGCTGCGCCGCGATCCCGCGATCGAGACGCACGGCCACCCGATGGCGCTGGTCAGCGCCGCGCCGGTCGCGATCACGGGACCCGGGCTCGCCGCCGCCAGCATCGCCGCCGCCCTCGACGACGCCAGCGGCGCCACGCTGTCGCGGCGCCGCCAGATGCTCGACGACGAGCGCCTGCGGCTGGTCAGCGCGCTCGACGCCGGCCTCGCGTTCGCGTTCGAGCCGATCGTCGATCTCGACACCGGCGAGGCGTTCGCGTACCGCGCGACGTGGTCGTCGCCGCTCGCCGACGCGCACGATCTCGAGGCGCTCGCCTCGTCGGTCGGGCTGCTCGATCGCTGCGACGAGGCGATGCTGCGGGGCATGCTGCGCGCGGCCCGGCAGCTCGAGCCGCGCTGGCGCCTGCTGGTCCGGGTCTCGGGCCCGTGGCTGCTCGATCCGCGGCGCATCCAGCGCGCGAGCCGCTGGGTCCGCGAGGTCGGCCTGGTCCCGGCGCAGGTCGTGCTCGAGATCGACGACGCCAGCGCGCTGCGCGGCGGCCCGGCGCGCGAGCTGCTCGAGCCGGTGCTGCGCGAGGGCTTCGGGCTCGCGTTCGCCTGCCACGGCGCGAGCAAGCTGACCTTCGACGACATCGCGCGGATCAGCCCGGATCTGATCACGCTGCCGTCGTCGTGGGTGCGCGGCCTCGCGACCAGCCGCGTGCGCCGCGAGTTCGTGGGCGCGGTGCGCCGCCTCGCCGCCGCGCTCGACATCGCGACGATCGCGACCGGCGCCGACACGATCGACGAGGTCGCGGCGCTGTGCGAGCTCGGCGTGCGCTACACCGCGGGCAAGATCTTCGGCCGACCGTGGGTCGACTTCGCGGTGCCGCGGCCGCGCGGGCTCAAGCAGCTCGCCGCGGTCTGGGCGGGCCAGGCCCACGCCCCGCCACCGCCGGCGCTGCGCTTCGACGAGGACAGCGGCGAGCCCCAGACCGAGCTGCGCCCGGCCGAGTCGGCGCGGTTCGCGCACGGCACCTCGCCGGTGCCGCTCACGACCGTGGCCGCGATGATCGACATGCCGGCGATGCCGCCGCTGCACGAGATGTTCGCGGGCATCGACGCCTGGTTCGAGCGCACGCCCGGCGACGCGCGGCCGGCGCGCTAGCCTCACCTCACACGCCGAAGAAGCCGGTGCGGATCTTGTCGCGGTAGCGCGCGCGGATCGCCGGCGTGGCCCAGAGCGTCCGCTCGCGCTTGCTGCGGAACAGCAGCAGCTCGGTGCGCTCGCGCCCGCGGGTGAGATCCAGCCACGGCCACAGCACCAGCTCGTGCTTGCCAATCGTCCGGCAGCGCACGGGCACGCCCATGCGCTCCCACGCCGGCGCCGTGTCCGCCGGGCGCGGGTGCTCGAGGTACTCGCGCTCGGGCAGGATGGCCTCGATGCGATCGGGACCCCACACCAGGCGCTCCAGGAAGAAGCACAGCGCGGCGAGGTCGTCGGCGGGCGCCTTGGTCAGGCCGCGCACCGAGGCGATCACCGCGTCGAGATCCTCCATGACGGAGGATCGAGCCGCCGCGCGACCGTTGTGACGATCGCGCAGCGCTCCCGCGACCTCAGAACCAGTGAAGCCTCAGCCGCCGATCTCGTCGAGGAACTGCTGCGCGTCGGCGAACGCCGGATCCTCGCGCAGCGCCTTCTTGGCCCACAGCTCGGCCTTCGCGCGGTTGCCGCGCGCGTGCTCGATCTTGGCCTCCCAGAGCAGGGCCATCGGCCGGGTCACCGGCGCCGGGTTCTCCATCAGCGTGATCGCGCGCAGCGGCTTGAGCGCGAGCTCGTAGTCGCCGATCTCGGTGGCGAGCTGCGCCAGCTCGGCCGCGACCTCGGCGTTCTTGCGATCGACGTCGAACGCCTTCTTCAGCCAGTTGAGCTGGTTGTCCTTGTCGCCGAGCATCTGCGACACGCGCGCCATCCGCTGCTGCAGCACCGCCAGCTCGGGCGACCGCTTCTTGTGGGCGTTGATCGCGGCCTCGAGGCCCGCGGCCGCCGCTTCGATCTGGCCCGAGCCGATCTGCACGTCGACGAACAGCATCGCCGCCGCGTGATCCTCGGGCATGAGCTCGAGCGCCTTGCGCGCCGACTCGGTCGCCGACGCCGCGTCGCCGAGCTGGTACAGGAGCAGCTCGGCCGCGCGCTTGTAGTTGGCGTAGCGCTGGTTCACGTCGGCGCCGTGATCGGCGTCGGCGATCAGCACGCCCGCGAGCTCGCGGTGCGCGCCGGCCAGCTCGTAGAACTCGCGCAGCTTGGTGCGGATCTCCTCGGCGGCGGGCTGCTGCTGGTGCACGACCTCGAGCACCGGCACGGCGTCGGCCGGGTGGCCGGCCTGGGCCGCCGCGTCGGCGACGCGCAGCGCGGCGTCGACCTGATCGGGGCCGGTCGTGATGTACGCGAGGCGGGTGCAGGCCGCGACCACGCCGTCCCAGTACTGGATCGCCGCGTCCATGTCGCGCAGCAGGTACAGCGGCTCGGCGTCGCGCGGCTCGCGCTCGATCCACCCGACGAGCAGGTTGCGGGCCCGGTCGCCCTCGCCGTACTGCGTGAGCAGCGAAGCGAGGCGCAGGGTCGCGGCGCGCTCGGCGGGCAGGTCGGCGGTCGCCTCGGCGCGCTGGCGCTGGCGCTCGAGGCCATCGGCGAGCGCGTGCGCGCTCTTCGCGGCGTCGAGGCCGAAGGCCTCCTCGAGGCCCGCGACCGCGGCGCCCTCGTCGCCCAGCTGCTGATCGATGCTCGCCCGCAGGAGCAGCAGATCGACCCGCGCGTCGCCCTTGATGTCGTCGACGAGCGCGGCGGTGATCGCCTCGCGCGCGCCGCCGTGATCGCCACCCGCGGCGAGCGCCGCCGCGAGCTCGGTCACCAGCTCCGGCGCGTGCGGCAGCCGTAGCCTCGCCTTGCGCAGCACCTCGGCCGCCGGCAGCGGCTGGCCGAGTGCCCCGGCGTAGACCCCCGCGGCCTCGCGCAGCCGCGCGACCGCGGCGGCCGGATCGGTCGCCCGATCGGCATCGCCGGTCATGAGCGCCGCGAGCGGCGCCCACTGGTTGGTCTCGCGGTACCAGTTCTCGAGGCGATCGTGGACCGCCTGATCGCCGGGCGCCGCGCGGTGCGCGAGCTCGAGCGTGCGCTGCACGCCGGCGTAGTCGCCGGCCTGCTCCCACGTCGACGCGAGGTGCCACGCGAGCGCCGGCGCGTTCTCCGGGGTCTCGACCGCGAGCAGCCGCTCCATCAGGAGCGCGGCCTCGCGCGGCTCGGTCTCTTGATCGAGGTGCGCGACCACCTGCCGCAACAGCTCGCGATCATCGGGCGCGACCACGAGCGCCTGGCTGTACACCTTGCCGGCGTCGGGCGAGTGCGCCGCGTCGAGCAGGGCGCCGAGCCGCATCGCCACGTCGATCGTGGCGTCGCGCGCGCCGCGCTTCTGCGCGTCCTCGAACCGCGACCACAGGAAGTCGGCGAGACCCTCGTCGTCGCCGATCGCCCGCAGCGTGGTCTCGAGCAGGCCCGCGGCCTCGATGTTGTCGGGATCATCGCCCAGCGCGTCGCGCAGGATCTCGATCGCGTCGTGGTGGCGCTGCAGGTGCTCGATCAGGTAGCGCGCGTGCTGCACCCGCAGCGCGTTGCGCTCGATCGGATCGACCAGGTTGGGCAAGGTCGACGAGATCACCGAGGCGAGGCGATCGCCATCGCCCATCTGGCGGTAGAGCCCGAGCAGCGGCTCCCAGATCGCGCGCTCGCTGGGCGAGCGCTCGCGCATGAACTCGTACATCTCGGCGGCCAGCGGCATCGTCGCCGGCTCGCGCGCGGCGCGGTGCGCGACCTTCATCGCCAGCGGCTCGACGTCCTTGGGCTCGGCCACCGACGCGATCTCGTAGGTCAGATCGCGCGCGGCGGTGAGATCACCGGCGGCGAGGCGCCGCTCGGCGAGGGCGACCACCGCCCAGATCGCGTTGGCGACGCCGAGCACGGTGTCGCGAGCCGCGGCCACCGCGCGCTCGAGCAGCGCCAGCGCGCGGCCGTCGTGGCCGATGTCGATCGCGACATCGACCGCCTCGCGGATCTGCGCCGGGGTCGCGCCCGGATCGCGCGAGCGCTTCTCGAGGAAGTCGAGCAAGAGCTCGTTGTCGCCGCCGTTGCGCGCGACGCGCTCGTACAGCGACATGACGCGCGCGTCGGTGGCGTCGTGCGACGACGCGATCTTGAGCACGCGGCCGGCGTGGGCCCAGCGCGGCTCGGCGGCGAACGCGCGCTCGATCAGATCCACGCCCTGCTTCCGTCGCGACGGGGTCTGGATGAAGATCTCGGCGAGCCGGTAGAGCGCGTCGAGCTGCGCGGTCGAGGGCTCGGCGGCATCGGAGCCGGCGAGCTGCAGCATCTGATCGAGGGCGCGGGCCTGCTCGTCGGTGTCGCCGAGCGCGCCAGCGACGCGGGCCTGGGCGTAGTACGCCTCGGCCAGCCGCTCGCCGAGCATCTCGACGCGGCGGTAGAGCGCCGCCGCGCCGCGCAGATCGCCCGCGTCCTGCTCGAGGGCCTCGCCGGCCTTCATCAGGAGGCCCGCGACCACCGGCGGATCATCCTTGCGGCGCATCCGCCCGACGACGGCGTCGACGGCCTCGACGTACTTGGTCGTCTGGTTGATGCGCTTGGCCAGGGTGCGCGCGCGATCGTGCAGGTCGACCCGCGCCGGCGCGAAGCCGAGCGCCTTGATGAGCGCGTCGAGCGCATCGGCGGAGCGATCGAGGTGCTGATCGAGGACGTCGGCGAGATCGGCGAGCAGGCGGGCCTGCGACTGCGCCTCGGCCGAGGCCGCGAGCCGCAGCTCGAGCACGCGGCGCAGGGTCTCGGGCTCGTTGTGCGCGAGCAGCGACCGGCGCAGGCGCCGGACCTCGACGTCGGACTGGGTCGCGGCGTCGATCGCGCTCTCGAGCAGCTCCTTGGCCTGATCGGCCTCGCCGCGGATCGCCGCGACCTTCGACAGCTCGAACAGCACCTCGCTCTGGCCGACCGCGGCCTCGTCGTCGCCGGGCGGCTGGCGACGGACCACGAGCAACAGCGCGCGGTACGTGCGCTCGGACTTCTCCTGCTGGCCCGCGGCGCGCGCCATCTCGGCGAGCTCCTTCTGGATGCGGGCGTTGTTGACGTCCATCTTGGCGGCCTGCTCGAGCTCGGCCAGCGCCTCCTCGAGCTTGCCCTCGGCCTGCGCGACGCGCGCGAGCTCGACGTGGAGCGCGGCGCGCTCGGGCGACCGACGCCGACCGAAGTCGGCGATCAGCTCGGTGAGGATCGTGCGGGCCTCGGGCAAGCGCCCGGCCACGCGCAGGCCGATCGCGAGCTGTCCGCGCAGCTCCTTGTCGGTCGGATCGAGCGACAGCGCCTTCTCGAGCGCGGGGATCGCCTTGGCCGGCGCGCCCAGCTTGTCGGTGTAGATCGCCGCCGCCTCGCGCGCGAACGATCCGACCAGCTTCTCGTCGCTGCCGCCGCCGACCACGCCCAGCGAGCGGGTCAGGTGACGCGCGAGCGGCTCCCACTGCTCGGCGGTCCGGTAGAGATCGGCGAGCAGCGTGCGCAGCTCGATCACCGGCTGCTGATCATCGAGGTTCGACTCGATCGCGGCGATCGCTCGGTCGGGCTGACCGGCGCCGAGGTGGGCGCGGGCCAGTTGCAGCACGATCGACGGCCGCTCGGCCGGGGCGATCGCGCCGAGCAGCGACTCGAACCACGGCACGGCCTGCGCCGGCTGACCGCGATCCATCTGCAGGCGCGCGAGCGCGCGGAACGAGTCCGCGGTCGGCGCGAGCGTGACGACGCGCCGGTGACCGGCGATCGCGCGCTCGACCTCGTGGGTGTCGTGCTCGGCGACACCGGCGAACCGCGCCCACAGCCTGGCGGCGCGGCCCGGATCGCTGGCCGCCTCGAGCTGCTGGGCCTGGCCCTCGAGCAGATCGACGAGCGCCTTGTGCTGGCCCTTCGCGGCGAGGAACGCGGCGACCGCGTCGATCGAGGCGTCGTGGCCCGGGCGATCGGCGAGGTTGGCCTTGAGGGCCTCGAGGCGCCCGCCCTGCTCCTCGACGACGCCGACCAGGCGCGCGATGTCGA
The DNA here is from genome assembly GCA_021413675.1 of Deltaproteobacteria bacterium. Taxonomy (GTDB): domain Bacteria; phylum Myxococcota_A; class Polyangia; order Haliangiales; family Haliangiaceae; genus JAIOQA01. The sequence goes on along the minus strand of JAIOQA010000539.1, from coordinate 8,364 downwards.
GGCGGAGCGCGAGCCGGCGCTCGGCGTCGATCTCGAGCCCGAGCTGGATCTGGCGCAGGCCCAGCAACTCGGCGGTGCGGCCCTCGGCGTCGAGCAGCGCGCCGAGGCGATCGATGATCGAGGTGTCGGTCGGCGCGACCGCGAGCGCGGCGCGGTACATGTCGATCGCCGCGGGGCGATCGCCGAGCTCGTCGCCGGCCAGCTGCGCGGCGCGCAGGCGCAGGTCGCGCTTGCTGGCGTCGTCGAACGGCAGGCGCGCGGCCTCGACGAGGAGATCGACCGCGGCGCGGGTCCGGCCGGCGGCGCGGTGGAGCTCGACCAAGGACTCGATCGCCCAGCGGGCGACGGCGTCGGGCGAGCGGCTCGACTGCACCTGTGCGGCGCCGCGCCAGGCGGCGGTGGCGCGACCCAGGATCTGGCCGAGCAGCGCGACCGCGGCGTCGCGATCGCCGATGCGGCCCGCGACCTCCGCGGCCTCGACCAGGACGTCGAGGTTGGTGCCGTCGGCGTCGGCGAGCCGGCGCAGGGTCTCGAGTAGCTGCGGCGACACCGGCCGGGTCCGCTCGAGGGCGGCCAGCTCGGTGAGCGTCGACGCGCGATCGCCGCCGAGCTCGAGGCCGCGGCGGAAGTTGGTGATCGCGGAGGTGACGTCGTTGCGGCGATCGCGGTGCCAGCTCGCGGTCAGCAGGTAGATCTGGCTGGCGATCGCGTTGGTGAGGCCGGCCTTCGGCAGCGCGGCATCGACCGCGCGGACATACGAGTCGATCGCCCCCTGCGCGACCGCCTTGTCCTCGAGCTCGCGCAGCAGCTGATCATCGAAGCGCTCGCGCGCCTTCATCAGGCCGAGCACCGCGGCGACGGCCTCGTCCCACGACGACATCTCGGCGCCGAGCAGCGCCCCGCCGCGGACCGCGACCGGGTTGCCGGGCTCGATCGCGATCACCGCGCGATACGCCTTGTAGGCGCCGTCCTCGTCGGACAGCTTGACGTACAGGCCGGCGAGCACGAGCGACATGCGCGCCGCCTCGCGCGGATCGCCGACGGTGGCGATCGCGGCCTTCACGGCGTTCGCGGCGGCGGCGGTGTTGCCGGTCGCGTCGGCGAGCGCGAGCACGTCGGCCTCGATCAGGCCGTTCTTGGGATCGAGCGGGAACGCGGCCGCCAGGTTGGCGAGCGCGCCGGCGTGATCGCCGAGCCGATCCTTCTGGATCGCGGCGGCCTCGCGGTAGAGCGCGAGCCGGGTGCGATCGTCCTGCGCCTCGGCGAGGCGCGCCGGCAAGATGTCGAGGAAGCCCTGCCAGTCCTCGTTGGCGAAGGCGCTCTGCGCGAGCGCGTCGGCGGCGCGGGCGCGGGTCGACGCGTTGCTGGTGAGCCCGAGCAGACCGGCGCGGGCGCCGGCGTTCTTCGGGTCGATCGCGAGCGCGTTGCGATACGCCGCATACGCGCGCTCGGGCTGCGCCAGGTGCTCGCGCAGCGCGTCGCCGAGGCGGACCAGGCGCGCGGTGGTGCGCAGCGTGTCGCGATCCGCGGCGCGCTCGAGCAGATCGGCCATCTCGGCCCAGCGCCCGGTCGCGGCGTAGAGATCGGCGAGCGCGTTGACGGTCTCGGCGTCCTCGCCGCTGTCGCGGATGACCCGCAGCCACGCCGCGATCGCGGCGTCGTTGTCGTTCAGGTGATCGCGCTGCACCGTCGCGATGCGGATCAGATCCGATCGCTTCTGCACCGCCGAGACGTTCTTCTGGGCGCGCAGATCGAGCGCCGCGATCAGATCGGACCAGCGGCCCGAGCCCTCGAGCAGCGAGATCCGCGCATCGAGCGCCGACAGGTCACCGGCGTCGTCGACGATGCGGCGCTGCCACAGCGCCAGCGCGCGATCGGTGTCGCCGAGCGACTCGGCCAGGCGCGCGGCCTCGCCGAGCACGCTGCGCCGCGCGCTCGCGTCCTTCTCGAGATCGGCGAGCCGCTCGAGCACGCCGAGGCGGTCCTTGGGCCGATCCGCGCGGGCATAGAGGTCCGACAGGCGGCGCGACACCATGAGCTGCTCGTGCTCACCGGCGCCGGCGACGCCGAGCGCCGACTGGTACAGATCGATCGCGCCCGCGGGATCGTGGAGGACCTCGGCGCGGGTGCGCGCGGCCTCGGCGAGCAGCTCGATCTTGCGCGCGACCTGCGGCGCGTTGGCGGCGGCCGCGCCCACGCCCTCGGCGTAGCGCGCGAAGTTGCCGCTGCGCTGCGCGAGCTGGCGCAGCTTCTCCTGGGTGACGCTCGACTCGGGCTGCAGCGCCAGGAGCGCGGCGTAGTGATCCATCGCGGCGCCGTCGTCGTCGAGCTCGGCCAGGCGTGCGCCGGCCTCCTCGCGCAGCGCCTGGCTGGTCGCGGGATCGATCTCGATGACGCGCTCGAGGACGCGGATGACCTCGCGCGGGCGCGCGGTCGCATCGTAGTGGCTGCGCAGCAGATCGAGCGCGGCCTCGCGGACCTGCTTGGTCGCGTGCTTCGACTCGATGATCCGCTCGAGGAGCCCGCAGGCCTCCTTGTCGTCCTCGGTCTCGGCGAGGAGCGGGCGGATCGCGGCCAGCGCGCGCGCGGGGTCGCGCAGGTTGTCGAGCCAGCACGCCGCGATGCGGACGCGGCTCTTCTCGCGATCCTTCTTGTTCTGGGTCTCGAGCCGGCCTTCCCACAGCGCGATCAGATCGGCCCAGCGCTCGTGGCGCTCGAGCAAGCGCTCGAGGCCCTGGCCGAGCTGGACATCATCTGGCGTCAGCGGCAGCAGCCGCTGCAGGTAGCCGATCGCCTTGTCGGGCTGGTTCGCGACGTCCTTCGCGAGCTGCGACGCCTCGCGCAGCAGCTTGATGCGCCGCGCCTTCTCCTTGGTCGCGTCGAGCGCGCGATCGTAGAGCTTGAGCAGATCGGTCCAGCGCTCGCCGTGGGTGTACAGCACCGACAGCCGCTGCAGCGCCGACTCCGACTGCGGCGCGAGCTCGAGGACGCGCCCGAGGATGCCCTCGAGCACCTTCGGATCGTCACCGAACCATTCGTCGCAGAAGTTGGCCGCGCGTTCGCCGATCATCTCGGCGACCTCGGGAGGCTGTCCCTTCGCAAGCACGTCGCGGTACAGCGACGCGACGTCGTCGGGACTATCGAGATCGGCGGCGAGGCCTTCGACCTCGTCCCAGGAAGCGTGTGAGTGCGGCGCGGCGCGGACGGCGAGCTGCCTCGTCGAGACTAGCGCGATCGGCCATGAATCCCCCAGGCGGAGGGCGCACGCGGCCCTGGCGGCGTGCCCCGGTGCGAGTCGATGTGAATGGTAACTGCCGCGCGTGCTGCGGGGAAAGGCGCGCGCGACCAAAAGCGGAACGGTCCCGGGGCTCCGCGCGCGCGCGTGGCCGTTTCGTGCGCAGCGCCGACGGCGCGCTTATCGAAGCGCGAGGCGCGCGTACACCAGGCCGCTCATCGCCGAGGCGAAGCGGGTCGCGCGCCCGTAGCCCCGGTTGGCGGCGACGACGGTGCCGTCGTCGTCGCGCGCGAACACCAGGTCGTCCGCGCGCCCGCCGACGATCGGCCGGATCCGCGCGGTCGTGTAGCGCTCGTCGATGGTGGTCGGGGTCCGGCGATCGAAGAGGTTGGTGACCTCGAGCCCGACCTCGAGCGCGCCGCGACGCAGCGCGACGCGCACGTTTGCGGACGTGACCGGAGGTGTGCGCCCCAGCGGGCCGCGGGCGATGATGACGGTGCCGCCACCGTCGAAGGCGCCGAGGGGGCGACCGCTCGCGGCCGCCGCGCGCCCGGCGATGCGCAGCTCGCCGAAGCGGACGTGGCGTGAGGTCACGACCTCGGCGAAGAATCGATGGCGCAGATCGCTGGACAGATCTCCAGTGGTCGGCGCGCCGGCGAGCTCGCCGCTCGTGTAGTAGGTCGCGCCGAGGCCCGGGTCGGCCGGGCCGTTCCAGTTGCCGCGCGCGCGTGCATAGAGGTAGCCGAGGTGCAGCGCGACCGGCGCGGACGGCGAGGTCGCGAGCTCGATCGCGTGCTCGCCCGACCGACGATCCGCGGCGGTGCCACCGGCGGCGCCCGGCCCGACCAGCAGCACGCCATCGCGGTCGAGGCCGCGGCGCAAAATCCGCGCGTGCCCGGTGATCGACATCCGCACCGCGCGCGCGAGCGCGACCTCGGCGCCGGCGGTGACGTCTTCGGCCAGCATCGGGGCCAGGCCATCGGCGGGGAGCAGCCCGCGATCGACGTCGAGGAACCGGGACGTGCCCTGCGGGATCGTGACGGTGGTCAGCTCGGTCGGGCCGCCATCGACCAGCTCGGCGAGCCGGCCCGGGAGGTGCGGCATCGCGCGGCCCCAGCCGACGAAGATCCGCGAGCGCCCGCCGCCGAGCGGATCCCAGGCGGCGCCGATCCGCGGCAACAGCGCGCGCAGATCGACCGCGTCGCCGAGCTGCATCACCTCGCCGCGCAGGCCGACCTCGACCGCGATGCCCTCACCCGGCCGCCAGGTCTCGGTCAACCAGACCGCGGCCGAGCGGGTCCGGTAGCGCACGGTCGATCGATCGAGGAAGCGGCACGGCTCGCTGCCGTCGTCGGCGCAGGCCTCGGTGAAGCCGGGGCCGGTGCCGAGCTCGACGAAGCGGGTGTCGATCTCGTCGACGCCGAACAGGCTGCGGCGCAGGTAGCCGCCGGTGTAGCGCCGGTCGATCCGCAGCCGCGCGTCCTCGCCCGACAGGCCGACCTCGAGGCGGTGCTCGCCGAGGACGTGCGCGATCGAGCCGGTGAGGCTCGGGCGATCGGCGGTGACGTCGGTGAGCAGGCCGACGCCGCCGCGGGCGTAGTAGCCGGTGGACAGCGGACAGTTGGGGATGAGCGCGTAGGGATCGGCGGCGGCGCCGTCGTCGCAGCCGACCGCGACGGCGAAGTCGTCGGGCACGACCGACGCCGACGGGACGAACGCGGTGTTGATCTGCGGATCCAGCTCGTCGGCGCCGTGCTGCCGCAGCTGGTCTCGGTGCCAGGCCCACTGCAGCTGCGCGCGGGTCCGCGGCCAGCGCCCGCGCCAGGTCGCGATCAGATCGCCGACGACACGGCGATCGTCGAGCGCGCCGGCGTCGGGGGTCGCGAGCGGATCGACCGAGGGCGTACCCGACCACGTACCGATCGCGGTGAGCGCCAGCGCGTGCGGCCCGCGATCCGCGCCGACCCGCGCGACCAGCGGCACGTCGAACGACCAGCGGGTGGTGGTGGCGCGCCCGATCTCCTCGGTGACGAGGCCGTCGCGATCGCGATCGAACGCGCCATCGGCGTTGCGATCGACGAGCCGCTCGCCGACCCGCGTGAACTCGTTCGCGGCGAGGCTCGGGCGGATGCCCGCCAGCGCCCAGACCCGCGCGCCGGCGAGGGTCGCGACATGGCCGCCGACCACCGCGCTGGCGCTGATCGCCGCGGGCGTCTCGACGGTCGCGGTCAGCGGCGCGTAGCGCACCGGCGCCGCGTGGCGATCCGGCGCCGCGAGCCCGAACCACGCCGCGCTGTCGACGATCGATCGATCGCCGCCGCGCAGGCGCGCGTCGATCAGCGCGCCGGTCGACGCACCGTCGCGGGCCGAGAACCCGCCGGTGGTGACGGCGATCGACTCGACGAACTCGACCGGCACGGCGGTGCCGGCGGTGCCGGTGCGCAGATCGTCGGACGGCGCGCCGTCGACCTGCCAGCGCTGCTCGAGCGCGGTCGCGCCGGGCACGACCAGGCCGCGCGGATCGGGGCCGGTGCCATTCGCGTAGCGCGCGAGATCGTCGTGGGTCGCGCCGCGGGTCGGCAGCTCGCGCAGCCACGCGCCGTCGAGGATCGAGGTGAGCGCGGCGGGCGCGAACGCGGCGATCGGATCGTCGGCGAAGACGCAGCCGAAATCCTGCTCGGCGCACGCCGGTGCGACCTCGGGCGCGGGCTCGTGCAGACCGAACAGCGCGCGCGCATCGGCGGCGTCATCGGCGCGCGCGGGGGTCGCGACCAGCACCAGCGCGGCTGCGCATACCGAGACCCGCCGCGCTGTGTGATCATCAGAGCCCAATGGCACGACCTCGTCCGTGGACGGTAGCATCGCATCGACCGCTGCAGCGCCTCGCCGATGGACTCTGGCAGGTCGAGGCAGATCTGGACCTGCTGCCGATCGGCCGGCGCATGACGATCGTGCGGCTCACGAGCGGCGATCTGCTGGTCTACGGCGCGGTCGCCTGCGACGACGCGACCATGGTTGCGATCGACGCGCTGGGCCCGGTCCGGTGGATCGTCGCGCCGAACGGCTTCCACCGGATGGACGCACCTGCGTTCGCGAGCCGCTATCCGGACGCGAAGGTGGTGGCGCCGGCGGGCGCGAAACGGCGGGTCGCCGAGGTCTGTCGGGTCGACGGTGGCCTCGACGCGCTGCCGACCGACCGCGTGCTCGGCTGGGAGCCGTGTGAGGGCGTCCCGGCGGAGGCGGTGCTGAGCCATCGCGCGGGCGCCGAGACGACCATCATCTTGAACGACTCGTTCATGAACCTGCCGAGCAAGCTGCCGGGGTTCAAGGGCTGGGTCGTGAAGGCGATCGGCTCGACCGGCGGGCCCAAGGTCACGCGCACCGCCCGGCTCGGGCTGGTGAAGAACAAGGCCGCGTGGGCCGCGCACCTGCGCCGGCTCGCGGCCACGCCCGGGCTGACGCGGGTCATCCCGGGGCACGGCGAGGTGATCCGCGATGCGGCGGCGGCGGCCGAGGGGCTCGCGCGCGCCGGCGACGGGCTGCACCGCGGCTAGCGTCGGCTGCGCTCAGTTGCCGTCGGAGACGCCCCAGCGAAAGCCGTGGGCGATGAGCGCATCGACGATCGCCAGCGGATCGGCGACGGTCGCGCCTGGCGGGACGATCGTTGTTGCGATGGTGACCGCCTCCTCGAACGCGGCGATCGACTCCGCGCCGATGGCGTGGAAGACCAGGCCGTCGAGCCGCGCGAGCCGCGCGGCGATCAGCTGGACCGCGGCCATCAGCACCTTGTTGCCGCCGAACGCGCCGGTGCCCCACGCGCCGGTGTGGACGATCGCGCGCAGGCCATCGCCGTGGCTCAGCACGCGCGCCGCCGCGAAGCCGCCGGTCGCGGTGGTGAGCGCGTCGACGATCGTCGCGCGCGCGTAGATGCCGTGGCCCGGGCTGGGCGCTGCGATCGCGAGGATGTTGTGCGCCGGCGCGGGCACGAGCGCGGTGACCCCGGCGCGGATCGCGTCGGGCGCGGTCGCGGCGAAGTGGTTGCCGTAGAGCCCGCGCGGGCGGCCCGGGCCGGGCGCGAGATCGATCGCGATCCGGCGCTCGGCGCCGCGCACCAGCACCGGCGTCGCGCCGTCGGCGTCACGGGTGTAGGGCTGGATCGCCGCGCTCGAGGCATCGTCGAAGGCCTCGCGCACCGAGGCCAGGATCGGATGCTCGGCGACCTGCAGCTCGTCCTGCGCCAGCAGCGGGCCGCCGTAGAAGCCGAACAGGTGCGCGTCGGCGAAGTTGAGCCACCACGCCTGCGCGCCGGCATCGGCGGGCGCGTAGTCGAAGGCGCCCGCCGCGAGCGCGATCGTCGGCGCGGTGATCGCGATCGGCGCCTCGAGCGCGGGCGCGCGCCAGCGGGTGGCCTCGATCGCGCCGCGCGGCGGGCCGGCGGCGACCGCGAGCTCGAGGAGCAGCTGCTTGCGCTTGTCGCGGAGCTGCGGCGGGTACTGCTCGAACAGCTCCGCGGCCGACCAGGATCCGAGGCCCAGGCGCAGCGGGGTCACGATGACGGGAGATGCATCGGCGGACGTCGAGCTCGACATCCATCGATGATAGTGTCAAACGGACACTACTGCAAGTGATGCAGCGCGACGTCCCAGGTCACGTCGGTGTCGAGCGAGACCTGGGTCTTCTTGGCGATGCGACCCTGCATGCGGACCTTGAGGGTCGCGGGCTGGGTGCGCGCCGGCACGGTGGCGTCGAACGGCGTGGTGCCGAGGCGCTCGCCGTCGAGCACGACGGTGGCGCCGCTCGGCTCGCTGGTCACGCGCAGGCGGACCGTCTTCGGGGCCGGCGGCGTGGTCGGCGCGATGGCCGCAGCCTTCTTCGCGGGCGGCGGCGGCGCGGTCGGCGGCGCCGCGGCGGCGGATCCGGGCGCCGCGCTGACGTCGGACGGGCCGGGAGCGAGCGCGAGCACCGCGATCCCCGCGCCGATGACGGCCGCCGCGACCAGGCCGATGAACAGCGCGCGGCTGCGGCGGCGCGGCGGCGCCGGGATCGAGAACCGCACCGACTCGGTGGGCGGCGGCAGGTTGACGCGCGCGAACGGCGCGAGCGCCGGCGCGGCGGCCGCGATCGGCGTC
>JAIOQA010000073.1 GCA_021413675.1 Deltaproteobacteria bacterium | reverse complement strand
ATCAGGTTGCCGCGGCCCGGGTTGTCGGCCGGTGACGACGTGAACGTGCGCAGCCCGGCGATCACCGCGTCGTCGGGCAGCCCGAGCGCGGTGGCGGTGGCCGCGGCGGCGAGCGCGTTGGCGAGGTTGTACGCGGCGCGGCCGCCGAAGGTGATCGGCGCGTCCGTCACCGCGATGACCCGGCGCTCGCGACCGCCATGCACGTGCGTGATCGCCGCGTCGCGCACGATCCACGCGCTGCCACCGCGCCGCACGTGCTCGGCGACCACGGGATGATCCGGATCGAGCGCGAAGTAGATGACCGGCACGGTCAGCGTCGCGGCGATCGCGACCAGCTCGGGATCCTCCGCATTCAGGACCGCCGTGCGCGCGACCTGCGCGGTCACCGCCTTGACCCGCGCCATCGTCGCGAGGTCATCGACGCCGTAGCTGCCCAGGTGATCGGCGCTGACGTTGGTGATCGTCGCGACGTCGACCGACTCGACCGCGAGGCCGCGGCGCAGGATGCCGCCGCGCGCGACCTCGAGCACCGCGAGGTCCACGCCCGGGTGGCGCAGCACCAGCCGCGCCGCGTCGGGCCCGCTCCAGTCGCCGCGCTCGATGAACCGCTCGTCGACCGCGACGCCGTCCGACGAGGTGTTGCCGGGGTGGCGCCCCGCGAGCCGCGCGATCCGCGCGACCAGCCGCGTGGTCGTGGTCTTGCCGTTGGTGCCGGTGACCAGCGCGATCGGCATGCGCGCGAGCGCGGCCCACGGGATGTCCTCGGGCGCCGGCAGGATCTCGTCGGCGGGCAGCTCGATCAGGTCGGCGCCGCTGCCGAGCGTGAGCCGGGTGTCGTCGATCAAGAGCGGGATGTCCTTGGCGCGCGCCGCGCGCACCAGCGCCTCGAGCCGGGGCCGCCGCGCGGCCTCGAGCGCCGCCTGGATCGCGGTGAAGGTCGGCTCGAGCGGCAGCTCGGCCTCACCCGCGATCACCGCGGCCGCGCTCGCGACCGCCCACTCGTTGATCTCGGTCGCCGGCAACAGCTCGTCCCACGCGCCGGAGATGAACAGCGCCGCGCCGCCGTGATAGCGCCGCGCCGCGACCACCGCGGCGGCGTAGTAGAGCGGCACGCCCATGCGCGCGAACTGCCGGCGCCAGGTCGCGATCGCGTGATCCGGATCGCCGCCCGCGTCGAGCCACGCCGCATCCCAGGCCACCTCGGCGATCGCGCCGGGTTCGCGCGCGTAGAGGTTGGGACCGGTGAGGCGCCGCGAGTCGACGAGCCGCATCGCGGTCAGTCGTCGGTCTCGCGCGCCAGGCGCACGCCGCGCTCGTCGGCGATGACCGTGCCGTTGAGCGTGGGATCGATCGACTCCGCGCGCCGCGGCGGCCGCGCGTTCGTCACCACCGCCGCCGGCGCCGCCTCGACCGGCTCCTCGCCCTTGAAGTAGATGATCTGCTTCCACGAGCGCGTGATGTTGTCGCCGAAGATGACCAGCAGGTCGCCGGGCTGGGCCAGCTTGAGCGCCGCGTCGATCGAGTGCTGCTCGTCGACGATCACCTGCACGCGATCGGCGGGCACGCCATCGGCGAGCACCGCGGCCTGCATCATCGTCGGCACCTCGTCGGCGCCGCGGCCGCGCCGCTCCTCGTCGCGCCGGAAGATGACGTGATCGAACGCCTTGCCGGCGATCCGCGCGATCGCGAGGATGTCGTCGTCGCGGCGATCGCCGGGCGCCGACACGACGCCGATGCGCCGGCCCGCGACCTCGAGCCGCCCGACCAGATCGGCCATCGCCTGCACCGCGGCCGGGTTGTGGCCGTAGTCGAGGATGACCTTGAACGGCAGCTTGTCGTAGACGTTGAGGCGCCCTGGCGCCTGGAAGAACGTGGTGTCGAAGGTCCGGAGGCCCTGGCGGATGTTCTCGACCTTCACGCCCATCGCGAACGCCATCACCGCCGCGAACATCGCGTTCTGCACGTTGTGCAGGGCCGCGCCCTCGAGGGTCGCCGGGATCAGGTGGGTCCAGACCAGCGGCAGGTGTGCGCCGCGATCGTAGAGCGTGATCATCTGGCCGCGGATCTGATCCTCGAGCACCGCCGCGAGCCCGCCGGCGGCGATGTGCTGGCGCACCAGCTCGTGCCGCGGGTTCATCGTCACGTACGCGATGCGGCCGGCCTTGGTGTGATCGGCCATCTTCAGGCACAGGACATCATCGGCGTTGAGCACCGCGGTGCCGCGCGCGACCTCGACGACGATCCGCTTGATCTCGGCGAGCTGCTCGAGCGTGTCGATGCCCTTCAGGCCGAGGTGATCGGCGGCGACGTTGAGCACCGCGCCGACGTCGCAGTTGCGATAGCCCATGCCGGCGCGCAGGAGCCCGCCGCGCGCGGTCTCGAGCACCGCGAGATCGACCTCGGGATCGCGCAGCACCATCTGCGCGGCGCGCGGGCCGGTCATGTCGCCGACCACCGTGCGCTCGCCGTCGACGTAGACGCCATCGGTGGTGGCGAGCCCGACCTTGCGGCCATCCATCTTGTGGATGTGCGCGAGCATGCGCGAGGTCGTGGTCTTGCCGTTGGTGCCGGTGATCGCGGCGATCGGGATCCGCGCCGGCGCGCCCGGCGGGAACAGCATCTCCATGACCGGCCCGGCCACGTCGCGCGGCTTGCCCTCGGTCGGCGCGACGTGCATGCGGAAGCCCGGCGCGGCGTTGACCTCGCAGATGCCGCCGCCGACCTCGCGGTACGAGCGGCTGATGTCGCGGGTGATGAAGTCGATGCCCGCCACGTCGAGGCCGATCGCCTGCGACGCGCGCTCGGCCATCTCGCGGTTGTCCGGATGCACGACATCGGTCAGATCGATCGCGGTGCCGCCGGTCGACAGGTTGCCGGTCGAGCGCAGGAAGAACTGCTCGCCGGCCGCGAGCACGTGCTCCCCGGTGACGCCCTTCTGCTCCATCAGGCGCAGCGCCTGGTGATCGAACTCGAGGCGGGTCAGCACCTTCTCGTGGCCGATGCCGCGGCGCGGGTCGGAGTTCACGATGTCGACCAGCTGCGCGATCGTGTGCACGCCATCGCCGACGACGTGGCCGGGCACGCGCTTGGCGACCGCGACCAGCTGGCCGTTGACGACCAGCATCCGGTGATCGAAGCCCTCGAGGAAGGTCTCGATCACGATCGTGCGCGCGTGCTCGCGTGCCTTCTCGAACGCGATCCGGACCTCGTCGGAGGTCTTGAGGTTGATCGACACGCCGCGGCCGTGGTTGGCGTCGAGCGGCTTGACCACCACCGGGTAGCCCAGGCGCTCGGCGGCGCGCGCGGCCTCCTCGGCGCTGCGCGCCTGGCGCTGCTGCGGGACCGGCAGGCCGAGGTCGCCGAGGATCCGGTTGGTCTCCTCCTTGTCCGAGGCGATCTCGACCGCGATGTGGCGGGTCTCGCTGGTGACCGTGGCCTGGATGCGCTTCTGGTACTTGCCGTGGCCGAACTGCACCAGCGAGTAGTCGTTGAGGCGCAGCCACGGGATGTCGCGGGCCTCGGCGGCGCGGACCAGCGAGCTGGTCGACGGGCCGAGCTGACGGCGCTGGGCCAGCGTGATCAGCGAGTCGAGCTCGCCGCGAAAGCTGAACGCGGGATCGGCCGATGACGATCGCAACTCGCCCGGCAACAGGCTCTGCAAGAGCGCGAGCGCGAGATCGCCGGCGGCATCGCCGACGCGCTCCTCCTCGTACTCGTAGACCACGTGGTACTGGCCCGGCGCGCCGGCCGCGCGGGTCTTGCCGAACGTGACCTTGGCGCCGGCGAGCTGCTGCACCTCGATCGCGACGTGCTCGAGGACGTGGCCCAGCCAGGTGCCATCGTCCTCGGTCAGGCGGCGGATGAAGCCGCCGGCGACGCCGAACGAGCAGGTGTGCTGATCGAGCCCCGGCAGCGCCTCGAGCAGGCCGGCGTTGAAACCGGCGAGCTTCGCGCTCGGCCACGCCTCCAGATCACCGAGATCGACGGTGAGCCGCATGACCGGGAAGTGCGCATACTGGCTAGGGCCGCGATAGACACGCCGCTCGAGGATCTTCAAAGGCTGGGCTCCGGGGGGTCGTGGGTGATCAATCGCGCGCGACGGCCGGGGCCTGCGCGACGCGGGTGTGGAGGTCGAACGTGCCGCCGTTGGTCAGGATGTGCAGGCGCACACCGGTCATGCAGATCGGGTCGCCCTGCCCCGCCGACGCCATCGACGAGTGGGTCAGCGCGGAGACATCGACGATCGTGATCGCGCCCGAGCCCACGACCTCGATGCGATCATCGGGATCGAGGAACGCCGCGGTGTCCTCGTCGAGGCCGGTGCCGATCGCGAACGGGTTGTAGGCCAGCGCGGACAGCAGGCGACCGAGGCGATCGCGCTGCCGGAAGTGCTGATCGATGATGATCCGGTTGGTGAGGCCGAAGCCGGGCGCGAGCGCGGCGGCGCCGGCGAGCGGGGTCGCGCCCTCCTTGCCGAACGCGATCATGTGCTCCGACAGGATCGCGGCGCCGGCGCTGGTCCCGCCGATCGTGACGCCGTTCGCGTTCAACCGGCGCAGCGCCTTCGCGACCGGCGTGCCGCCGAGGATCGTGGACAGCCGGAGCTGGTGACCACCGGTGAGGAACACGCCGGTGGCGCTGTCGAGCACCGCCATCCAGTCGGGGCGCGCGGCGTCGGCGCGCTCGGCGTAGGGCAAGGCGGTCGCGTCGGCGACGCCGAGCTCGCGGAACAGGTTCTCGTAGCGGCTGCCGGTGTCGGCCAGCATCGACGCGGTCGGGATCACCGCGATGCGGGCCTCGGCGCCGCCCGAGACCGCGACGAAGCGGCGCAGGATCCGGGCGTCGTGGGTGACCTTGTCCTCGGCGCCGCCGACCGGGACGATCCAGCCGCGGCGGGCGTCGCCCTCGACCCGGGCCGGGCTCACGAGATGGCTCCCGCGGGAGACGACGATGGAGGGCGGGTACTGCTGCGCTCGAACATCCCGAGCATCATCGGCTGTCCCGCGCGCACCATCCAGCGCCCGCGCGCCATGACGCTGTCGATCCCGTGATCGGCGGCCAGCACGACCAGATCGGCGTCGGCGCCGACCTCGATCCGACCCTTGCGCCCGAGGCGCAGCTGCTGAGCGACGTTCGCGGTGAAGACCGGCAGCACGCGCTCGAGCGCGAAGTCCGGCAGCAGCGCGACCAGCGCGCCGTGCAGCGTGGCCGGCCGGCCGATGTCCATCTCGACCAGCACGCCGTCGCGATCGAACACCGGCAGGCAGCCCGCGCCGTCGGAGCTGCAGGTCAGGCGCTGCGCCGGGAACCCGGGCGCGGCGAGGCAGCGCGCGATCGCGGTCGGCGCGTCGTAGCCGTCGTCGTCGGCCGGGAACGCGGTCACGTCGATCGGCAGGCCGTGCGCGATCGCCAGCGCGACCGATTCCTCGAAGAGCCGGCGGTTGCGGTTGACGTGGGTCGGCTGGAACACGCGCGCGGGCAGCTCGGTCTCGACGATCGCGCGGCGCACGAGATCGAGGCCGCGCGTGCCATCGCCGAGGTGCAGGTGCACGTGACCGGCCTTGCCCGAGGTCAGCCCGGCGACGTGGCAGTCGGCGGCGACCCGGACCAGCTCCTCGAAGCTCGGCTGCGACGAGCGGTGATCGCTGATCGCGAGCTCTCCCACGCCGAGGATCGGGTCGACGAAGACGATGTCGCCGCGCACGCTGCCGGTCAGCGTGTGCGGCGGGCACTGGTAGCTGCCGGTGTAGCACCACGCCGACAGGCCCTCCTCGCGCAGCCCGAGGGTGCGCGCGACCAGATCGGCGATCGTGCGGGTCGTGCCGTCGGTGCCGAGCAGGCCGATGACGGTCGTGATGCCCGCGCGGGTCAGCTCCGACAGCGCGATCGGCGGCACCCGCGACGCGAAGCCCGACTCGCCGCCGCCGCCGGTGACGTGGACGTGGCCGTCGATCAGGCCGGGGATGAGCCGCGCGCCGCGGAGATCGATCTCCTCGGCGAGCGCGACGGCGGGGAGGGTGGCGTCGATCGCCAGGATCTGACCGCCGCCGATCAGGAGGTCACATCGCCCCCGCGGCCCCGGGGCGAAGACCTGCGCGTTCCGCAGCAACGTCAGCAAGCATCGTTGATACCGCAAACCACGCGCGCCCGTATGATGGGGAGGGCGCGGACTCACGCCGCGCAGGAGCTTTTCCGCATGGCCTCGAAGCAATCCGTCGCCGACTTCCTCGTCGAGCAGATGGCCGACGCCGGCCCGGTCGCGGCCCGCAAGATGTTCGGCGAGTACGGCGTGTTCATGGGCCCCAAGCTGGTGGCGCTGGTCGCCGACGACGAGCTGTTCATCAAGCCGACCTCGCCCGGGGAGGCCCTGCTCGGCGAGGTCGAGCTGCGGCCGCCCTATCCCGGCGCCAAGGGCTGGATGTGGATCAGCGGCGATCGCTGGGACGATCGCGACTGGCTGTCGGAGCTGGTGCGCATCACCGCCGATGCGCTGCCGGTGCCGCCGCCGAAGAAGCCGAAGGCGGCGAAGAAGGCGAAGGCGGAGAAGCCCGCTGCGAAGAAGCCCGCTGCGAAGAAGTCCGCGACCAAGCAACACCGGACGCGATCCTGAGCCCCGAGTCGGGGCGTGTGCCCCCGGTCGCGGCGCATCACGGCATCGCGCGGCATTGGCGGGACATCGCCGTGCACCGACATAGAGCCGAGCGCGCGGGATGCTATCCGCTGGAGTGCGGCGGACGTTCCGTCGCGCGACCCAGGAGATCCCGATGAAGAAGCCCATGGCGACCAAGAAGCTCCAGCTCGACACGCAGACCATCCGCGAGCTCGACACGCGCGAGGCAGCCCCCCTGGCCCAGGTCGTCGGCGGCAAGCTCGGCAACTGGTACTCGCGCGGCTCCTACCAGGGCGTGTGCTGCGCCTGATCGGCCCTGGTCGCGCGTGCGGTTGTCGCCGCGACACCACGCCGCACGCGCGCCGCCCCTGACACGACCGTGGCGCAGCGCGAGCGCGATGATGGCGCGCGGCTGACCCGATGCCGGCGATCGCGCGCCTACGGTCGCGGCCATGGCATCCCTCGACACGTCGCGATCGTGGTTTCTCCCCGAGATCATCCAGGGCGGCATGGGCGTCGGCGTGTCGAGCTGGCAGCTCGCGCGCGCGGTGGCGCAGCGCGGCCAGCTCGGCGTGGTCTCGGGCACCGGCACCGAGTCCACGCTGATCCGCCGGCTGCAGGACGGCGATGTCGGCGGTCACCTGCGCCGCTCGATGGCGCGGTTCCCGCTGCGCGGGGTGGCCGAGGACGTGCTGCGCCGCTACTTCCTGCCCGAGGGTCGCCCGCCCGGCACGCCCTACAAGGTGCTGCCCATGGCGCGTCAGATCATCCCGCCCGAGCGCCAGCGGATGATGATGCTGGCGGCGTTCGTCGAGGTCGATCTCGCCAGGGCCGGGCACGACGGCCTGGTCGGCATGAACCTGCTCGCGAAGATCCAGATCCCGACGCTGCCCTCGCTCTACGGCGCGATGCTCGCGGGCGTCGACGCGATCTTGATGGGCGCCGGGATACCGCGCGAGATTCCGGGCGCGCTCGACGCCCTCGCGGCCCACCAGCCCGCCGCGATCCGCTTCGACGTGGAGGGCCTGCCCGACGGCCGCGTCGAGCACCTCACCTTCGATCCCGCGATCCACTGGCCCGACGAGCTGCCGCCGCCGCTCGCGCGCCCGGCGTTCCTCGCGATCATCGCGAGCAACTCGCTCGCCACCGTGCTCGCGCGCAAGGCCAACGGCCGCGTCGATGGCTTCGTCATCGAGGGCCCGACCGCCGGTGGCCACAACGCGCCACCGCGCGGCGAGCCCCGCACCAACCTGCGCGGCGAGCCGCTCTACGGGCCGCGCGACGTCGTCGATCTGGCCAAGCTGCGCGAGCTCGGCCTGCCGTTCTGGCTGGCTGGCGGCCAGGGCAGTCCCGAGGGCCTCGTCGCCGCGCGCGCCGCCGGCGCCGCCGGCATCCAGGTCGGTACGCTGTTCGCCTTCTGCGACGAGTCGGGCATGACGCCGGCGCTCAAGCGCTCGGTGCTCGAGCACGCGCGCACCGGCGAGATCGACATCACCACCGACGCCCATGCCTCGCCCACCGGTTATCCGTTCAAGGTCGTCAACTGGCCCGAGAACCCGGCGGCGCACGTCGAGCGCGAGCGGGTCTGCGACCTCGGCTACCTGCGGGTCGCGTACGCCGCGCCCGACGGCACGATCGGCTATCGCTGCTCGGGCGAGCCGATCCCGCAGTACCTCGCCAAGGGCGGCAAGCTCGAGGACACGCAAGGGCGGCGATGCCTCTGCAACCGGCTCACCGCCGCGATCGGCCTGGGCCAGGTCCGCGATCGCGGCGTCGAGCCGCCGCTCGTCACCAGCGGCGACGATCTGCTGGCGATCGATCGCTTCCTCGGCGATCGCGCGAGCTACACCGCCGCCGACGTGCTCGCGTACCTGCGGCCGGGCGCCGCGTAGACACCGGCCCGGAGCCTGGTGATCGGTCCAGGCGCCGACCACCTGGCCGAACCGCGGTCACGGCCGACCGCGTCACGACGTTGGCTCGACGGCGCGAACATGGTACCGAGGGTCGATGTCCGCCGCTGATCTCCTCCGCGACACGCTCGAGCGCCGCATCGTCGTTCTCGACGGTGCCATGGGCACGATGATCCAGGGCTACGGGTTCGGCGAGGCCGAGTTCCGCGGCGAGCAGTTCCGGGATCACCCGATGTCGCTGAAGGGCGCCAGCGACCTGCTCGTGCTGACCCAGCCCCAGGCGATCGAGGACATCCACTACGACTTCCTCATCGCGGGCGCGGATCTGGTCGAGACCAACACCTTCGGCGCGACCGGCGTGGTGCTCGCCGACTACGGCCTCGAGCCCTGGACCCGCGAGATCAACCTCGCCGGCGCCCGGCTCGCGCGCCGCGCCGCCGATCGCGCGACCGCCGCCGATGGCCGGCCGCGCTGGGTCGCGGGCTCGATGGGCCCCACGACCAAGACCTCGTCGCTGTCGCCCGACGTCAACGATCCCGGCGCGCGCGCGATCACCTTCGCCGAGCTGGTCGCGACCTTCCGCGAGCAGGCCGAGGCGCTGATCGAGGGCGGCTGCGATGTCCTCCTGCCCGAGACCCACATCGACACGCTCAACTGCAAGGCCGCGCTCTACGCGATCAACGAGGCGTTCGCCCACGGCGCGCGCCGCGTGCCGGTGATCGCCTCGGTCACGATCCCGGACCGCTCGGGCCGCACGCTGTCGGGCCAGACCGTCGAGGCCTTCCACGCCTCGATCAGCCACATCGATCTGCTCGCGGTCAGCGTCAACTGCGCGCTCGGCGCCGACGACATGCGGCCGCACGTCGCCGAGCTGGCCCGGCTCGCGAAGACCCGGGTCGCGTGTTACCCGAACGCCGGCCTGCCCAACGAGCTCGGCGGCTACGACGACACGCCCGCGCACATGGCGCAGGTGCTGGGCGAGTTCGCGCGCGAGGGCATGCTCAACCTGGTCGGCGGCTGCTGCGGCACCCGGCCCGAGCACATCGCCGCGATCGCCCGCGCGGTCAACGGCGTCAAGCCGCGCCAGCCGGCCACGCCGACCCGGTTCCTGCGGCTGTCGGGCCTCGAGCCGCTGACGGTCACGCCCGAGACCAACTTCGTGATGATCGGCGAGCGCACCAACGTGACCGGCTCGGCCGCGTTCCGCCGCCTCATCAAGGACGACAAGTACGACGAGGCGGTCGCGGTCGCGCGCCAGCAGGTGACCGGCGGCGCCAACATCCTCGACGTCTGCATGGACGAGGGCATGCTCGACGGCGTCGCCGCGATGCGGCGGTTCCTGAACCTGATCGGCGCCGAGCCCGACATCGCCCGCATCCCGGTGATGATCGACAGCTCGAAGTTCTCGGTCATCGAGGCCGGGCTCGCCTGCCTCCAGGGCAAGGGCGTCGTCAACTCGATCTCGCTCAAGGAGGGCGAAGATGAATTCCGCCGCCAGGCGCGGGTCGTGCGCAGCTACGGCGCCGCGGTCGTGGTCATGGCGTTCGACGAGACCGGCCAGGCGACCACGGTCGATCATCGCCTCGCGATCGCCCACCGCGCGTTCCGCATCCTGACCCAGGAAGTCGGGTTCCCGGCCGAGGACATCATCTTCGATCCGAACATCCTCACCGTCGGCACTGGCATGGAGGAGCACGACGACTACGCCGTGGCCTTCATCGAGGCGGTGCGCCGGATCAAGCACGAGCTGCCGCTGTGCAAGGTCTCGGGCGGCGTGTCGAACCTGTCGTTCTCGTTCCGGACCTCGCCGCGCGTGCGCGAGGCGATCCACGCGGTGTTCCTCTACCACGCGATCAAGGCCGGCCTCGACATGGCGATCGTCAACGCCGGCCAGCTCGCGGTCTACGACGACCTCGAGCCCGAGCTGCGCGAGCTGGTCGAGGACCTGGTGCTCAATCGCCGCCCGGATGCCACCGAGCGCCTGCTGCACAAGGCCGCGCGGATCTCCGACGACGGCGGCCCGGCCAAGGGCGACGAGCTGGCCTGGCGCAAGGAGCCGCTGGCCAAGCGCATGGCCCACGCGCTGGTCATCGGCAGCGCCGACTTCGTGGACGTGGATGTCGCCGAGGCGCTCACGATCTACGCCAAGCCGCTCGACATCATCGAGGGCCCGCTGATGGACGGCATGAACCACGTCGGCGAGCTGTTCGGCGCCGGCAAGATGTTCCTGCCCCAGGTCGTGAAGAGCGCGCGCGTCATGAAGAAGGCGGTCGCGATCCTCGAGCCGCTGATGGAGGCCGAGCGCGAGCGCACCGGCGCGCGCTCGACCAAGGGCAGGATGGTGATCGCCACGGTCAAGGGCGACGTCCACGACATCGGCAAGAACATCGTCGCGGTGGTCTTGCGCTGCAACGGCTACGAGGTCACCGACCTCGGCGTGATGGTGCCGACCCAGACCATCCTCGACACCGCCAAGCAGCTCGACGTGGATGTGATCGGCGTGTCGGGCCTGATCACGCCGTCGCTCGACGAGATGATCGGGGTGGCCAAGGAGATGGAGCGGCGCGGCCTGACGACGCCGCTGCTCATCGGCGGCGCGACCACCAGCGGCAAGCACACCGCGGTCAAGATCGCGCCGATGTACTCGGGGCCGATCGTCCACGTGCCCGACGCGTCGCTCGCGGTCGGCGTGCTCGGCAAGCTCATGGGCGAGGGCAAGGAGCAGTACCTGTCCGAGGTCCGGACGAAGCACGAGCAGGTCCGCCAGGCCTACGTCGCCAGCGCCAAGCGGCCGATGCTGTCGCTCACCGACGCGCGCGCCCGCAAGGCCAAGCTCACCTTCGACGGCACGACCATCCCGGCGCCGCCGTTCGTCGGCGTGCGCAACCTCGCGCCCTCGCTCGAGGAGCTGGTGCCGTGGATCGACTGGTCGCCGTTCTTCCACACCTGGGAGCTGTCGGGCCGCTACCCGGCGATCCTCAAGGACCCCAGGAAGGGCGACGCCGCGACCAAGCTGTTCGCCGACGGCCAGGCGCTCCTGCGCCGGATCATCGACGAGAAGCTCCTGCGCGCGCGCGCGACCTACGGCTTCCTGCCGGCGGCGTCCGACGGTGAGGACCTCATCATCTACACCGACGCCACGCGCCAGCACGAGCGCGCGCGCCTGCCGATGATGCGCCAGCAGGAGGACAAGGACGTCTGCCTGTCGCTGGCCGACTTCATCGCGCCGGTCGGCGGCCCGCTCGATCACGTCGGCGTCTTCGTCGTGACCGCCGGCCTCGGCACCGACGAGCTCGCCGCCGCGTTCGAGAAGGACCACGACGACTACGGCTCGATCTTGAGCAAGGCGCTCGCCGATCGCCTCGCCGAGGCCTGCGCCGAGTGGCTGCACAAGCAGGTCCGCGACGGCTGGGGCTACGGCCTGACCGAGGGCCTCAGCCAGGAGCAGATCCTCGCCGAGACCTACCGCGGCATCCGCCCGGCGTTCGGCTATCCGGCCTGCCCCGATCACGGCCCCAAGCGCCAGCTGTTCGCGCTGCTCGACAACGCCGACCACCACGGCGTGCGCCTGACCGAGAGCCTCGCGATGTGGCCGACCGCCTCGGTCTCCGGCCTGTACTTCGCGCACCCCGACTCGCGCTACTTCGCGGTCGGCCGCGTCGATCGCGATCAGGTCACCGAGTACGCCCACCGCGCGGGCGTGGCGGTGGTCGAGGTCGAGCGCATGATCCCGTCGAACCTGGCGTACTGACCGCCGCGCGGCGCGCCGCGGCGCCGCGTGTATGCTGGACGCCATGCCCGTCGCTCACCGCGAGTTGCGGACCGCGCTCCCGCGCCTCGTCGATCGGCTGCGGCTGCGCGACACCGGCTTGTCGCTGAGCCCGTTCTGTGTCGGCATCACCGACGACCCGGCGGTGATCGGCGCGGCCTTCGACGCCGGCATCAACGCCTTCTTCGTGACCTGCGACATGCACTGGCCGCTGTACGAGCAGACGCGCCGCGGCCTCGCCGACCTGTTCCAGCGCGTCGACCGGGATGAGGTGATCGTCGCGGGCGTCGCCTACGTCACGCAGCCCGAGTTCCAGGCGATGCCGTTCCAGGAGCTCGTCGACGCGCTGCCCGGGCTCGAGCGCCTCGACGTGCTGGTCGCGGGCGGCGCGTACGCGAGCGATCTGTTGCCGCGCCTCCCCGCGCTGCGCGATCACGTGGCGGCCGGACGGTTCGGCGCGCGGGCGCTCGCCGCGTCGTTCCACGATCGCGCGGCGGCGCGCGAGGCCATCACCCACGACCTGGTCGATCTGGCGTTCGTGCGGTTCAACGCGGCGCACCCGAAGGCGACCGCCGAGCTGTTCCCGCACATCCGCCAGCGCCGCGGCCTGGTCTACAACTTCACCAGCACCGGCGGGTATGTCGCGCCGGCGCGGCTGCGCAGCCTCGGCGTGTCGGCGGACCACTGGTGCCCCGACATCGTCGATCACTACCGCCATGCGCTGTCGCATCGGGCGATCGACGGGCTCCTCTGCGCGCCGCGCACGCTGGCCCAGCTCGCGGCCCTGGCCCAGGCGCTCGAGCGCGGCCCGCTCGACGAGGGGGACGCCGAGTACCTCGAGAAGCTGTGCGTCGTCGACCGAGGCGATGCCATCCCGGCCTAGGGGTTGGTGCCGGGCGCGCCGGCGCTCCGATCCGGCGTCTTGGAACAGCTGATCGACATCGCGATGCAATCGGTCGTGTTGCCGCCGGCCACCGCCTTCAGCTGCGTGTCGTCGAGGTCGAGGCGCCGCAGCGCTTCGCGCTGCAGGGTCAGCTTGCGGGGCACCAGGTCGAGCTTCTTGTTCATGATCGCTACTCCTTGATCGCGTGTCGTTGGGGGGATGCCGTACTCGTCACAGAAAGCGTGTGGGGAGCCTCGGTGGCCAGCCAGGCGTCGAGGTCCGGAGGCGGACGCGGAACCAGGCGCGCGCGCAGGGCCGCCGCGGGCCAGCGCCGCACGAACCCGTCGAGCCCGGACGACACCAGCTGCCGGCCGTCATCGACGAGGACCAGGTTGCCGATGTAGCCGCGATGGCCGCGGACGACCGCGTGCGCATGGGTGACGGAGTCCCAGACCACCAGGCGGCCATCCTCGCCACCGGTGAAGAGCGTCTGCCCATCGGGGCTCGCGGCCGACCCGCGCACCTCGCCCTGATGCACGCCCGCGAGGATCGTGACCTGGTCGCCGGCCGCGACGCACACCGATCCGTCAGCGACCTCGGCGATCGCCACGTCACCGGGGCCTGCACCCAGCCAGCGCACCGGCGCCCCGGTGCACAGCACCCGCGACGCGAGCGCGGAGCCCTGGCGATGCCAGCGCTCGACCTGACCATCGTCGCCGCCGGTCACGAACGAGCCGTCGGGCGCGCTCGCCACGCCCATCACGCGCCCGGCGTGCCCGACCCGCGCCACGACCGCCGCGCGCGCCATGTCGATGATCGCGATCTCGCCCGAGGTCGAGACCGCGATGATCTGGGCGTTCGCGGCGACCGCGAGCGCCGACACGCTGCCCGGGATCGCGGCGAGCACGCGACAGCGATCGGCGTCGAGCCGACAGGCGGAGATGGCGCCGGTCGTGTCGCCCACGACGATCGTGTCGGGCCCCGCCCAGCGCGCCGCCAGGACCGCGGGGCCGCGGGGCCGGAGCTCGCGCAGCGCGGGCGCCGGCGCGCTCGGATCCCAGAGCAGCAGCCGGCCGTCGTCGGTGGCGAGCGCTACCTGGCTGGTCGCGCCAGCCGCGACCAGCGCGACCGACGTGTCGGGCGTCGAGGTCGCGCGGATCTCGTCGGTGCGCCAGTTCCACGCCGCGACCGTGCCGTCGCGCGACGAGCTCACCAGCCAGTCGCCCTGCCCGGTCGCCGCCAGCGACAGCACGCGCTCGTGGTGCGCGCGGTGGCCGACGACGCCGAGGTCGGGCAGCTGCCAGACCCGGGTCTCGCCCTGGAGATCGCCGGTGATCAGCTGCCCGCCCGAGGGCGAGAACGCGAGGCTCCACAGCGCCGCGCCGTGGCCGCGCAGGGCCAGGCGCAGCCCGCTGTCGAGGTTCATGACCCGCACCACGCCGTCTTCGCCGACGCTGGCGGCGTACCCGCTCGCGCCGATCGCGACCCGGTACGCGGCGCCCTCGTGGTGATCCTCGAGCAAGAGCTCCCCGGTCGCGAGATCGTGATAGCGGACGTCGCCGTCGAGGCTCGCCGCCGCGAGCACGCCGTGGCCGAGCGCGATCTCGCTGATGGGCGCGCCGAACGCGGGCAGCGCGCGGTGCGTGCCCGCCACCAGATCGTAGAGCACCGGCGCGTGCTGGGCGTCGGGCACCGCCAGCCAGCGCTCGTCCGCGGACAGCGCCATCGACGAGCCCATCTCGAGCGCCACGTCGCAGGCGCCGAGCGCGGTCTCGGTGTGCGAATCGAGGTGCCACCGCCGCAGCACGCCATCGAGGCCGCAGCCGACCACGTCGCTGGCGCCGACCAGGCGCGCACGGCCGATCGCGGCGACGGTGTCGATCCGCGCGAGCTCGCGGCGGGTCGCGAGGTCCCAGACCCGCACGGTGTGATCGTCGCTCGTCGACACGAGCCGGCGTCGATCGCGCGACAGCGCCAGGTCGTAGACGAACGCCTGGTGACCGGTCAGCTCGCCCTGCAGCGCGGGCGTCGCGTGCGGATCGATGAGCGCGATGGTCCCGCTGGCCCGCGCGACGACGAGCGTGCCGGCCTCGGTGACGATCATGGCGGGCAACGGGCCATCGAGGTGGTCGGCGACGCGCCGCGAGGTCGCCGCGGCCAGATCCCACGCGTCCATCACGCCATCGCGGCCGAGCGAGATCAGCTCGTGCTCGCCGATCGGCGCGAGCGCGAAGATCCCCGCGTCCTGCCCGCGCAGGATCCAGCGCGCGACGCCCAGCCCGTCGGCCTCGGCGGCGAGGCGCTGCCGGCGCTCGGGCTCGTCGCCATCGGGCGGATAGTCGCGCAGCGCGGTCAGCGCCGCCGAGGGATCGCGCGCGATGAGCGCGTCGGCCTGCGCGAGCAGCCGCGCGTTGGCCGAGCGCCGGGCGGCGGCGCTCGCCTGCTCGGCCCGATCGCGCTCGCCGTTCGCGACGTCGCGCTCGCGCTTCAGCCCGATGGCCGCCCACGTGATCGCGACGACCAGCGCGACCAGCGCCACCGCCGCGAGCCGCACCACCGCGCGGTGACGCGCGAGCCAGCGACGGGCCCGTTCGCGCGCGGTGTAGTGGTGCGCCTCCACCCGTTGCCCGCGCTGGTACGCGCGCAGATCCGCAGCGAGCGCCTTCGCCGAGGCGTAGCGCTCCGAGGGCGAGACCTGCGTCGCCTTGCGCACGATCGCGCGCAGGTCCGCCGGCGCGCCGCTGGCGTCGAGCCTGACGTCGATCTCGCCGCGGGTCGGCGAGTGTCCGGTGACGATCGCGCACAGGATCGCGCCCAGCGCGTAGACATCGGCTCGCTCGTCGACCGGTTCCCCGCTGGCCTGCTCGGGTGCCATGTACGCCGGCGTGCCGAGGACGGTGCCTGCCGCGGTGAGCTCGGGCGCCAGCGCCGCTCGATAGGGTCCGGCGTCGGGCTCGCCGTCCGCCCGGGTGTCCGACAGCACCTTGGCGATGCCCCAGTCGATGACCACGGTCTCGCCGAAATCGCCGACGATGACGTTGGCTGGCTTCAGATCGCGATGGATGACCCGCCGCGAATGCGCGTAGGCGATGGCGTCGACGACCGCGATCAGGTTCGCGACCAGCCCGACCCGCTGTTCGAACGACGCGCCCGCGCGGATCAGCTCGCGCAGGGATCGCCCGGACACCAGCTTCATCGCGTAGAACGGCGTGCCGTCGGGCCACCGGCCCGATTCATAGACCGGCACGATCCCGGGATGCTCGAGGCGCGCGGTGATCAGCGCCTCGCCGACGAACCGCGCCTCCGCGGCGCGATCGCGGTGCAACAGCTCCTTGACCGCGACGTCGCGGCCGATCTCCGTGTCGCGAGCGCGCATCACGCGCCCGAGGCCGCCGCGCCCGTGCTCTCCGAGCATCTGGTAGCGATCCGGATCCCGGTACGATGCCCGCCCTGCCGCGGTCATCACCGGCGGCTCCACCCCCGGCGCGGCTCCCTCGGTCGTCTGGGCCGTGCTCGTGCGCGTCGCGTCGTCCGAGTCGACGGTCTCGTGCGCTGGAGGAACGCGGCCTGCCACCTGGGGGTCAGAGTACGGCCCGCGTGGGTCGAGTTGTTGGCACATGGTGGCAACCCCTTCCGGTCCGGCCAGGCGCACGCAACTCGCGTGCGCGATCGGCGCCCCGATCACGTCCACGGGCCGACGCGCACAACTCGACCGTGTCGCGCGTCCGCGGGCGATGGTGTCGCGTCCGCGCGCGAACGTGTCGCGCGTCCGCGCGCGCTGCTATCGTCGCGGCGTGAGCCTCACCCTCGCCTCCTCGCCGGGCGCCGCGCGCGCCCTCGCTCTGGTGCAGTCGCTGCGCGCGGGCTTCGCCGCGGCGCTGGAGGCGGTCGCGGCCGCGCACGGCGACCCCGCGCGGTTCACCGAGGTCAGCTGGCTGCGCGACGACGGTCGCCACGGCGGCGGCAGCCGGTTCGCGTGCGGCGACACCGCGGTCTTCGATCGCGCGTCGATCAACGTCTCGCAGGTCCACTACGACGACGACCCGGCGCGCGCGCTCAGCTCCGCCACCGCGCTGTCGACGATCATCCACCCGCGCGATCCGCACGCGCCCTCGGTCCACATCCACGTCAGCTGGACCGAGCTGCGCGCCGGCCGCGCGTACTGGCGGATCATGGCCGACCTCAACCCGGCGATCCCGCACGACGCCGACACCGCGACCTTCGCCGCGGCGCTGCGCGCGGCCGCGCCCGCCGAGGATGACCGCGCCCACGCCCAGGGCGATCGCTACTTCTGGATCCCGGCGCTCGACCGCCACCGCGGGGTCACCCACTTCTATCTCGAGGATCACGCCACCGCCGATCCCGCCGCCGATGAGGCGCTGGCCCGCGCGGTCGGGGAGGCCGCGACCCTGACCTACGCCCGCATCCTCGGCGACGCGCTGGCGCGCCACCGCGCGGCGACCGCCGCCGATCGCGCCGCCCAGCTCGCGTACCACACGCTCTACTTCTTCCAGGTCCTCACGCTCGACCGCGGGACCACCTCGGGCCTCCTGATCCACGATCAGAACGACGTCGGCATCCTCGGCTCGCTGCCCTCGCACGTCGATCGCGCGCTGCTGCGGTCATGGCGCGCGCGCGTGCCCGCCCCGCAGGACGCGCTGGTCGACGCGCTGGTCGCCGCCCTGCCCGACGCCACGCCCGCGCCGGTCGACGAGCCCACCAAGGCCGCGCTCGCCGCCGCGGTCCGCGCCCACTACCGCGAGCACCCAGCCGCGCTCGATTTGCAGGCCACCGGCGGCATCGCGGTCCCGACGGTCGCGAATCACGGACGCTGAGCGAAATTCGCGCCTGCCTGCACTTCGTGCACGCAACCCGCGGCGCGGTGGTGCGATAGGCCCCGCACATCCGCCGACCTGGCAAATGCCAGCGGGCCTGCCCCCGCGGTTGCATCACGGCAGCCGGGATGGGCATGCTCGGCATCGAACTCGGCGGGAAGGGTTTCGTCATGAATGAGCAGTTCACGATCGGCAAGGTTCTCGGGACGGGCTTCCGCGTCTGGGGCAAGAACTTCATCCCGTTCTTCGTGATCACCGCGATGGTCTACCTGCCGCTGATCATCCCGCTGGCGATCATCGCGCAGGGCCACATGGATATCGCCGCGGTGCTGCGCATCGCGGACATCTCCAAGTTCAGCGTTGCCTTCATCCTGCTACTGAACATCATGGCGGGCGCCGCGCTGACCTACGGCGTGGTCATGGACCTCCAGGGTCAGCGCGCCTCGTTCGGCGCATGCATCGCGACCGGCATCAGGCGCTTCCTGCCGGCGCTCGGGGTCGCGCTCCTCAGCGCGCTCTGCATCGGCGTGGGCATCATCGGTGTCTTCGTCGGCGCCGTCATCGTCTACTGCATGCTGTACGTATCGACGCAGGCGTCGGTCATCGAGAAGCCCGGCATCATCGGCGCGCTGAAGCGCAGCCGCTTCCTCACCGCCGGATACCGCGTGCAGATCTTCGGCATGCTCTTCGTGCTCGGCTTGATCAACTTCGCGGCCACGAAGCTGGTGGAGAACATCGCGTTGCCCGACGCAGCGCACATGACCCAGCAGCAGGTGTTTGCGAAGCTGCCGGCGTACATCTACGCCGACCTGCTGCGCGCCGTGCTCGTCGGATCGCTCATGTCGGTCATGGCCGCGGTCACCTACTTCTACCTGCGCCAGGAGAAGGAAGGCACCAGCGCCGCCGAGCTCGGCCAGGTCTTCGCGTAGCCAACGGCCGCGTCGGCCGGCATCGTCCCCGCACCAGTGGTCGAACAGCATCCACCCCCGCGATCGCACGGCGGGAAGGGTTTCGTCATGAATGAGCAGTTCACGGTCGGCGAAGTTCTCACCGTCGGCTTCCGGGTCTGGGGCAAGAACATCTTGTCGTTCGGCGTCATCACCGCGCTCATCTACCTGCCACTCATCGTTCCGCTGGTCGTGCTCACGCAGGGGGAGATGACCGTCCATCGCCTCCATCTGATCAACCAGATTCACCAGGCCTCGCCGGGTGCGCTCGTGCTCTTGAACATCATCGCCGGCGCCGCGCTCACCTACGGCGTCGTCATGGAGCTGCAAGGCCAGCGGGCCTCGTTTGGCGCGTGCGTGGCCACCGGGCTCAAGCGGTTCCTGCCGTCGCTGGTCGTGTCGTTGCTGGTGATGCTCTGCGTCGTGCTCGGAATCCTCGCGCTGGTCATTCCGGGGATGATCCTCAGCTGCATGCTGGCCGTCGCGACCCAGGCCTCGGTGATCGAGCGACCCGGGCTGATCGGGGCGCTCAAGCGCAGCCGGACGCTGACCGCGGGGAACCGCTGGGGCATCTTCGGTCTCATGATGGTGGAGTCCGCGATCGTGTCGGGCACCCAGCTGATCGTCCAGAATGGACTGTCGAAGTCCCTCACGGTGCCGGCGTTCATCTACCTCGACCTGCTGCGCATGGTCATGGCCGGCTCGCTGACCGCCGTCATGTCCGCGGTGCTGTACTTCTATCTGCGCCGGGACAAGGAAGGCACCAGCGCCGCCGAGCTCGGCCAGGTCTTCGCGTAGCGCACACGCACCGGCGCGCGGTCAGCGCGCGTGCTTGTCCTCGCGCCGGTGGCCGAACAGCATCTTCTGCTCGAGGTGGCCGCGCAGCGCGGCGTAGAAGTCGCGGAGGAAGGCCTCGTCGTCGGTCACCGGCTGGTCGTAGCCGATCTTCGCGCGGATCTTCTCGGCCACGGTCTGGACCGCGACCTGGTGGGCGCGGTCGGCCTGGCCGCGCAGCACGCCCTCGAGCACCTGCAGCTCGTAGATGCCATAGACCGCGAGCTGGGCGTCGGTGAACACGTAGGCGCGCGCGCCCGCGACCGCCGGGCCGGCGACTGCCGCGACCTGCGCCGGCGCGACCACGGTGACCAGGTCCGGCAGCAGCACGACCCGCGGCTGCATCACGACCCGCGTGCCCGCGATCAGATCGCCGACCCGCAGGCGGTCCTTGTTGAACAGCGGCATGAACAGGAACACGAAGGTCCACGCCGACGCGAGCACGACCGCCCAGCCCGGCGCGCCCGGCCACATCACGCCGCCCGCGACCAGGAAGCGCGCCGGCGTCCACACCTCGAGCTCGCGCACCAGGTTGCGCGCGAGCACCGCGGTGGTCTCGAGCTGACCGCCGCGGGCGTCGATCACCCGCAGCCCGACCCGGCGCTTGCCCGGGGTCGCGCCCTGCCAGCGGATCTCGAAGAACGCGAAGTAGAAGTTCACGAGCAGGAACGACAGGATCAGGATCACCGGCGTGAGCCACGACGCCTCGGCCTCGCGCCCCAGGGCGAGCCCCGCGACCACCGCGACCAGCATCAGCGCGGCGATCTGGATCACCAGATCGATCGCGAACGCCGCGGCCCGATCGCCGGCGCGCGCCAGCGTGAAGTGGATCGGGATGCCCTCGGGCGTCTTGATCTCGCGGCCGAGGCCAGCGTGCTCGGCGCGGCGCAGCGCGTGCGCGGTGAGCGGCGCCCGCGTCGCGCTCATCGCGCGACCTCGGCGGCCAGCGCGGCGTCACGGCCGCGCCCGGCCAGCCCGATGTACAGGCCCCAGCCGATCGCCGTGGTGATCGCGACCGCGTAGCGCACGTAGATGTCGGTGACGGTCTGGCGAAAGATGCCCTCGATGAGCCCGGCGAGGAACAGCATCAGCACCGCGCCGATCACGACCGTCGCGGCGGCGCGCCCGCGCTCGCGCAG
>JAIOQA010000538.1 GCA_021413675.1 Deltaproteobacteria bacterium | reverse complement strand
ACGTCGAGGCCGGCGTCGCGGTAGTAGCCCTGGAGCTGGGCCGCGTAGTAACCGGCGAACTGGAACTGGTGCCGCCACTTCAGCTGGAGCACGACGTGCTCGGAGGCGGCGTGGGCGAGGGGGGATGCGCCGAGCGCGCCGATCGCGATCAGCGCGGCGAGCGCGCGGTGGCGGATCAGCGCCGCCACGCCGCGATGATCCTTGGACGGCCGGTCACGTTCGCGCGGCCCCGGCGCTGCGCTCGCGCCCGGTGAGGACCCGGATCTTCGCGAGCAGGTCGCTGGACGCGAACGGCTTGGCGAGGAACGCGAGCGCTCCGCCGTCGGCCTCCGTGAAGTCGGCGGGGTAGCCCGACACGCACAGCACCGGCGTCTGCGGCAGCAGCGCGCGCAGCTGGCGCACGAGCTCGTCGCCGTGCAGCCCCGGCATGACGACATCGGTGACGACGCAGCTCAGCGCGCCGGCGTGCACGCGCGCGAGCGCGACGGCGTCCTCCCCGGTGCCAGCGAGGAGCAGCTGGTAGCCGCCGCGGGTCAACATGCGGGCGGTGGCGTTGCGCACCAGATCGTCGTCCTCGATCAGCAAGATCGTGCCGGCGCCGCCGCCCTCGACCACCGGCAGCGGCGCGGTCGTGCGCGCCAGCGCGCCCGGGACGTAGGGCAGGAAGACGCGCATCACGGTCCCGACCTGGACCTGCGAGCGGACCTCGATGTGGCCACCGGCCTGGCGCACGATCCCGTAGACCGTCGACAGGCCCAGGCCGGTGCCGACGTGCAGCGCCTTGGTCGTGAAGAACGGCTCGAAGATCCGGGCCTGGGTCGCGGCGTCCATGCCGATGCCGGCGTCCTCGACCTCGATCCGGACGTAGTGGCCGGGCGCCGCGCCCACCGCGCTCGCGCTGCGCGCGTCGAGCTCGGTCAGGTCGACCCGCACGCCGAGCGGGCCGCCGCGCGGCATCGCATCGCGCGCGTTGACGACCAGGTTCATCAGCACCTGCTCGAGCAACGTCGTCGACAGCTGCACCGTCGCGGTGGGGACGCCGGTCCGGACGTCGAGCGCGATGTCCTCGCCGAGCACGCGCCCGATCATCCGGTGCAGCTCGTGGACCGTGCGCACGACGTCGACGACGTCGGCGACCGCCTCGATCGGCGCCTGCCGGCTGAACGTGAGCAGCTGCCGGATCAGCGCGGTGCCACGGCGCGTGGCTTCCTCGACGGCCTCGAGATCGGCGTCGCGCTGATCGTCGGCGGACAGGGTCGCGCGGACGAACCCGGTGTAGCTGCCGATCACGGTCAGGAGGTTGTTGAAGTCGTGCGCGATCCCGCCGGCGAGCCGCGCCACCGACTCGAGGCGCTGGGCGGCGCGCATCTGATTCTCGAGATCGCGGAGGTCGGTGACGTCGAGCAGGCTCACGACGATCTCGCCGCGGTCGCCGCTGCGCGGCAGCGCCATCGTGAGCACGAGCTGGCGCCGCCGCCCGCGGAGGGTCTCGAGCGTGACCTCCTGCTGCAGGCGGCTCGGGGCCCGCACGCCCTGGACCAGCACCTCGGTCAGCGACGCGAGCGACCCGGGCCGGATCGAGCGCGCGAGGCTGCCCCGCAGCTCGTCGACGTGATCGACCTCGAACAGCTCGCAGGCCGCGGCGTTGGCGTCGCGCACCGTGACCATCCCGATCAGCCGGTGCAGGCGGGCTTCGTCGCTGCGCAGCGCGCGGCGCAGCTCGTCGAGGTTGTCGGGCACCGGCCCGTGGTCGGCGAGGTGCGCGATCAGCGGGCGCAGATCGACGCGGAGGAGCGCGACGGCGGCGGCGTCGAACAGCTCGCGATAGCTGCGCTCCTGCGCCGCGAGCGCCTGCTCCGCGGCGCGCCGGGCGCGGCGCTCGGCCGCCTCGCCGAGCGCCCGCTCGACGACGTTGCCGAGGCGCGCGAGGTTGCCCTTCACGACGAAGTCCGCGGCGCCCGCGCGCATCGCCGCGACCGCGGCCTCCTCGCCGAGCACGCCGGAGACGACGATCGTCGGCGTGTCGGGTGCATGCGTGCGCACCAGCTCGATCACCGCGGAACCCGTGAATCCGGGGAGGACGTGGTCGGTGATCACCAGGTCCCAGGGGTGCTCGAGGGCGTCGCGGAACTCGGCCAGGGTCTCGCAGCGGGTCACGTCGAGGGCGTAGCCGGCTCGCTCGAGGGCGCGCTGCTCGAGCAGCGCGTCAGCAGGGTTGTCCTCCACGAGCAATACCCGCACCCGAGCCATGGAGGATAGTATATGCCAACGGTGGAATGCAGATGAGCCCTGTGACCTCCAGCTGGCTATTGCTTGTCGAGGACAACGCCAATGACGAGCTCCTGACGCTGCACGCGTTCAAGCGGGCGGCGTTCGCCAATCCCATCGTGGTCGCGCGCGATGGCGTCGAGGCTCTCGGCCATCTGCACGGCGAGTTGCACGCGACGCCGCCCCTGCTGGTGTTGCTCGACCTCAAGCTGCCCCGCCTCGACGGCCTCGAGGTGCTGCGGCGGATCCGCGCACACCCGCGGACCGCGTTCTTGCCCGTCGTGATCCTCACGACCTCGACGGAGCAGCGCGACATGGTCGAGGGCTACGCCCTGCGCGCGAACGGCTACGTGCGCAAGCCCGTCGACTTCGCGGAGTTCACCGACGCGGTCGCCAAGATCGGCGCGTACTGGCTGATGATCAACGAGCCGCCGCCGCAGGTGACCTGAGCGCGCGACCTCCGACGGCTACAGCCGCTGGCCCCAGGGCTGCTTCGCGAGCAGGCCCTCGGCCTTCGCGCGCAGGTCGGGCGCGAGCTCGCTGCGCGCCGCGGCGGTCAGCGCCGCTGCCAGCGCGGCCGCGCGATCGAAGCGGTCGTCCTTGTCCTTGGCCAGGCCGATCGCGAGCACGCGCTCGACGTCGGGCGGCAGGAGCGCGAGCTGGCTGGGCTGCGCCGGCATCTTGTAGACGACGTCGTAGAGCGTCGTCGGGACATCCTTGCCGGTGAACGGCGGATGCCCGGTCAGACAGCGATACGCGATCGCCGCGAGCGCGTAGACGTCGACGCGCCAGTCGACGTCCTCGCCGCGCGCCTGCTCCGGCGCCATGTAGCCGGGCGTGCCGACGACGTGGCCCTTGGTCAGCGTGCCGCCGTTGCCGGCGAGCTTCGACACGCCGAAGTCGAGGACCTTCCACGTGAGCAGGCCGTCGCGCTCGGCGAGGAACAGGTTGTGCGGCTTGATGTCGCGATGGACGACCCCGGCGGCCTGCGCGGCGGCCAGGCCGATCGCGATCTGCTCGACCAGCGTCACGACCTCGGCCACCGCGAGCCGCCGCCGCCGCCGCAGGTGGTGCGCGAGGTCGAAGCCGCGCAGCCGCTCCATCGCGATGAACGGCAGCTCGCCGGCGGTGGTGCCGACCTCCAGCACCGCGACCACGTTCGGGCACTCGAGCTTGGCCGCGGCCTCGGCCTCGCGCAGGAACCGCTTGAGCTGCTGCTGATCGCCCATCGTCGCTGGCGACAGCAGCTTGACCGCGGCCTCGCGGCCATCGAGCACGCTGTGCGCCGCGTAGACCTCGCCCATGCCGCCGCGCCCGATCAGCACGCCGAGCTTGAACGAGCCCACGATCTGCTCGGTGTAGCGGCCGGGGCCGCCGACCTTGAGCGCGCGGTCGAGCTCCTGCCGGGCCTCGGACAGGAGCGCCTCGCGCTGCGCGACCTGGCGCACCGCGCGCTCGAGCGACGACACCGCGTCGAGCGTGGTCTTGCGGTTGGCGCGGCCCATCATGAACGCGCACAGGTAGAGGAACTGCACCACGCCGTGGGTGAGCAGCTCCTGCTGCCAGGGCAGGCCGTCGGTGCGCACCACGCCGCGATCGCGGAGCAGCCCGAAGCCGATCGCGGCGGCGAGCAGCGCGTGCAGGCCCGCGCACAGGCCGTAGAGGAAGTAGGTCGAGCTGCGGTGGCCACCGAAGCTGAAGAAGTAGATGCCGAAGAGGATGATCGCCGTGGCCGGCGACACCACGCCCCAGTAGTAGACGCCGCCGTACGCGCCGAACGCGATGATGGTGGCGCCGATCGTGATCCGCCGCGGGGTGTAGCCGGCGAGGTCGCGGAACAACCGCAACATGACGCCCGCGGTGAGCGCGACGATCACCGAGCCGATGACCACCGCGGCCTGGGCGATCGGATCACCGCCGGAGATGAAGACCGCGGCGATCGCCGCGACCACGATGAAGATGCACATCTTGAGGAAGCCGCGCGTGCGCACGACCTCCTCGTTGCGCATCGCTTCGAGCGGCGAGCTCGCGGTGGTGTGGCGCGAGTCGGCGTCGGGGCTGGGCGGCAGGCCGCGGCTCGCCGGCAGCTGCTGGGTCGGCTGGCGATGGACCGCGGTGTCGACGCTGGGCGGCTGGGTGTCGACGCTGGGCGCGGTGGTGTCGATGCTGGGCGAGATGCTGTCGACGCGGCGGCGAGCGGCGGGCGCGGCCGGAGGCGTGAGCTCGTCGGGCGCGTCGCGCTCGTCGTCTCCGTCGGCCACGTCGGGCTGCTCCCCTTGCACGGGGACAGCTTAACGCGGACTGGTGATGGGGCCTATTTCCGGTTCGCGATCGCCCGGGCGGCGGCCAGCGCCGCTTCCGTGGCGGCGTGGACCGCGACCGGCTCGCGCGACACCAGGTAGACCGGCGTCCGGCCCAGGATCGGCGAGCACGCGGTCAGGCCCGCGGCCCGGCCGACCGGCTCGGGCACGAACGCGCGGGTGGCGGGGCCGCACGCGGCCGCGGCGGTCGGGGCGTCGGCGACGATCGCGACCACGGCCCGCGCCCGCGTGGCCGGCCATGGCTCGTGGGGGCTGGTCACGAACCCGTCGCCGGCCTTGCCGCGGCGGAAGATCCGCCAGGCGACGTCGGCCAGCCGTTCGCTGCGCACGCCCTCGGCGCGACACGCGCCGATCACCAGCGCGGCGTCGAGATCTCCGGTGCGCAGCGCGGCACCCAGCTCCGGGGCGCGCGGCACCTCGCGCGCCACGATCGCCGGTGCGTCGACCGCCAGCCGGGCCAGCCACGGCCCCAGCAGCCAGCGCGTCTCGGCGTCCGCGGTCACGAGGAGCGCGCCGCGCGGCCCGGTGCCGAGCGCCCGCGCGACGCCATCATCGAGCGTGCGCATCGCGCCGCGCACCGCGACCATCAGCTCGCGCCCGGCGGCGTTGAGGCGCAGCGCCCGGCCGACGCGGTCGAACAGCGGGTGACCGAGCTGGTCCTCGAGGAGGCGCAGCGTCCGCGACAGCGCCGGTGGTGACAGCCCGATCGCGCGCGCCGCGGTCGGCAGGTGCTCGGCCTCGGCGATCGCGCGGAACGCGGGCAGGTAGTCCCAGAAGTCGCGCAGCCGGCGGGCCCGTTCCGTCATGCAGGAAAGGTAAACGATTCGTTCGAAGATTCGCGCGTTACGCAACGATTGGTGGGCGTAGGTCGGGGATGCAGCTCATCCATCTCTCCATGCGTCATGCCCTCGCCGTCACGCTCGCGCTCACCGGCCTCGCCGCGTGCACCGACGATCCGGCGCCGACCGGGACCGATCCCGACACCGCACCGGTGGTCGCGGTCGATCGCTTCGCCACCGCCGGCACGCTCATGGTCCGCGACGCGACCAACGGCCTGCCCGCCGCCAACGCGCCGATCGACTTCGATCAGGGGCCGTTCATCACGACCGGGTTCGGCCCCGACGGCGCGACCGTGCGGTACTACAACTTCGACGTGCGCCCGACCGCGCCCGCGCCGATCTACGTGCTCTTCACGCCCGGGGCGACGGCGCCGGTCGCGGGCCAGCTGAACATCATCGACGCGATCCCCGGCGACGCGGGCTACAACGACTTCTGGCTGGTCACCAAGGTCACGGTGCCGCCCGACTACGTCGCCAACACGATCACCAGCAAGGCCGAGATCGACGCGATGGGCCTCACCACGACCGCGACCACGACGCTGGTCAACTGCCCGGTCGTGCCGGCGGGC
>JAIOQA010000516.1 GCA_021413675.1 Deltaproteobacteria bacterium | reverse complement strand
CGCCGCGCCGGCGCCCGCGCCGAAGCCCTGACGCCGGGGCGGCGCGCGCCGCGGTTTCGCGCGTGTGTCAGGCCCGCACCGCCGCTGCGGCGGGCCAGCGATTGACACCGGCGACCCGGCTCGTCACGCTGGGGGGAGTGGCCGAACGTCGCTTCCGGATCCTCGTCTGCCGCGGCCCCGAGTGCGGCGATCGCCGGAACTCGCGCGCGATCTACGACGCGTTTCGCGCGGAGCTCGGCGAGCACGCCGGCCGCTGCGAGCTGACGTGGCAGAGCTGCTTCGGCCGCTGCACGCAGGGCCCCAACTGCCTCGTGCGTGAGATCACCGACAGCGCGCCGCCGCGCTTTGCGTTTGCGGCGCTGCCGGGACCCCGCGGGGTCACGGCGCTGTATAATCGACTCGATCCCGTGAACGTCACCGAGATCGTGGCCGAACATATCGGCAAGGGCGTGATCGTCCGCCGCCTGATCGAACCGGTCCCGACCCTCGCACCGATCGCGCCCGTGGCGGGCGATCCCTCTCGTGGAGACCCGTGACATGAGCATTGCTTCCCGTCTGCCTCTCGTCCTCGGCCTCGCTGCCGCGCTCGCCGCCGGCTGCAAGGGTGAGACCGTCTACCAGGACACCCCCGACACGCTGGCCAAGCTGAAGGCGTGCGAGAGCGAGAAAGATCAGAAGGCCTCGCTCATCAAGCAGTACGAGGACCAGATCGCCACGCTGCAGCGCGCGCCGACCACCCCCGGCGACATCGTCGTCACGATCGAGGGCACCGCGCTGACCGTGAAGCCGCACACCGGCGGCGGCGGCGGCACCCCGGCGATCGACGACGCGACCGCGGCCAAGCAGTCGCAGGCGTTCCTCGACCTGGTGTCGCGGTCGCGCGGCGCGATCCAGAAGTGCTACGAGCAGGCCCTCAAGAAGAACTCGGCGCTCCAGGCCCGCACGATCTCCCTCAAGCTGTCGGCCGGCTTCTCGGCCACCGGCGACTTCACCCGGACCTCGTTCCAGCCCTCGCTCGGCGACGTCTTCGACAACTGCCTGCGGACGGTCGCAGGCAAGTGGAAGATGCCCCCGGCCCCCGCCGGGATGACGTTCCAGGCCAACGTGAGCCTCTCGCCGACGTGATCCGCTACGCGGACGGCGCACCCTCGGTGTATCCTGTCCGCGGAGCGCCCCGAGCGCGGGGCCGCAATCGATGACTGACAAGCGCGCGACCCGCGATCTCGAGCGCGACCTGCGGCGGCAGCCGGACAACCTGCCGCTGCGCTTGCGCCTCGCCGCCGCGTACCACGCGGACGGGCGGACCGGCGAGGCCGTGCACCTGTACCGCAGCGTCGCGGTCGCGTACCACGGCCAGCGGCGCCTGGCCCAGGCGATCGCGGTGTGTCGCTCGGTGCTCGAGCTCGAGCCCGGGCAGCGCGAGACGATCGCGCTGCTCGCCGAGCTCGAGGCGATGCGTCCGCACGACGAGAACGGCGAGCCGCTGAACCCGACGCCGGCGCACGGCGCGACCGCGATCCCGGCGTACGGCGACGACGCGCCGCTGGCCCCGCCACCGCCGCTGGGCACGAGCTCGCTGCTGCCCGGGCCGCTGCAGCCGCCGACGCCGATCGCGTCGACGCCATCGGCGACCGGCCTGCGCAGCCAGCCGACCCAGCCGCCACCGTTCGCGCCGCCGAGCCCGTCGGGGACCGGCCTGCGCGGCAGCGCCACCCAGCCGCCGCTCGCGGCGGCGACGCCGCGCGCGGGTGTGCGCGTGCTCGACGACGAGGTCGCGATGCGCGAGCTGGTGCCGGTCTCGCGCCCCGCCGCGCCCGCGCCCAAGGCGCCGCCGGTGCGGCCGGTGATGCTGCCGCCGCTGTCGACCAAGGCCAAGGCGCCGAGCTCGCCGGCCGGCGCGATCCAGGCCGGCATGCGGCGGCCGCTGCGCGCGGCCGAGCTGGCGCGGATCTCGGCCATCGGCATGACGCCGACGCCGCTGCCCGAGCCGATGCCGTACCACGAGGCGGCCGACAGCCACTCGGAGATCACCGTCCCGCCGATGCCCCCGCGCGGCTCGCTCGACGACGCCAAGACCCGGGTCGCCGAGCCGCGCGCGCGCACCGACACGCGTCGCGATCCCGAGCCGCCCGAGCGGCCCTCGACCGACGACGCGGCGCTCACCAGGGTCGCGCGCGACGTCTGGGAGCCGACCACCGATCCGCACGTCGGCGCATCGGGCGTGCCGCGCATGCCGCTGGTGCCGCGCGCGTCCTCGACCGCGGTCGACGCGGCTGCCGATCTCGAGACCCGGCGCATCCCGCGCATCGATCCCCACGATCTCGAGCTGCTGCGCGCGCCGCTGCCCGAGACCGGCGCGATCCCGCTGCTCGAGGACGTGCCGACCGACGACGAGCCGACCAACCCGCCCGAGGACGCCGCCGCGGGCGCGGCGTGGCCCGAGGAGGCGACCAACCCGCAGGCGCGCAACGACACCGACGAGCTCGATCACCACGAGCCCGAGGACACGCGCACCGACGACGACCTCCGCAGCGACGCGTCGCGCGACGGCGACCTGCGCGGCGATGACGCGCGCACCGACGACATGCCGACCGGCGTCGGCGACGCCCAGCCGAGCCGGCTGTTCAACCGGCCGTTCTCGGAGACGCTGACGCGCATCGGCCCCGATGGCAGCACGCTCGAGGAACCGGGCGCGGGCCTGCTCGCGGTGTTCACGGCGCTCCCCGATCACGCGCGCGCCGATCTCGAGCGCGCGATGGTGCTACGCCAGATCGGCCCGGGCGAGATCATCCTGCGCGAGGGCGATCGCGGCGACTCGTGCTTCGTGATCATGACCGGCGAGGTCCGGGTCCTGAAGTCGGATCCGCTCGGCCGCACCGACGGCGCCGCCGGCGAGCTGATCGAGGTCGCGCGGCTCGCCGATGGCTCGCTGTTCGGGGAGTTCGCGCTGCTCGCCGATCGCCGGCGCCACGCCACCGTCGAGGCGGTGACGGCGTGCGAGCTGTACGAGATCCCGCGCCGCGCGCTGCGCGAGCTCGCGACCACGTACCCCGAGGTCAAGCCCGGGCTCGAGCGCTTCTATCGCGAGCGGCTGCTCGCGACCTTGCTCGCGACCGCGCCGCTGTTCACGGCGCTGCCCGAGGATCAGCGCGCCACCTTGCTCGCGCGGTTCTCGCCGCTGCGCGCCGACAGCGGCGATCATCTCGTGCGCGAGGGCGAGCGCTCCGGCGGGCTGTACCTGCTGGTGCTCGGCGCGGTCGAGATCGTCAAGCGCGGCCCCGACGGGCGCAACCTGCTGCTCGCGACGCTGCGCGAGGGCGCGTACTTCGTCGAGATGTCGCTCTTGTCGGGCCAGGAGGCGTCGGCCTCGGTGATCGCCGCCGGGCCGGTCGAGGTCGCGTTCCTGCCGCCGCGCGAGTTCTACGACGTGGTCGCCGGGCACCCGAGCCTGTGGGCGGCGATGCGGCGGCTCGCGGGCTCGCGGCAGCTCGAGAACGCCAAGATCCTCGCCGGCGACACCGCCGCGGTCTGACGCGCGCGACCTGCCGCGCGCCGCGATCAGCCGGCGCGCTTGTGATCGCGCAGGATGCGCTCGAGCGCCTGGCCCGCCGCGCGCGCGGCGATCGCGAGCTGCTCGTCGAACGTGTGGCGGTGGCGGCCGTCGCCGTAGGCGATGCCGACGACGCGATCGCGGATCGCGACCGGCAGCGCGAGCATCTCCTCGGGCGCGCTGCCGAACGCCGTCGACAGCAGCTTGCGGGTCGCGTCGTCGACGACCGGGCCGCGGTAGGGCAGGCGGGTGCCGACCACGTCCTGGAGCGTCGAGCCGCGCGACAGCGCCATCGTCACCGGCGGCGACGCGGGCGTGGGGCGCAGCGCGAACGGCGTGAGCTCGCCGCCCTTGACCGCGAAGAAGCCGACCCGCTGGTGCGAGCTGGCGAGGTGGCCCACGAGCAGCTCGATGACCTCGTCGCGGGTCTGCGCCTTCTCGAGCTCGCGCAGGAGGCCGAGCAGCGTGGTCGCCGCCTCCTCGAGATCGCGAGCCAGCGCGGCCGGCGACAGCGGCGGCGAGGCGACGGTGGTCGCCGAGGGCGGGCGCGGCGGCGCGGCGAGCAGCGTGGTCGCGGGTGGCGCGGTCGTGGTGCGCTTGACCGCCGGCGGCGTGGCCGGCGACATGCCGGCCTGGGGCTTGGCCATCGGGCGCGGCATCGGCGGCAGCGAGGTCGCGACCGTGCGGTTCGAGGCGTCGGCGATGCCGTGCTCGGGGGCGCTCGACGGTGCGCCGGCGGCGCGATCGGCGGCGCGCGCCGCGGCGTCGGCCAGCGGGCCGGTCGCGGGCCGCACGACCAGGCGGCCCGACTCGTCGTCGCTGGCGGCGATCGGGATGCGGCCGCGCGGGCCGGACTCGTCGTTGCCGAGCCCGAGCGAGGCGCCCAGGAACGGCGGCGGAATGGTGGAGCCCGGCGGGCCCCAGCCGTCGTCGATCTCGCGCTCGCGCTCGCGGGCGCGGCCGCTCTCGACCCGGCGCGTGAGGCGATCGTCGTCATCGTCGGCGATCGCGCGCGGGATGCCGTCGGTGACGCCGTCGCTGGTCGCCGGCGGGGTCGCGACCGGCGCCGGGCCGCTCGGCGCGGGCGCGGTGGCGATCGGCGGCGGCACCGTCGGCGCCGCGTGCTCGGGCGCGTAGTCGAACGGCACCCGCATCGTCATGTCGCTGTCGGTCGGGATCTCGGGCGGCGCGGTCAGGAGCACCGCGACCATGTCGTCGTCGGTGGTCCGCGTGGTCTCGTCGCCAGCGGCCACGCCGGGCCGCGGGATGATCGGGCCGATCGCGCCGATGCCGATCTGCGTGCGCTTCTCGCCGCGCGGCGCGCGCTTCTTCGGCTTCGACAGCAGCACGACGTCGCTGTCGGCGGCGTCCGCCTCGGCGTCGGCGGCGTCATCCGCGGGGGCGCCGGGCGCCGCGAAGTCGGGCAGCGTGCGGCGGCGATCGAGCAGGATCGGGCGCGACTCGGTGCCGTGCAGGTGATCGTGGACGAAGGCGGGGCCGTCGTCGACCAGGTCGGGGGGCGCCGGGTCGGTGCCGGCGTCGTCCTCGTCGTCCGGGTTCCGGACACCGAGCGCGGCGGTGGCGGCGTCGCGCGCCGGATCGGCGAGCGGATCGCGATCGTCGTGCAGCGACGCGGGCGGCGCATCCGCGTCGTCGCCGTCGACATCGCGATCCTCGCCGCGATCCTCGTCGCGATCGGTGTCGAGGCGATCGGTCAGCGCGATCGGCGCCGACAGCTCGCTGCCAGCCTCGATGACCATCACCGGCTGCGACTCTTCGAGGCGATCGATCGCGATGACGACCGCGGGCTCGGCGTCGGGCAGCGGCGCGTTGCGGGCGCGCACGACCAGCTCGCCGGCGCGGGCGGCCAGCTCGGGCGGATCGGGCTGGGCCGGGCGCTTGCGCGCGAGTGGGCCGGTCGGCTGGGTCTCGGTCGAGGGCGTGGGCGCGGCGGCGATCGGCGCGGCAGCGTTGGGCGCGCCGGTCGCGATCGGCCCCGACGGGTCGTAGACCGCGATCTCGATGACCTCGCCGGTGTCGTCGGCGATGGCCTCGCGGGCCGGCGCGGGCGCCGCGGCCGCGGGCACCGGCGGTGGTGCTGCGGGCGTTGCCGGCGCGGGCGCCGAGGCCGCCTTCGCGGCGAGCGGCGGCAGCTTGGTCGGCGACAGCGGCGGGAGTGTGGCCGGCGTGATCGGCGCGAGCTTCGTGACCGCCTGACGCGGCGGAGCGACCGGCGGCGTGGCGACCGGCGGTGCGACCGGCGGCGCGACCTCGACGACCGGCGCGACCGGCGGGATCGTCTTGGCCTGCGCGACGCTCGCGGCAGCGGCGGCGGCGGCCCGCGCGGCGGCCTCGGCGGCGCGCTCGGCGACGAGCCGCGTGGCCTCGGCGGCGACGGCGGCGGA
>JAIOQA010000512.1 GCA_021413675.1 Deltaproteobacteria bacterium | reverse complement strand
CGCCTCGATCGGCGGCATCGACGTGAAGGGCCCGCTCCAGGACTCGGAGATCCGCCGCGGCGTCGACCGCGTGACCGGCGCGTTCCGCGCCTGCTATCGCAGCGCCGCGCACGCCGCGAGCAAGACCCCGGCGCTGACAGTGCGGCTCAGCTTCGAGATCGACGAGACCCGCGCCGCCCGCGGCATCGGCGCCGGGCGCACCGTCCTGCCCGGCCTGTCGAGTTGCCTCGAGGACGCCGCGGCCAAGATCCGCACGCGCATCGCGCCGGATGTCGGCAACGCGCGCGTCACCATCACCGTGAGCTTCAAGCCGACCGACTCGTGACCACGCCACGACGCGCGCGCGGCTCCCGGCTGGCCCTCGCGACGCTCGGGCACCTCGCGGCGTGCGCGTTGCCGCCCGCCCCGCCGACCACCTTGCAGCCGGTCGAACGCGCCCCCGCCGACGTGCGGCGGGCCTGCGCCATGACCGAACGAAAGTGCACCCGATGCCACACCCTCGATCGAATCCAGGTCGCGCAGATCTCCCAGCCCCGCCAGTGGGCCACGACGATCGATCAGATGCGCCGCATGCCCGCGAGCGGCATCAGCGCCGCCGATGGCCGCACGATCGCGCGCTGCCTGGTGTTCCGCGGGTTCGGTCTGCCGGGGCTCCGCGAGCTCGAGCGGGCGCCGCCGCCGGAGGGCCTCGATGACCTCCCGCCGCTCGCCGCGCAGCCGTAGCGCGTCGCTCGTGATCGCCGCGAGCCTGCTCGCGCTCGGCGCCGCCGCGCACGCCGACACCTCCGCCGATCGCCAGCGCAACTTCGCCGGCTCGGTCCAGCTCGACTACATGTCCGTGCCGTCGCAAGCCCGCGCCCGCGACGAAGCCCTCGACGGCGCCACCGTCGAGCTCTCGCTCAAGCTCGCGATGGATTTCGGCGAGCACACCTCGTCGAACGTGAAGGTCTGCGTCGCCTGCCACGGCCTCGAGGTCGGCATGGCGTTCTTCGATCTGCGCGTGAACGACGAGCTCAACTTCCGCGTCGGGCGCTTCACGCCGGCGTTCGGCGAGTTCCCGCTGCGCCACGATCCGGCGAACCACCGCACCAGCGACAAGCCCCTGCCCTACGACATGGGCCGCATGCTGCACCTCCAGGACTGGAACCTCGGCGTCCTGCCCGCGCCCTGGGTCGACAACGGCCTCGAGATCAACGGCACCCACTTCTTCGACGAGATCGTCCAGGTCGACTACGCCGCCTACGCGGTCGGTGGGCCGCGCGCGCCGAGCGACTCGCTCGACTTCGACTTCAAGCAGTCGCGCTCCGCCGAGAACTACTACATCGACAACAACTCGCACCCGGTGCTCGGCGGTCACCTCGCGTGGAGCATCAACGCCGATCCGGTGTCGTTCCAGCTCGGCGCCTCGGGCATGACCGGCACCTACGACAACGACAACAAGCTGCGCTTCTCCGTGCTCGGCGCCCAGGCGATCCTGCACATCGACAAGGCGGTGGTGCGGGCCGAGTACCTGGTGCGGCGCACCGAGATGGCGCTCGGCGACGATCCCGCGGCGCGCTTCCGCTACGGCCCGGGCGCCGACGGCAAGTTCGATCCGTACTTCCTCAAGGAGGGCTTCTACACCGAGGCCGAGGTGCCGATCGGCAAGTTCGATCTGGTCGCCCGGTGGGACGGCCTGCGCCGCCGCGGCAACGTCGCCAAGATGAGCGAGCTGCGCTCGGACACCGGCCTCCTGCGCTACACGCTCGGCGGCACGTTCCTGTTGCGCGAGTCGCTGCGCCTCAAGGTGAGCGGCGAGTTCTACGACTTCTCCGATTTCGGTGACGACAAGGTCATCCACGTCGGCATCGCGGGCCCGTTCTGATGCGAAGGAGCACATCCATGCACGCCCTCGTCCCGGCCGCGCTGGCCGCGCTCGGCCTCGGCGCCTGCCTCGATCCGCTGGTCGACGACGCGCCGACCACGAGCGTCTACGTCCTGCCGCCCGGCAGCGTCGTGCCGCGCATCGACGACGACGCCGAGCTCGTCCACCAGATCGTCGTCCACGATGGCCTCGATGATCAGCCGCTCGCCGACGCGATGGGCGTGGTGGCGCGCAAGCAGGGCACCGCGAACGGCGTCGCGGTCGACTACTGGTCGTTCGGCCCCGCGACCAAGACCGGCGCCGCGATGTACGTCCTCGTCGACGCCAACGGCACGCCGGTCGATCATCCGTGGCTGTTCGACACGCTGCCCGGCGACGCCGGCTACAGCGCGATCCGCCGCATCCAGCACGTCACCGTCACCGCCGCGTATCGCGGGCAGATCCTGCCGAGCGTGCGCGCGCTCGCCGACGCGATCGATCTGGGGATCGTGCTGCCGCCCGAGCCCACC
This sequence comes from Deltaproteobacteria bacterium, assembly GCA_021413675.1. Classification (GTDB taxonomy): domain Bacteria; phylum Myxococcota_A; class Polyangia; order Haliangiales; family Haliangiaceae; genus JAIOQA01. The sequence goes on along the minus strand of JAIOQA010000512.1, from coordinate 8,479 downwards.
GGCCAGTGGATCGACGCGCCGATCGTGCCACCGGGCACGACCCTCGACGTCGGCATGGACCTCCCGCCCGCGCCGCCGCGCGAGGTCATCGCCGATGGTCATCGCGTCGACGCGTTCGTCTTCGGCGGCGACCGCGGCGTGCAGCCGCTCAAGAGCGGCGCGGTTCCGACCGCCCAGGCCTCGCAGCTGCGCGCCGCCGGCTCGCTCAAGCTGCTCGATCCGCCGGTGTTCCAGCTCGGCATCCCCGATGCGCCGCCCACCGACACACCGACCTGGACGCCGATCGTCATCCTGCTCGAGGTCCAGCTCGCGCCCGACGTGATCATCGCCGATCAGATCCACGCCGACAGCGATCTGTTCACGCGCTCGATGACCGGCGCGATCACCGCGCTCAAGCCGACGGTGACCTCGTACCTGGTCACCGAGAACATCCGCAACTGGCCGACGCAGTTCGTCGTGGGGCAGCCATGAGCCGCGCGTTCCTCGGATTCCTGGCGGCGGTCGCGATGCTCGGCGGCTGCGTGCTGTCCGATGGCTACGCGCCCGACATCGGCGGCCCGCTCGCAGGCGCGTGCGACAACGCCGACTCGAACCCCGACGTCGCGGTGTCGTTCGCCCTCGACATCCGGCCGCTGATGAACCGGCCGCGCGGCATGGCCGGGTGCAGCTGCCACACGCCGACCAACGGGCGCCCGAGCGGCATCGAGCTCGGCGGCCTCGATCTCGGCTCGATGCACACGTTCCGCCAGGGCGGGCGCAACAGCGGCGCCGCGATCGTCGTCCCCGGCAGCCCGTGCACCAGCGTGATCGTGCAGAAGCTGTCCGACACGCCGCCGTTCGGCGCGCGCATGCCGCTCGACGGCGACCCCTACCTCTCGGCCGAGGAGCAGCAGCTCATCCACGACTGGATCGCGGAGGGCGCCCTCGACAACTGATTCAGTTGGGCTCGGCCAGCCGCAAGATCGTCCCGAACACGTCGCCCGACTGCGGATCGATCGCGGGATCGATGAACAGCCGCGTGACCTCCATGCCGCGCAGCCCGCCGAGGGTCTCGTCGCGCAGGAGATCGCTCGCGTCGACGCCGATCGCCGACAGGTCCTCGCCGGTGCCCATCGCCGCGGCGAAGGTCATCGCCGCCTCGGACGACGAGAAGAAGAAGCCGTAGGGGCGGCGGCACCACATGTCCACGCCGTTGGAGGTCAGGTACCAGACCCGCGCCGGCAGGGCGGAAGCGAGCTCGTCGGCGTCGACTCGATGCATGGGCCGCACCCTGCCACCCACCAGCGCAGCGCACAAGCGCATGGTAGCGTCCGCCGCATGAAGCGCTTCCTCGCCCTCGCGTTCGCAGGGCTCGCGGCGTGCGGTACCGCCAAGCCCGGAGGCATGTCGGGCCCCACCATCAACAACCACATCGGCGGCGACACCCTCGCGCCGGTGGTCTCGCCCGTGGTGTCGCAGGACATCCTCGCGCGCGAGCCGGTCGCCAACAGCGCCCGGGTCAAGCACATCCTGATCGGCTGGAAGCAGCTCGCCGACAACTACAACGGCCAGATGGATCCGCGCGCCGAGGCCCGCTCCAAGAAGGAGGCCGAGGCGCTGGTCACCGATCTCACCAAGCGCCTCGCCGCCGGCGAGCCGTTCGACGATCTGATGCGCGAGTACTCCGAGGACTCGGGCTCGGCCCAGAGCGGCAACCCGATCCCGGTCGCGCCCGACGCCCAGCTCGTGATCGAGTTCAAGCAGCTGTCGCTGCGGCTCGAGGTCGGCGAGCGCGGGGTGTGCGAGTCGAGCTACGGGTTCCACATCATCACGCGCGTCGAGTAGCCCGCGAACACCGCGGTCGCGCCGATGTCGATCGCGCGGACCCGATCCGCGAGGTGCGCCCGCGCGATCGCCGCGAGCACCAGCGGGCGCTCGCGATCGGGCGCGCCGAAGAACGTGCCGTAGTGGATCGGCACCATGAAGCGCGCGCCGGTGTCGCGGAACAGCGCCAGCGCGTCGTCGGGGTTGGCGTGGACCTTCGCGCGCCAGCGCTCGATCCAGTGCGCGCGGCCGGCGGGGCCGACCGGGATCAGCGCGACGTCGATCCGGAAGCGCCCGGCGAGCGCCTGGGCCTGCGCGGGCACGTAGCCGGTGTCGCCCGCGAAGTAGACGGTGCGGTCGCCGACCTGGATCACCCAGCCAGTGTGGGCGCGGTGCCGCCAGAGATCGACGCCGTAGCGGCCGTCGCCGTGCGACGCGGGCACTGCGGTGATGCGCACGTCGCCCGCGGTCCAGGTGTCCCACGTCTCGACCACGACGGGGTGCTCGGGCAGATCGCCGGGGAGGATCGATCGCACGCCCGGCGGCACCAGCAGCGGCACGGCGCCGAGCTGGCGCAGCGATGGCAGATCGAGGTGATCGAAGTGGGCGTGGGAGATCAGGATCGCGTCGAGCGGCGGCAGCTCGTCGGGGCGGATCGCCGCGGCGACCTTGCGCGGATAGATCTTCGCGATGCGCTCGCCGAGCACCGGATCGGTCAGGAACCAGTGACCGCGGATGCCGATGAGCACGGTCGCGTGGCCGACCCAGCTGATGGTGATCGCGTCAGGATCGGTCGCGAACTCGGCGACCGGCACCGCGACGTGCTCGGGTGCGGGCCGCGAGTGCGCGCAGGCGCCCGCGACCGCGATCGTGACGCCGAGGGCGATCAGCAGGCGACGGAGCGGCGCGCGCATCGATCCACGAAGTGCAAGCGCGCGGCCACGATCTGGGCAGCGCAACCCGGCGAGGGCACGCGCGGGTCAGCGGCGAAGATCGAACGCCTGCCGAGGATCGCGCGCAGATCCGGTCAGCGACCGACGAGGATCTGACCGGATCGAACGATGGCGCGGCGCTGCAGCCGCAGCCGGATGTGGTCGGTCATGGTCACGACCACGGCGCCGAGCCCGCCGGCGATCAGCGTCGCGAACGCGGCGTGCGTGGTGTGCGTGACCGCGAAGGCCAGCGCGGCCCACGAGATGAAGTCGCGGCGCACGACGTTCGGCAGGTAGACCGCGAACAGCTTCCCCATCGGCGACAGCTTCGACGTGTCGACCGCCGTGGCCACGACCGGGCGCAGGCGCATCGTGTTGGGCGCGTCGCCCGGCACCGCCTCGAACCGCCCGACGTAGTCCTGGCTGTTGGCCGAACCGACCATGACGATGATGTTGTAGTAGATGCAGTAGATCGAGATCAGGTAGGTCGCGAGCCCGATCCAGGTCGTGACGATCCACGGATCGAACCCGAGGTCGCCGAAATAGTTCGGCCCGAAGTACAGGTGGCAGTGCCAGCCGATCGCGAGCATGTAGGCCACGCTCGACAGCTCGTCGATGATCGTGTCGAGCCAGGCGCCGATCTTCGACGACAGCAGCTTGAGCCGCGCGACCTCGCCGTCGCAGCAGTCGACGTACGCGGCGGCCAGGCACAGCGCGGTGCCCGCGATCACGCGGTTCATGGACATCTGCGCGGTCAGCCAGATGCCGATCGCGACCATCGCGCCGGTGATGCTCGAGATCTGGTTCGGCGTGATCGGCGTCCGCAGGAACAGCTTGGTCAGCGGGAACGAGATCGGCCGGTACAGGTAGCGCGTGATCGCGTTGTCCTGCGGCTTGTGGACGATCTTGTAGAGCAGGCGCGCCGCGGCCTTGCGCTCGTCGCGCGAGGTCACCGGGTGGCGCGCGATCGCGCCGTGCGCGGCCGTCGGGGCGCCGTCGGCGAGGAGCCGCGCGCCGATCGCGGTGTCGGCCTCGCCCGCGGCGAGCGCGGCGAGGACCGCGTCGGCCTCGCTCGCGAGGACGATGAACGCGCCGGCGTAGCCCCCCGCGGGGACGTCAGGTGCAGCGGCTTGCGCAGGTGCGACCGCGACCACGCGACCGCGCTCGGCGACGATCGGGGCGATGAGCGGCGTGTGGATCACCTGATCGCGCGCGCGCACGACCAGCAGCCGATCGGCGGGTGCCTCACGCCACCACGCGCCGACGGTTGCGAGCTGCTCGGGGTGCTCGATGACCAGCACGCGCTCGGCGCCGGCGCGCACGACCACGCGCCGGGCGCGCTCGCGCAGGGTGAGCCCGGCCACGCGCTCGAGCGCGTGGGGACCATCGGCGAGGATCACGGCGTGGAGCGCGGCCATCGGCTGGACTCGAACGCAAGCTAGATACCACGGTCGAACCGCGCGCGACCACGCGTGGCGCCGCGACGGGCAACCGCGATGTCACGTGCGTCGTCTGAAGCCCACGGCACCAGCTGTCGTCGCCGGTGACATGGCAAGCGCGGCCGCCACCATCGATGAGGACGCGCGACCGTAGCGACGGTCGATCCGGTCCGGAGTGGTGACGCGGAGGTGGCAGGAATCGGTCGGAACAGTTACGGGAACCGGATCGAGTGGTGAAGGTTCAACACCGGCCCTGGCGCAACTAGCTGATCTTCGGTGTACCGACCATCTCGCACGGTGGTTGCACTGACGCCGCTCCCATGAAGGCAGTCATCCTCGCGGCTGGTTGTGCGACGCGCCTCCGCCCGTACTCGGACGACACCCCGAAGACCCTGCTTCCGGTCGCGGGCGTGCCGATCCTCCGGCGGACGATCACCAACCTGCTCCGCTGTGGGATCGACCAGTTCGTCATCGGCACCGGCTACCTCGAGCACATGGTCCGCGACGCGGTCACGAGCTGGTTCCCCGGCCTCGACGTCACCTACGTGACCAACGCCGACTTCCGCACGACCAACAACGGCTACTCGCTGTCGCTGCTCCGCCCGCACCTCGAGAACGACGCCTTCGTGCTGCTCGACGGCGACGTGGTGTTCGATGTCGCGGTGGTCGAGCGCCTGCTCGAGCGCGGCCCGGACTGCCTCGCGGTCCGGTCGGTCGGCGACATCGGCCTCGAAGAGGTCAAGGTCACCGCCGACGCGCAGGATCGCTGCCTGGCGATCGGCAAGCACGTGCCGGTGCGCGGCGCGATGGGCGAGTCGGTCGGCATCGAGCTGTTCTCGGCGTCGAGCTCGCGCAAGCTGTTCGCGGCGCTGCACCAGCGCATCCACGAGCAGGGCCTGGTCAACGAGTACTACGAGGCCGCGTTCCAGCAGATCATCGACGAAGGCGCGACCTTGTTCGGCGTCGACATCGGCTCGCTGTACGCCTCGGAGATCGACACGATCGACGACCTCCACGCCGCCAACAACCGGCTGGCGAATCGCCCGGCGTTCGACGTCCAGGTCGAGGGCTTCCGCCTCGCGATCTGATCGCGCTCGGTGACTCCCGGCAAAGGGCGCTCGCGAGGCGCCCTTCGCTGTTTTCGGCGGCGCGCCGTGCGGTAGGCTGCGCGCCATGACGCCCATCGCTTTCCTCGGGACTGGCCTGCTCGGCAGCGGGTTCGTCCACGGCCTGCTCGCGCGCGGCACGCCGGTCGTCTGCTGGAACCGCACCGCCGCGCGGACCGAGCCGCTCGCCGCCGCCGGCGCGGTCGTCGCCGCGACCCCGGCCGAGGCCGTGCGCGGCGCGCACCGGGTGCACCTGTGCCTGTCGTCGGACGACGCCGTCGACGCCGTGCTCGCGGCCTGCAAGGACGCGATCGATCCCACCGCGATCGTCGTCGATCACTCGACGACCTCGGCGGCGGGCGCGGCGCGGCGCATCGCGACCATCCCCGGTTACCTGCACGCGCCGGTGTTCATGTCGCCGGCGTCGGCGCGCGCCGCGACCGGCATGATGCTGTGCTCGGGCCCCGAGGCGCGGTTCGCGGTCGTCGAGCGCGGGCTCGGCCAGATGACCGGCGACCTCTGGTACATCGGCGAGGATCCGGCGCGCGCCGCCGGCCTGAAGCTGCTCGGCAACGCGATGCTCATCGCGATCGCCGCCGGCCTCGCGGATGTCCTCACCGTCGGTGCCGGCCTCGGCATCGCGGCCACCGATGCGCACGCGCTGCTCGCGCGCCTCAAGCCGGGCGGCGCGATCGACGTCCGCGGCAAGCGTATGGCGAGCGGCGACTTCGCGGCGACCTTCGAGCTGGCGATGGCGCGCAAGGATCTCGGGCTGATGCTCGACGCGGTCGGCGACCGTCCGCTGGCCGCGCTCGCGGCGATCGCGGCCCGCGCCGATGCGCTGATCGCGCGCGGCCACGGCGGCGACGACCTCGGCGTGCTCGCCCTCGACGCGCTGCCGCCGAAGGCCTGACCCGCCGGGGGCGCGGCGAACGCCCCGGGGGCTGAACGGAAGTGCGGCACAGACGGATCGAGCCTCCGTCACCGCGAATTCGGTGACGTGGGCCACGGCGACCGGCGAGTCCTGGTTGTCCACAGGCGACGTTCCTGAGACGATTCGTCCATGCGGCTTTACCGGCCCGGGGTGTTCGTTTTCGCCATTTTCGGCGCAGCCGCGGGTTGCGCCACCGGCACGCCCGCCGGGCAGGACAAGCCCGACGCCAAGGTCATCACCGTCGCGGATGCACCGATCGGAACCCCGGACTCGCCCGTCGGCACGCCCGACGCCAAGCTCGGCACGCCCGACGCGCCGCCGGCGCAGCCGGTGACGATCACGCTGAGCCAGGCCACGTCGACATCGATCGTCGCGCTCAACTCGGTGTCGTGCAACGCCGCCAACGTCACCGCCGAGAACAGCTACTACCGCGCGTTCCCGCTGTCGGACTTCGGCATCACCGGCCCGTTCACCGTGCAGAGCGTCAGCTACGCCGTCGAGTCGGCGACCGCCGAGATCGGCACGTCGCAGGGCGTGCAGGTCCGGGTCTACAACTACACGGGCACGGCCGGCGCCGCGACGCTCGACACCGCGTCGATGACCCAGCTCGGCGGCGTCGCGTCGACGGTGCCCAACACCACCACCGGCACGATGATCACCGCCAACGTCGCGGCGACCGTGCCCGCGGGCGGCACGGTGGTCGCCGAGGTGTTCGTGCCCGACGGCGATCCCGACGGCGACACCTTCGGCAACGCGTTCTTCATCGGCTCGAACGCCTCGGGCGAGTCCCGCCCGGGCTACATCCGCGCGCCGGATTGCGGCGCGACGGTCCCGACCTCGTTCGCGTCGCTCGGCCTGACCACGACCGTCGACATCGTCATCAGCGTCACCGGCACCTACATCCCGTAGGCGATCGCCCGCGCGCGCGCGAGCTCGGCGATCGCCGCCTCGAAGCCCTCGAGGCCGACCGCGCTGATCGTGCGGTGATTCGCGGCCTCGATCGCGTCGACGATCGACGGCGGCGGCGGGGCGCCCTGGCCGGCGAGCCACTGCAGCTGCGTCGCGCGATCCGGCGGCGGCGGTACGCGGCGCGCGGCCTCGAGCGCCGACCAGCGCACGACCTGCAGCATCGGATCTGGCGAGCGGCGCAGGCACGGGACCAGGCGCGCCGGGGTCACCAGATCGCCCTGGCCGTCGGGATGGAAGTGCGCGATGGCGACGTCGCGGCGCATGCCCGCGTCGCGCAACTCGACCAGCTCGCGGTTGGTCATCGCCGAGGCGGCGAACACCACCATGCCGAGGGACGCGCGCGGGTCGTCGACGATCCGCGCGATCGCCGCGACCACATCGGCGGCCTGGTGCGCCGGCGCGACCAGGATCTCGACGTGCAGCTCGCCGCGCTCGCGCGCCGGGCGGGCCCACGGGCACAGCTCGAAGCGCTCGACGATCTCGACGAGGTAGCGGTCGAGCAGGCCGCGCGCCGCACGCTCGATCGCGGTGGGATCCACCGTCCGATATGGTCACGTCGGCGACAGCGCCGCAAGTCCGGGCGCGTGTGGCGGAGCGCCTCAGGTGGGCGCAACCCGGGGCGCGCCGCCGTGTCACTCTTGCACGATGCGCGCGGTGCTGATGCTCGGAGTGCTGGCGGCGACGACCGCGGTCGCGGCCGCAGACGGCGCGCGCCTCGATCGGACCGCAGGCACGGCCGCGGCGCGCTGCGCGCTGGCGAAGGACGCCGCGACGCGCGGCGACCTGACCGCGGCGATGCTGCTGGCCGACGCGTGCGCGGCGAGCGATCCGGCGATCCGCCAGCTCCGCCGCGACGTCGCCGCGAAGCACTACGGCAGGATCGAGATCGTGACCAAGCCCGCGGGCGCCGAGGTCGCGCTCACCGGGCGGGACGATCTCGTCGTGCGCGGCGACGATGACGTCTGGCTGCCACCGGGCGACTACACGATCACCGGCGGCGGATTGGTCTCGACCGTGACCGTGCCGCCCGACGGCCGCGCGATCGCGCTGCTCGAGCTGCCGCGCACCGCGCCGACCGGCGAGCACACCCTCGACTTCGACGATCAGGGCGGCGGCGATGTCGTGATCGGCCCGCCGCCGAAGGAGAAGCACAAGAGTCTCCTGCCCGATCGCTACCAGAAGCTGCTCGCGGTCCAGGGTGGCGGCGGCGAGCTCGTCGACGAGATCGCGCGCGATCCGGATCGCGCGCGACTCGGCGCGTGGGCCGGGCCGGCGATGACCGCGCTGAGTGGCGAT
>JAIOQA010000507.1 GCA_021413675.1 Deltaproteobacteria bacterium | reverse complement strand
CGAGCGCGGCCTGTCCGGTTGCCTGACGGTACGGGCGCTGCTCTTGAGCGAGCGCTTGCGATCGAGCTTCGAGGCGATGGAGGGTGCGTACAGGCGCGAGATTCGCGCGGCGTAGGGATCCGAGCGCGTTCCAGACCCGATCAACCCGATCTGTACCCCCTGTCAGGGATCGATCGGGGTTGGACCCCCGTTCCCGATGTGATAGTATATCGGCGCAACCAATGCCGGAGCAGGTTCAGCACGAGCTTCCGTGGCGCACCCGGGGCGGCAAGCGTCCGAACTCGGGCCGCAAGGCCCGCGGGCCGCGGCCGAGTGAGCCGCATCGCGTGCGGCCGGCGATCGACGCGCGCCATCCGCTCCACGTCGTCATCCGCGCGCGACCGGGCCTCAAGCTGCGCCGGCGCGCGGGCTGGCTCGCGGTCCGGCACGGGCTCGCGATCACCTGCCGGCGCAGCGACTTCCGCATCTGCCACGTCTCGGTGCAGGGCAACCACGTCCACCTGATCGTCGAGGCGGACAGCCACATGTCGCTCGCGCGCGGCATGCAGGGCTTCCAGATCGCCTGCGCGCGGCGGTTCAACGTGCACACGAATCGCCGCGGCGGGGTCTTCGCGGATCGCTATCATCCGCGCCCCCTCGCCACGCTGCGCGAGACCCGCAACGCGCTGGCCTACGTACTGAACAACTGGCGGCGCCACCGCGAGGACATCACGGCCCGCAACCTCGCGTTCGATCCGTTCGCCTCGGCGCGCGCGTTCGATGGCTGGGCGAACGATCCGCGCCGCGCACATCTCGAGTTCGTGCCGGTCGTGATGCCCACCACCTGGCACCTCACGCACGGCTGGCGGCGCCACGGGCCGATCTCGCCGCACGCGCGGCCCGGTCCGATCGCGGCCGCCCCGACGAAGCCACCGGCGCCCCGACCCAGAACCTGACCCGTGCCCGCGCCCGTGCCCGCGCCCGTGCCCGTTGCCGGATCAGGCCTCTCCCCGCGCTCCGCCTGATCGCGCACTTTCCGGCAATCCGCTGCCCAGCCTGGCACGTGCGACGGCCGTCACCCTGCTGCGCCTCCCCGATGCGCTACCCAGGGACATGCGTCTCGCACCGGGCCTCGCGGTCCTCGCCCTGCTCCTGTCCGCGGTCCTGCCCGCCGTCGCCCTCGCCGAGCCCGCGCGCGCCGGCTTCAGCGCCGCGGCTTCGGTCAACGCCGGCGGCCTGCTCACGATCGGCGACGACGACTCGCCGGCCGGGCGCACGCTCGGCGCGACCCTGCGGCTCGCCGACTTCTTCAGCCCGCGCTCGGCGACCACGGCCGAGGTCTCGTGGTCGACGCTGCGCGACACCGTCTACGATCCGTTCGAGTCGGTCCCGAGCGACCTGCGCATCCACCTGGTCACCGCCGCGCTCGGTCTGCAGCGCTACGTCGGGTCGCGGGTCTGGCTGAACCCGCGGCTGACGGTCACGTACGCCACCGCCCACGACCTCGGCCCGGCCATGCGCGACTACCAGGACGGCTTCGCGTTCGGCGTCGGCGCCCGCCTCGGCGTGGCGGTCTACCAGACCGAGCACGGCGCGGTCGCGCTGGTCGCCGAGGGCCAGATCCTGCTGGGCGGCGCGCCGGCGACCGGCGCCACTGGATCGGTCGGGCTGGAGTATCAGTGGTGGCGAACCCACTCGCGATAGCGTGGACGGACGGGCGAGACTGAGGCATGACCTCTCCATGGTCCGCTTTGCGCCCCTCGCCCTGGTCCCGTTGTTCGCCTGCGGCCACGCGCCGCCCGCGCCGCCTCCCGCGCCATCTCCGGTCCCGGCGGTGCCCGTGAAGGCCGAGGTGCCACCGGCGCCGCCGGCCGCCGCGCCCGACGAGGATCCGTACCTCTGGCTCGAGGAGGTCACGAGCGATCGCGCGCTGGCCTGGGCCCGCGCGCAGAACGCGATCTCGACCGCCGAGCTCGAGGCGGTGCCGGGCTTCGCCGCGCAGCGCGATCGCGCGCGCGCGATCATGGACTCCAAGGACAAGATCCCGTTCGTCTCCAAGCGCGGGAAGTACCTCTACAACACCTGGACCGACGCCGATCACCCGCGCGGGCTGTGGCGGCGCACGACGCTCGCGGAGTACCGCAAGGCCGAGCCGCACTGGGAGACCGTCCTCGACATCGACGCGCTCGGCAAGGCCGAGGGCGAGAGCTGGGTCTTCGAGGGCGCGGACTGCCTCTATCCGAAGTACGAGCGCTGCCTGATCTCGCTGTCGCGAGGCGGCGCCGACGCGACCGTGGTCCGCGAGTTCGACACCGTGAAGAAGGCGTTCGTCGACGGCGGCTTCACGCTGCCCGAGGCGAAGACGTCGGTCGGCTGGAAGGATCTCGACACGCTCTACGTGGGGACCGACTTCGGCCCGGGCAGCCTGACCAGCTCGGGCTATCCGCGGATCGCCAAGGAGTGGAAGCGCGGCACGCCGCTCGCGTCGGCGACGACGATCTTCGAGGGCGAGCCGACCGACGTCTCGGCTGGCGTGTCGCGGCAGTGGGACCACGGCAAGATCCGCGACTTCGCGTACCGCGGGACCTCGTTCTTCACCAACGTCACGCTGCTCCACGGCGCGGCGGGCTTCACCAAGCTCGACAAGCCCGACGACGCCTCGATCGGCTTCTGGGACGATCAGGTGATGATCACGCTGCGGACCGCGTGGACGGTCGGCGGCAAGACCTGGCCCGCGGGGTCGATGCTGGTCGCGCCCGAGGCCGACTTCCTCGCCGGCAAGCGCGAGTTCCAGGCGCTGTTCACGCCCACGCCGCACAGCTCGCTGGCCGGCGCGATCACGCTCAAGACCGCGGTGCTGGTCAACGAGCTCGACGACGTCCACAACAGCCTGTACCTGTGGCGGCGCAGCAAGGGCCACTGGGCGCGGACCCCGGTCGCGGCGCCGCCGCTGTCGGCGTTCAACGCCTGGGCGTGGGACGAGGACGAGAGCGACGACTACTGGTTCTCGGGCTCGAACTTCCTCACCCCCTCGACGCTCGAGCTCGAGCACGGCGGCGCCAAGCATCGCGAGGTGCTCAAGCGCAGCCCGAGCTACTTCGACGCCAAGGGCCTCGAGGTCAGCCAGCACTTCGCGACCTCGAAGGACGGCACCCGCGTGCCGTACTTCCAGATCGGCAAGAAGGACCTGCCCGCCGATGGCAGCACGCCGACGCTCATCGAGGGCTACGGCGGCTTCGAGGTGTCGCTGACGCCGTTCTACAGCGGCGTGCTCGGCGCGTCGTGGCTCGAGCGCGGCGGCGTGTACGTGGTGCCCAACCTGCGCGGCGGCGGCGAGTACGGCCCGGCGTGGCACACCGACGCGATCAAGCTCAAGCGCCAGAACGTCTACGACGACTTCGCGGCGATCGCGCAGGACCTGATCGATCGCAAGGTCACGCGCCCGGCCAAGCTCGGCATCCGCGGCGGCTCGAACGGCGGCCTCCTCGTCGGCGTGATGATGACCGAGCGCCCCGACCTGTTCGGCGCGGTGGTGTGCCAGGCGCCGCTCCTCGACATGAAGCGCTACCACAAGCTCCTCGCCGGCGCGTCGTGGATGGACGAGTACGGCAACCCCGACGATCCGACCGAGTGGGCCGCGATCGCTGCGTACTCGCCGTACCAGAACGTGAAGGCCGGCGTGACCTATCCGCGCGTGCTGTTCACGACCTCGACCCGCGATGACCGGGTGCACCCCGGGCACGCGCGCAAGATGATGGCGCGCATGCTCGAGCAGCACCACGACGCGATCTACTACGAGAACATCGAGGGCGGCCACGGCGGCGCGGCCGACAGCGTGCAGCGCGCGTACCTGACGACGCTCACGTACGCGTTCCTCGCGAAGCAGCTCGGGCTGTAGCGACTACCGGATCGCGTAGACGACCGTGATCGCGGTGCAGACCGCGGTCGCGTGGCCGTTGACCTCGAACGGCTTGATCCGGATCGCCTTGAAGGCGGTCGTGATGTCGGAGTCGTAGGCGGGGAAGCCGCTGGACTTGAGGAGCCTGGCGCTGGTCGCGACGCCGCTCGCCGAGAAGCACAGCTTCACCGGCACCGAGACGCTGGCCTTGCCGCTCGACTTGATCTCGGCGGCGACGCTCGCGCTCGGCGCCACCTGGGTCGAGCCCTTGATGATCAGCGGCGTCACGACCGCGGGCGGGACGACCACGGGAGGCGCGGGCGGCGGCGGCGGCGGTGGCGGCGCCCCCGGGCCCAGGTCGGGCGAGCCGCCGAGCACGCCGCCGATCTCGCCACCTTCGACCCCGTCGTCGGTCTCGTGATCGACCTGGTCGTCGGCGACCGCGTAGTGCACGACCAGGTGGTTGACCCGCGGGTCGGCGTCGCGGGAGAGGTCGACGGCGATCGTCACGTCGCGCGCCGCGCCGGCCGCGGCGGCCCCCAGCAGATGGGTCAGGCAGGTCGCGAAGCGCTTCAGCTTCGCTGCCTTCACGGTGCCGCTCACGCCGAACGCGCGCGCGCAGGCGTCGTCGGTGAACGCGAGGCCCTCGTAGCGCAGCGGCACGGCGAGCGCGCCCGCGATCTGCGCCGCGTCGCCCACGGCGATCCCGCCGGTGAGCTTGAACCAGGCGACGGGCTTCGGCGCGGCGACCTGGTCGGCGCGCGCGGCGCCGGCCGCAGCGAGGATGGACGCGAGCGCGAGCGTGGGGCGGAGCATCCCCGTTGGTATCACGGCCTCGCGCGCGCGAAGAATCAGTCGTTGATGTGCGCGACCAGCGCGTCGGCCTCTCGCATCTCGGCGGCGGCCCGGGTGAGCGCGGCCTGGTCGTTCCCGCGCGCGGCGGTGGCGATGTCGACGAACGCTCGCTCTCGAGCGTCGGCGTAGGCGCGCATCGCCTGGTCGACCTTGGCGCGGAGCCCGCGCACGTCGGCGAGCTCGGCCTTCGCCTCGCGCCAGATCGGCAGGATCTCGGCTTCGATCACGCGCGCGAACTCGGCGTTGCTCGCGTTGTCGCTGACCAGCTTGTTGAAGCGCGTGAGCGCTTGCTGCTCGAGCGCGGCGAAGCGATCGAGCGCCGCCTTGCTCGCCGGCAACAGCACGGTCGCGGTCGGCGCCGGCATCACCAGCGCCGCGCCGAACACCAGCGCGCTGCCCAGCACGCCGACCACGAGCGCGCTCGCGATGCGCCGCCGCTCCGACGCCAGCAGCATGCCGGCCGCGAACCCGGCAGCGAGGCCGCCGATGTGGGCGCGCATATCGATGCCCTTGGTCGAGAGGCCGATGAACACGTTGTAGACCAGGAAGATCACCAGGCCGCGCGACTGCTTGCGCACCTGCTCCTTGTCGAGGCGACCGCGGTGGCGCACGAGGAAGGCGCCGAATGCGCCGAACACGCCGAAGATCGCGCCCGACGCGCCGGCGGAAACCGCCTGGCCGGGGATCGCGCTCGCGAGTCCGCCGACCAGCCCCGAGAACAAGTACAGCGCGGCGAACCCGGCGCGGCCGTACATCGCCTCGACGTGGCGACCGCCGTCGAGCAGGGCGAACATGTTGAACGCGATGTGCAACAGGCCGTAGTGCAGGAACATCGACGTGACCATCCGCCACGGCTCGCCATCGAGCGTGGCTGGCCCGAAGTTGCCGCCGAGCTCGAACATCTTGTCGGGCGAGGGCAACAGCGGACTCGCGCCGAGCGCGATCGACACCGCGAACGCCAGCACGTTCAGCGCTGCGATCGTGAGCGTGACGTACGGGATGTAGCGCACCGCCGCCGGCGCAGGCGGCGCGGGGACCTCGGGCGGCTCGACGGGCAACTCGCGGGGCATCATCGCGTGCGGTCTACCACGGCCCCTCGCGCGCGGACGCGACGCGCGAGGTTTGCCAGCCGCTCATCGAGCTCATCGAGCCCAGTACGCTTCGTCGTCGAGGCCTTCCTCGCGCTCGGGCAGGCCGCGGGTGAGCCGCGGCGCGGCCTGGGCCAGCACCTGGTAGCTGACGCGATTCGCGTAGCGACAGACCTGGCTCATCGACGAGTAGGTCATGAACGCGCGCACGTGCTTCGACGAGTTGGGCACGCGCGCCTGGTGGTAGCGATTGGCGGCCATGTCGTGGAGCAGCGCGGAGAGCGCGGCGTCGCCGGCGCCGTTGGTGCTCGTGATGCGCTCGGGGCCGCCGTGGTACGGCGCGATGTGCGCGAACACCTTGACCGGCGTCGCGCAGGTCGCGCGCCGCATCGGCCGGCTGAACTCGTAGCGGTTGAACTCGGGGATCGAGCCGGGCAGGAGCGGGTAGCGGGTCTCGCGCTTGACCTCGTCGTCGGTGTGACCCGCGAGGAACAGGCCGGTCGCGCCGGCGGTGCACAGCACGAGGTCGGTGAGCTCGAGCGCGCGATCGCAGGCGAGCAGCGGATCGGCGGTGCCGGTCAGCGCCTCGCCTTCCTCCTCGTTCATCGCGACCACGTCCACATGCTCGCGGATGAAGTCGCGCCAGAAGTCGGGGCGCTCGGCGATCACGAAGCGGGTGCCGAGGGTGAGCACGACCGGCACGCCGCGCGCCCGCGCGAGCGCCACCGCGCGGGCGGTGGCCTCGGGCATCGGATCGCCGGGCTGGCAGCGCATCAGGTACGCGGAGATGACCAGCGCCGAGGCGTCGTCGAAGACCGCCTCGGGGACGGAGTCGGGGCGCAGCCCGTTCATCTTGCCCTCGCTGATCGCGAAGGTGCGCTCGCCGTCGGGCGTGACCAGCGCGAAGCAGCGGCCGATCGGCCCGTCGACCGGTTGCAGGTGATCGAGGTTGACGCGGCTCGAGGTGTTCGAGAGGTAGCGATAGCCCGAGGTGCCGATGCGGATCGACTCGCTCATCACGCCGAGCAAGATCGAGGCGTCGTCGGCGAGCAGCGAGTAGTTGTGGAGGGTGTTGCCCACGGTGCCGCCGGCGAACTCGTAGCTGATGAGCTTGTCGGCGAGCAGCTCGTCGTACAGCGCGAGCGCGTGATCGTTCGAGATCACCGTCGACGCGCCCTTCGGCAGGTCGTAGCGCGCCAGCAGCTCGGCGGGCACGCGGGCGTCGATGTCGACCAGCGTCTGGTCGACGCCGACCACGTGGGTGCGCGCGGTCGGGCCCTCCACGCCGGCGTACTGGAACAGCGGATCGCGCGCGTGGACGGGGAAGTAGTGCTTGTGCTTGCGACGGCCGGGAAAGCGCAGAGGGAACTCCTGCGCCCGAGGCTATCACCGACGAGCGGGCACGTGTCCTACGAGGACACATCGCGCCGGCGCTGTCACTTCGCAGGACAACCGGCGACGCAGTTCTCCTGCGTTGGCGAGGCACGAAGGCTGCACAGGAGGAACGCGGAGGCGAGATGAACGGGTTAAAGGAAGCGGATGTGACGGGTACGGCCGGCCATGCGAGCGCGCCAGCGGGCAGCGGCGCCCCTGGACGTTCGACATCGAGCGCGCAGATCCCCACGTCCGCGCGATCGATCGCGCGCGCGATCGCGGCGGAGCTGAAGACCGGCGGCGCGACCCCGACCGCGGCGAGCGGGGCGTCGCACCCGCCGGTCGAATCGCTGCTCGGCGGCCTCGACGACGTCCTCACGGCCGGACAGCTGTCGAATCCCGCGCTCGCCGAGCCCGCGTTGAGCGCGATCCAGCGCGCGGACGGGCCTGCGCTCGAGCGAGCGGTGCAGGCGCTTGCGGCCGAACGCGCACGGCATCACCTCATGCCGATCGTCATCGTCGACATCGTGCTCCCGGGACTCTGGCGCGGTCAGGTCGCCCTCGCGGACCTGCGCGAGCTCGAGCGTCGCGCCACGGCGCGGCTGGGGCCGTTTCCGACCACCGCCGCGCCCGCGCCCGCGCCGCCGCCGCCGGGCGTCACCTGGGAGATCGCGGTTGGTGGCGTTGCCCAGGCCGGAGCCGCCCACGCCAAGGTGGGGGACGAGATCGTCGTGCGCGCGCATCTTTCGCGCCCCGCATCGGGGCCGATCGCCGCCGCGCGATCGACGGGGCAGGGCCTCGCGCTTCGTGGTGAGCGACCGCTGGGCGCCCAGGTCCACGAGTTCCACCTCGTCGGCACCGCGGTCGGCCCTGGCGTGCTCCACGCCGTGCTCGACGTCGACGGTGCCGTGATCGAGCACGACCTCGCCGTGCAGATCCTCGCGCTGGATCGGCGCGAGTGGCTCGACCGGTCGATCGCCGCGACGACCCACGTGCTCGCGGGCTATCTCAAGGCCAGCGCATTCATGCAAGCCATCGCCCAGGCCTACGGGCACGCGTGGCAGGGCCACGCCGGCGCGCTGCGCGCGGCGGACGCGGCGATGCAGGCGCGCGAACACGCCCTGATGGCGGCGCGCGAGGCCGACCTCAACATGCTGCTCGGCGCCCTGTTCGCGCTCATCCCGGGTGGCATGGGCGGCATGGTCGGCGGCGCGCTCAAGAGCGCCAAGAGCAGCGACTTCCTGGTCGATGGGGTCAAGGATCTGTTCAAGTGGGGGCTCCGGACGGCCAGCGCCGCCGGCGTCGCGCTGGTGCATGGCACCCCGCACGCATCCGACGTTCACGGCAGCTTCACGCCGATGCCGGAGAACCCGACCGACTGGGAGGCGCAGATGTCGATCCGCGTGACCGCGGAGCAGGCGACGGTCGCGAGCACGCTGGCGTCATGGCAGGACCGCGTGAACCGCAACGATCCGACGTTCGCGCTCGACTTCGATCCGGTGACCGAGGTCAGCAAGCTGAAGCTGGAGGGCGTGTTGCTCGAGAGCCTCGTCGCGCCGGACGTCGCCGCGACCGCGAAGGCCATCGAGATCGGGATGTGGCGGGACTGGCTCGAGCGCAACAGCTGGGCGACCGCGACGACGATCCGCGACTCCGACGGTGATGATGGGTCGCTCTGGGGAATCATCACGGGTGACTTTCCGCACGAGGTCACCGACGCGGTCAACCAGGTCCCGGAAGAGGTCGCGGCGCGATGCCGCGAGCTGGGCATCGACGTCAGTGCCGCGAGCGCGCGCGCGCACGACCGCGCGATCGGGCAGGCGGTCGACGCGAACCGACAGCGGCTGCGACGGTGATGCGCGGCGCGGTCACCGCTGGCGCTGCAGGCCCCACCGTGGCGAAGGGGCGCGCGACCCGGACTACTTCGGCGTGGCCAGCGTCGGGAGGTCCGACAGATCCGGCACCACGATGATCTCGATCCGCCGGTTGCGCTTGCGCCCGTTGCGCCCGCCGTTCGAGGCGATCGGATCCTTGTCGGCGTAGCCGGCGGCCGCGAGCTGCTTCGCGGGGAAGCCCTGATCGATCATGAACTGCACGACGGTGATCGCGCGCGCCGTCGACAGGTACCAGTTGTTGGCGAACTGCTCGTTCTTGATCGGCACGTTGTCGGTGTGGCCGGCGATCAGGAAGCGCCGATCCTTGAGCGGCATGAGCAGCGCGGTGACCTTGGTCAGCGTCTTCTTGCCGGCGTCGCCGAGGTCGGCGCCCGCGCTCGGGAACAGCACGCCCGAGGGCAGCTTGAGCGTCATCTGACCCTTGCGGAAGGTCACCTCGAGCTCGCCGGTGTCGACCATGCTCTGGAAGCGCTTCTGCAGATCCTGAAACGCGGCGAGCCGCTTCTCGTCGGCCGCGCGCTTCTCGCGCAGCTCCGCGAGCTCGGCCGCCGAGGCGTCTTGCTCGCCGTGGAGTCGGGCCTCGTTGCCCTCGAGCTCGCGGATCCGCGCGTCGCGTTGATCGATCGTGGACTGCGCCGCGGTGAGCTTCGCGGTGAGCGTGTCGACCGCGCGCTGGTGCGTCGAGGCCTTCACGCAGCCCGTGGTCGCGAGCGCCAGCGCGAGGACGATGGAGCCGAGGCAGCGCATGCGTCGAGCGTATGCCGATTCGAGGCGAGGCGTGCGAGGCAATGCGCGCGCGGGGCGGGAGCGCGAACCGCGGTTGCGCGTCGCAGTTCCGGGAGCGGATGCGGCTACGGACTCGGACCCGCTTCGCGCAGGCGATGCCACAGCTGCGCGAGCACGTCGGTCTCGTCGGGCAAGAGGCCGGGCGCGAGCGCGATGCCCACCGGCGCGCGCGCGACCACCGCGGGCACCAGCAGCTCGAGGATGTCGCGCTCGTCGGGGAACAGCGACAGCGACGGCCCCGCCGGCAGCGCCCGTCCGCGCGCCGCGAAGTAGTGCAGGCCGATGGCGCGAACCACCGCGCCGATGTAGCTCGCCGACGGCCCGCGGATCAGCGCGACCACCGCCTCCGGTCCCTTCGGCAGGGCCTGGCGGAGCTGGTGGGCGGCCATCGCTTGCAGCGCCAGCGTGCGCGGCACCCACGGCACGTCGCTGCGGACCTCGTCGTCGGGGTCCTTCGGCTGCGAGGCGATGTGGCGCAGGTGGTCCCAGACGTCCTTGCTGCGACCGCTCGCGGCGAGCGCCACCGCAGCCGCGGTCCGCTCGAGGCCTCCGCCCTTGTCGAACCCGGCGGTGAGGCGCGCGCTCCCATCGACGCCGCTGCGCCGCGCGATCGTCGCCCACGACAAGAGCAGCTGGGCGCGCAGCGCGTCCTTGCTACCCGGTGCATCGAGCAGGTCCGCGAGGAGCGCCAGCGTCTCGGCCTCGCGGCCCGGCAGCGCCGCGAGCAGCCACGCCGCGGCGGTCCGGGTGACGAGCTTGCGCTCGAAGAGGCGCGCGACCCACGCGCTCCACGACGCCGCGATCGCCTCGGTCACGCCGGCGCGGACTGCGGTGATCTCCGGGTGCAGCGGCGCGCCAGCGATGACCTGCGGCGCGCCGACCGCCAGCGCAGCGAGGACCCGCATCGCGCCCGCGGGCTGCGCGTTGTGCTTCGACCCGGCCGACGCGATCAACCACGGCGCGAGCACGCTGGCGGCCTCGGGCACCACCAGCGGGTGCGCGAGCGCGCCGCGCACGATCACCTCGTCCGGTCCACACCGGTCGCCGAGCGAGCCGAGCGCGCGCTGCAGCGACGCGCCCCGCTGTCGCCCGGGCGCGACGGCGAGTACGTCCCAGGCGATCGCCGGGAGCGATGGCAGCGGCTCGGTCCGCAGCTCCGCGCCAACCGGTCGAGCCATCGCCGCATTGTCGCATGGCCGCGTGCCGCGCCGTCGATCGCGAAACGAAGGGTAGGCGTGCGTTCAGCGGTTGCTACAGTGCTCGATGCGCCACGTCGGGCTCGTCGCAACGTTCGCCGCCGTCGCGCTCGGCGCCGGATGCCACCGCGGGCACGGCGACGCTCTCGACGCCGCCGATGCGCGCGCCGCCGACGCAGCGACCGGCGATGCCACCTCGATCGACGGCTCGCCGGACGACGCCAGCGCCGATGCTTCGGCGATCGACGCGAGCGCGATCGACGCGAGCGCGATCGACGCGCGCGTGCTCGACGCCTCGCCCGACGCCAGCCTCACGCCGATGACCCTCGATGATACCGGGCTGTGCGTCGACGCCGCGTGCACGCAGATCGCGGCCGGCGTGCGCGCGTTCGCGCCGCGCTGGACCTTGTGGTCTGACGGCGAGACCAAGCGGCGGTGGATCTACCTGCCGCCTGGCACCCAGATCGATACCGCCGACATGAACAACTGGCACTTCCCGGTCGGCACCAGGCTGTGGAAGGAGTTCACGCGCGCCGGCATCCGCATCGAGACGCGGCTGTACTGGAAGCAGGGGCCGAGCGAGGACGACTGGTACCAGGTCGCGTTCGTCTGGAACGCGTCGCAGGACCAGGCGATCGCGACGCCGGCCGGCGTCTACAACGTGAACGGCACGCCGCACGACGTGCCCTCGCGTGACGAATGCAAGCACTGCCACGAGCGCACCGAGGGCCGCATCCTCGGCTTCTCGGCCCTGCAGCTCGACTGGGACGCGCCAGCGACCGATCTCGACCTCGCGGATCTGGTCGCGCAGGGCGCGCTGACCGCGCCGCCCACCACGAGCGGCAGCGGCCCGTACTTCCCCTTGTGGCCCGACGCGTCGGCGAACGACGTCGCCGCGCTCGGCTACCTGCACGCGAACTGCGGCCACTGCCACAACGCGGGCTCCGACGTCTACGCGATCTGCCCGCGCATCTTCAAGCTCGACGTCGGGCAGCGCGCGTCGAAGGCGTCGACGTTCACGTATTCGACGACGGTGAACCAGACCCCGAGCATCACGGTCAGCGGCGCGACCTTCGTCGTGTCCCCGACGGATCCCGATCACTCGGCGTTGCTGCTCCACTTCATCGCCGCGAACGGCGCGGAGCGCATGCCGCCGATCGCGACCGAGCTCGTCGATCCCACCGGGGAGGCGATCCTGCGCGACTGGATCGCGCAGATGAACTAGGCGGAATTGGCTCAACGTCCCAGTCTCAGGTTGTCTTGACCGCTGCTGGACCAAGCGCGATATATTGTACTTACGATGGCGGAAATCCCAGGCGATAGGTCTCCGGCGGAACGTCTACACCGAGGGAGCTCCGCGGATCTTGACGCAATCCTCGGGCTTGAATTTCGAGTGCTGGACGAAGGATTTGTGCGGGTTGTCGACTACATGGGCAGCGACGCCTCGATCGTTCAAGCGGCGCGTGTGTCATACGGCGCGGGAACGAAACGGACTAGCGACGACGAAGCGTTGATTCGCTACCTGATTCGGCACGCGCATACAACCCCATTAGAGATGTGCGAAATAAAGCTCCACGTTAGAGTCCCCATGGATTGCTGGCGACAGTGGATCAGACATCGGACGGCCAGTGTCAACGAGTACTCGACACGATACTCCCTTGCCATCGACGCCTGTCAGAAGACGGCCCATGACGGTTGGCGCGTACAGTCGTCCGGGAATCGACAAGGCAGTCAAGGGCTATTGCCCCCAGAGATCGGCGCTCGCTTGAGTGCGGTGGAGACGCAACTGCACGAGAACGCGCGCGCAGCTTACGAGGATCGGCTTGCAGCTGGTGTGGCGCGCGAGCAGGCACGGAAAGACCTCCCCTTGAGCAACTACACAGAAGCCTACTGGAAGATCGATCTTCACAACCTGCTGCACTTCTTGGGATTGCGGATGGATTCTCATGCGCAGTTTGAGATTCGCGAGTACGCTCGGTTGATTGGCAATGAGATCGTTTCGCGATGGTGCCCTCTGGCCTGGCGAGCTTTCGTGGACTATAGACTGGGAGAGCTGAGGTTGAGTCGGCTAGAGGTGGAGGTGCTTGGCCTAATCCTTCGAGGTGATCCCGATGCGGCGATCGCCAAGGCAGAGGCTATTGGATGGCTCAAGCTGCTATCAGACGGTTCTCTAGTGGCAAGTAGGGAGAGAGCAGAGTTCGAGCTTCATCTACTAGAGCTCGGCGTTCGGGCACCGTGGGCTCCAGTCCGCGCCGAGTCGCCAAATCTCTAGTCGTCGTCTGGCTCGCGATCGAACTGCAGGGTAGTGACATGCGGGATCGCACCGTCGGGGACCGTTACCTGAACTGGCCTGGAATTTCCGGTCTGTGCGAAACGGACCGCGATCGAATCATCGCCGGCTGCGAGGGCGATGGCCGCCAGCACTTGCGGCTTTGGGCCGAGTGGTACAATTACAAGGTTTCTGCCAGTGTACCAGTCTTGAATCCGACGAAGGACCCTGATTGTTTCGCCGCAGTCAATTGCAGGTGCGCACATCGATAGGTCGGCTCTGCGCAAGAGCCGCCTGTTGGCATTCTGCGCTCGAGGCTCTGCATCCGCAGTCACTCCTGGAGCTGCAAGTAGGCAGCAGTAGTGTCCAATTTGAAAGAATTCGACGATGGCTTCCGCGAGGATGCCGTCGTAGCCTAGTCCGATCACATAGGCGGGCGAGCGGGCTTCATGCCGGCGCCCCTCTGTACCTGCGAGAGTCCGAAGGCCTTCCAGCGTTCGGCTCCCGTCCACGTCCGCGGCGTGCTGGCCTGGCACGTACAGCATTGAGAGTTCGGTGATGGGGAGCGGCTCAGCAAGACATTGCAGAACAAAAGCACCGTAGACCGTTCGAGGCATCGATGAGTAGTCGATCAGGATTCGCACCGGCCTGTTGAGCTTGTGCGCAAAGTCCAGAACGGCATTCCGCCACACCGATGCCCAATGACCATCCCAATTCCGGTGCCCCGCTTCGCGTCCAAGAAGTTCGCCGTGGCCGAGGTTGATATTGGTGGGGGCGCTGTACTTGTCTCGATCCTCAATGAACTCGACACGCCACCAATGGCGCACTACCCGCGCGTGGCTGGACTCGATGAACCATCGCGCACGCTCTTCGTAGCCCGCAGCCCAGATCCCGATGTCGTATGGTGGCTCGCGGTCACTGAGCGACCCGTCGAGGATTCGGCAGCCGTTGATCTTCACGTGCGGAGCCATGGGAACCTCGCTTGACCAAGATCAACTTTCATCGTCCCCCCTGCGCGGAGTGGTAGACGCGCACGAACGGCAATTGGGTAGCCGAGTCGAAGTGTCGCATCGCTTCGAGGATATATGGGACGCCCTTGCCGGTCCTCATCCAAGCGCGGCACGAGGTATCCAAACGCGATCCCGACGGCTATCGCGTCCGCCTGAGTTGGAAGGAGGTCCTTCACCTCTGCATTCAGTTGTTCTTCCAGGAGCGACGGATGGGACACGATGCGCCCGCGCAGGTCGGCGGCGATGTCATCGACAATCTGCTTGAGCATCGCGCCCTTGTCAGTGAGGCTACCGCAGACGCTGTAGATGGAGTCCGCAACTCCGCGAAGCGAGTCGTATTGCTCAACTGCGGAGAGTGCCAGGAGTCCGCGTTGCGCCCAGTAGCGGGCCCAGCATTCGTCTGTTAGCTGGAGGAACCATCGGCAGTTGCCATCACATGCCTTGAGGAGTTGTTCGGAGCCCCACACAAGTGGAACAGCGACTCCCTTGACGGCTTCGGCTCGTTCTGCCATTCGATGGCGAAATGGCTGCGCGTACCGGCGCCAATACTGATCTCCAAACGCAGACGGGTCGTCGCCGCGGAGTTGCTTGGCGCGGTCGGCGTTCTTGGGGGTGAGTTCGCCGATCATGAGGTCTTCGAGCGCTGAGCGGTCCGCTGGAATTGGCTCGCCGACGGAGCGCAACACTTCCTCATACGAAGGCGCTGGCCAGACCTCCTGAATGGGTACAAATGGAACACCCGCGCGACGTAGTCGGCTTTCCCAGATCGCGGCAGCGAGTGCCTCAAAGTCGCGGGAGCCCGTTTCGTCCTCTGCACCGGATAGGCGCCGATCGGCGGGGAACTGTAGCACCACTTCTTCGAAGTCGTGAATCGGCGACAGAGCCGGCGTTGCGCGCTCGAGTGCTTTCGCGTGGGCGTATGGCAGCGTGGCCAGTTTTATTCCAAGTCTCGAGGAGCGCTGTGTTAGGCCAGCGTAGACAACTTCTTGCTGCCATTCGTTGAGGTACTCGACTTCATCGAAGAGGATCCACCACTTCGTTCGCTCGAATGGCTCTTTCTTGGAAAGGTCGACAACCGCATTCTGGAGTGCTGTCCATCCGCAGAAGAGCGGCTTCTGTGCCAATGTGTCAAGGATTTCGTTTCGTCGATCGCTGTTGCGGGTTCGCATCGCTGTCGCAATGTCATTTCGAAGCGACAGGACCTCTGCGGCGACTTCGTCCAAAGTGTTGATCGTCTTGGTGGCGCCAAACCACGATTCGCTCAATGCGCGAACGATGTCGACCTCTGGTTGAACTTTGAGGCCACAGGTCTTAACCCATGGCATCGCCTCTCGCAATGTCTCTACGAGGCGTTGCGCTGCAACGCTAACCACGAGTCCGCGAAAGATCTCGATCCGGTCTTCGCGGTCAATCCAGCCTTTGCTGTTGAATGCAGTGATTTCGTCAACGTTCATTGGGCAGAGGAGGCCGATTCGTTCAAGGACTCCGTGTGGATCTGTAAGGTACCTTGGCGAGAGGATTCGGCCTCGCAGTGTCAATGAGAGGAGTAGCGCAGTCTTGCCACAGCCTCGTGGCCCTAGGATGATCTGCGGCGGAGACTCTGTGTCTAGACGATCTGCAATTTCGGTCCAAACATACTGTTCAAGCACCTCCGAGGGATCGGCGTCTCGAGCGCTGTTCGATGAGAATGGGCTCGGAATCCGGATCGTGCCCCCGGTGCGGCGCCCCGCTGTATTCGCCGGCCGCGGGCTCGCGAGTCTCCGGTTCGCTGGAGTGACATCGTAGTGCGGTGCGGTGCCGTCAGCGTTCTCGAATACTTGAGTCTTCCAGGGCGATGACTTTGTTTCCTTCGTGCGGACATGAACCCTTATGTTTTGATCTTCGATTTCGAGGATCTGGTACGAGCGGCCAAGGCTTTCGTTCCGCTGCCGAGGCCCTGCACACAGGGACCCCGCCGCTAGGATTGGCATCTCGAACCCGTCGATGTGTGCAGTGTTGTTGCTCGCTGGGCGATGGGTGTGTCCGCAGAGCCCCAGATGGAAGGCGCGCTCACTTAGGTACCTCAAGCTGTGCGCGCTCAGGCAATCACCGTGCTGCTCGCTTCGCCAATCCAGGTCGTGGTGCCAGACGGCGACCTTGGTTCCGTTGAACGCATCGAGAGCGCTGGCACCTTTTGCGATCGCAGTCGGTGAGATGCTTCCACGGAATCGATAATGGTCGATTTCGAAGCAGCTGTTGTAGCCAACGATCGCTAAGTCCAGGTCGTTGTATATACGAACAAGGAATTGATCGTCGGCGGCTAGCGGATACTCAATTCCGAGTACGTTCCTGTAGAACGTCCTGAAGTTGTCAAGTCGTCGTTCGTAGGCCTCTGTGTTCTCGACGACAAGAAATCTGTCATGGTACGGAATGCAGAATCGGTCATTCGCGGCTGTGGGGCGGCGTTTGACGAGCCGGAATATCTTCTCGCATGTGCCCCAGTGGATATCGTGGTTCCCTGGAGTGACTACAAGGCGATTTGCGTCGAGGTGGAGGAACTGAAGCAGCGCGGAGACAAGTTCTGCGGCTTCGCTGTATTCATCGGGTTCGGCACCCTGGGTGATGTCACCCGATATGACTACGACGTCGGGCGAGGCAATGGCTTGCTTGCCAAGCATGCGCTCGATGTCGGCGCGAAGCGGATGCAGAATCTCTTCGTTGTTTACGGGTTCGTCGTCAGTTCGGTGGATATCGGAAAGATGGAGTATGGTTCTCTTCGTCACGCGCCCCCCCGCCGGAAAGACAGTCCGTTGAACCTGGGCAAGTCTATCTCAGGTTGCCCTCATTGGAAATTTCACCCCTCCGGGGTGACGTTCGGGTCTCGCGTTTGCTCGGCGCGAGATGCTCTCGGTGCGAGCGCGCGGCTGCCGGCGCGGCGCGCTCTTCCGGTCGTGTTGGGGTTCTCATGCCCGTGGCGCACGTCCCGCGCCGAGGGCATTGGCTAGCTGCCGCGGTCTCACGCTGCCTCGCATCGCCCTCGTCACGGGACCTGCGCCTTCGGGGGCATGAACCCCACCACGACCGGATCTCGCTTTCGCGCCTATGCCACTGCCCTCGATGCGCTGCGCCTCACGCGCGCGCCACTCGCCGCCATCGCCGCAATCGACAGCGGGCACGCGGACCAGCTGCGCCGCGCGTCGCTCAGCGTCGTGCTCAACCTCGCCGAGGGCGCGCGGCGCCGCGGTCGCGATCGCACGCACTTCTTCCGCATCGCGGCCGGCAGCGCCGCTGAGGCGCGCGCGGCGCTCGATGCCGCGGCGGCGCTCGGGCTCATCGCCGAAAGCGATGCGGCCGCCGCGTGGGCGCAGTTCGATGCGGTGCTCGCGATGCTGTGGCCGCTCACGCGGTAGGCGCGGGCTGCGGCCACGACCGCGGTCGTGGCCGCATCGGCATCGGCATCCGTAGCCGCATCCGTGTCCGTAGCCGTAGCCGTAGCCGAACCCGCGACCGCATCCGTAGCCGCACCCGCATCCGTGGCCGCGTCAGCATCCGCAACCGACACCGTGTTCGCGGATCCGCGACCGTGATCGGGCGTCAGGAAGACCACTGATCACCCGTCGCCACCGTCGCATTTCGCCCCACCGAGCGCCTTCGCACGTGCGCCGCAATTCCTGTTGCGCACAGCACCGCGGACATGGTTCCGTCCTGCGCAACTCGAACAAACGAGGGGGTTTAGGATGCCTGAGCACACGATCCCCGAGTCCCTCATCGATCAGATTCGCTCTGGTCGTGCCGTCCTGGTGGTCGGCGCGGGAATCGGTGTACCGACCTGGAAGCAACTTCTCGAGAAGATGAACAAGGAGCTCGCGACGCGCGGGCGGGATGGCGACGAGGTCGCCGCCAAGGATCTCGACAAGTTATTGCACAAGGGCTCGCTGGTCCGCGCGGTGGGGTTCCTCGCGCGCGCGCTGGGCGAAGAAGCCTGCGATGCGATCGTCAAGGAGCTCTGGGCCGCGCCCGGGGAGCTGCCGGCGATCGCCACGGCGATCGCGGAGCTGCCGTTCCGCCACGTCTGGACCACCTTCCCGGGTGACGTCATCGAGCGCGGGCTGGAGGCCTCCTCGCCGGAGGGCTGGCCAGCCTCGCGCGTGGTGACCTACCAGGACCTCGGCGACCTCTCGAGCAAGCGCCGCACGCTGGTGAAGATGCTCGGCGGCTTCGAGCAGTACGTCGTCACGCCGCACTCGGTCCGGCGCGCGCTGTCGCGCGCGGTCGACCTGCGCGACTACGCCCGCGACTACTATGTCGAAGGTACGCTGGTGTTCGTCGGGTTCCGCTACGGCGATCCCGATCTCAGCGCGCTGCTCGATCGCGTGTTCGGCATGTTCGAGCCGCCGCGCGGCGCGCACTACCTGCTGGGCGCGGGCGTCGGGCCGGTCACGGTCGACGAGCTGATGGCCGAGCACCACATCGAGGTCATCAACGTCGCCGGCAAGGGCGGCGACGAGCTGGCGGAGAAGTCGCACGTCGACTGGCTGCACGCGCTGCGCAACGCCTGCAAGGAAGCGGGCGTCAGCCTGGTGCAGACGCGCCCGGACGCCGACGATCTCGACGGCTGGCTCGCGCTCTACGGCGACACGCCGGACGCGAAGGACGCCGTCGAGCTGATCGAGCGCCGCGCCCGCGAGGCGGGGCAGCACGAGCGGCTGGTCGAGGTCCTCCTCGGTCGGCTCGAGCTGACCGCCGAGAGCGACAACGCGCACCGCGCGCAGCTGCTGCGCGAGATCGCAGCGGCCTACGAGAACGGCCTCGGTGATCTCAAGCGCGCCTTCGAGGCGCTGACCACCGCGTGCCAGGTCGATCCGTCCGATGACGAATCGGTCATCGCGGCCGAGCGGCTCGCCGCCGCCACCGGCGACTGGGCCGAGCTGGTCGCCGAGGCGTCGCAGATCGCCACCGAGACCACCGATCCCAAGATCGCGTCGAAGTGGTGGGGCCGGATGGGCAAGTGGTACGCCGATCGGCTCGATCGCTACGACTACGCCGGACCGTCCTTGCGCCGCGCGCTCGAGCTCGACAGCTCGAACCTCGCCGCGCACACGTCGATGACCGACCTCCTGCGCAAGCAGTCGAAGTGGGCGGAGCTGGCCGATGGCCTGCGCGCGCACATCGAGGTCGAGCCCAACGACGGCGAGAAGGTCGACCTGCTGCTCGCGCTCGGCGATCTGTGCGAGTCGCACCTCGCCCAGGGCGCGAAGGCGATCGAGGCCTATCAGCAGGCCGCCGATCTCGACGCGCACAATGACGACGCGCTGGCGGCGCTCGAGCGGCTCTACCGCCGCGACGAGCGCTGGGGCGCGCTGGCCAAGGTGCTCGAGCGCCGCGCCGAGATGAGCGAGGGCTCGGGCGACACCGGCCGCGCCGCCGCGCTGCGCCGCGAGCTCGCGACCTTGCGCCACGAGAAGCTGGGCGATCTCGAGGGCGCGATCGCGCGCTACGAGGCCGCGCTCGCCTCGGACTCGACCGACTCGGCCGCGCTCAAGGCGCTGGTCGATCTCTACGACAAGACCGGCCGCACCGACGACTACCTGCGCACGCTCGAGCGCCAGGCCCAGGTCGCGCCCGAGGCCGAGCGCCTCGCGACGCTCCGCAAGCTGGCCGCCGAGCTCGAGGACCGCGAGGGCGCGGCTCCGCGCGCCCGCGCCGCCTACGAGAAGATCCTCGAGGTCGACGCCACCGCCGACGACGCGTTCCGCGGGCTCGAGCGGCTCTTGCGCCACGGCCACGCCTGGTACGACCTGGTCGCGCTGATCGAGCGCCACGTCGCGGTCGCCAAGAGCCCGGCGCAGCGCATCGAGCTGTACCTGGCCGCCGCCGGCGTCCACGAGACCGAGCTGTCGGATCCGCACCGCGCGATCGAGGCGCACCTGAACGCGCTGGCGATCGACGACTCGAACCGCGCGGCGATGAGCGCGCTCGCGCGCCTCTACCAGCGCACCGAGTCGTTCGACCGCGCGGTCGAGGTGCTCGCGCGCCACGCCAACCTCGAGGGCAACCGCGGTGCGGCGCTGTGGGCCGAGGCCGGCGCGCTCGCGCAGAGCAAGCTCGCCGACACCGAGCTGGCGGAGCGCCACCTCGAGAAGGCGCTCGCGCTCGACGCCACCCACCACGGGGCGCTGCGCGCGATGGCCACGCTCCACCGCGGCAAGCAGAGCTGGTCGAACGCGATCAGCTTCCTGGAGCGCGCCGAGCAGGCGTCGCCGTCGCGCATCGAGCGCGTGGGGCTGCTGGTCGAGGCGGCGGATCTGGTCGAGGACAAGCTGGGCGAGGGCCCGCGCGCGCTCGAGCTGCTCGAGCGGGTGCTGCGGCTCGATCCCGAGCACGTCGAGGCCGGCCAGAAGGTCGTCGATCGCTTGATCGCCGCGGCCCGCTGGGAAGACGCACTGCCGGTGCTGGAGATGCTGGCCCGCAAGGCCGAGGGCTCCGATCGCCTGGAGCGCGCGCGGCGCGAGGCCCAGCTGGGTCGCGCCTACGAGCAGCTGCACCGTCACGAGAAGGCGTCGCGCCACTACCGCAACGCGGTCGACGGCGACCCCGACAACCTCGACGCCTCGCTCGGCCTCGCGGCCACGCTGATGGTCGAGGCCAAGGGCGCGGAGTCGTCCGCGGGCCCGGCCACCGAGGCGGTGATCGAGCAGTGGAAGGAAGTCGACAAGCGCTACCGCGAGGTGCTCGCGCGCCATCGCACCGGCCTGGCCGACGGTCAGGTCTCGGACATCTGGTACCGCCTCGGCGTCGCCGCGCGCGCGCTGGGTGACGACAAGAAGGCCGAGAACGCGCTGCGCCGCGCGCTCGAGCGCGATCCGCTGCACGAGCCGACCCTGTCGGCGCTGGTCGATCTGGCCGGCCAGAAGGGCGACTGGAAGACCGTCGTCGAGTCGAAGCGCGCGCTGCTCGAGGGCGCGCCCGAGACGCTCAAGGTCAAGCTGCTCGAGGAGATCGGCGATCTGTGGCGCGGCAAGCTCCGCGATGTCGCCGCCGCCGTCGGCGCGTACCTCGAGGCGCTCAAGCTGTCGCCGGGCTCGCACGTGCTCTTGCACAAGCTGCTCGATGCGTACACCGAGCAGAAGCAGTGGCGGCGCGCGGTCGAGACCCTCGATCAGCTCGCCGGCGAGGATCAGTCGGCCGAGCGGCGCGCGCGCTACCAGTACACCGCCGCGGTCATCGCGCGCGACGAGCTGGGCGACGCCGACCTCGCGGTCGAGCGGTTCAGCGCGGCGCTGGATGAAGCGCCGAACACGCCCAAGGCGTTCGAGGCGATCGACAAGGTGCTCACCGAGCGCAAGGACTGGAAGGCCCTGGCGCGCGCGTACCGCAAGCACCTCAAGCGGCTCGGCGACGACGCGTCGCCGACCAAGCTGCTCGAGATGTGGACGCGCCTCGGCGACATCTGCCTCGATCACCTCGCCGACAACGAGGCCGCGATCGCGGCCTACGAGGTCGCCGCCGATCTCGCGCCCGACGATGTCGTCCGCCACGAGCAGCTCGCCGATCTCTACCTCGAGGCCGGCGAGGCCCGCCGCCCCGATGCGATCGAGGAGCTGCAGGTCCTGGTCAGCCACGCGCCGGATCGCGTCGAGCTCTACAAGGCGCTCGCGAACCTCTATCGCGAGGAGCACGAGCTCGACAAGGCGTGGTGCGTGGCGCAGGCGCTGGTGTTCCTGGGCGCCGCGTCCGACTCCGAGCGCGCGCTCTACGAGAAGCACCGCACAGCGCAGTTCGCGCCCGCGACCCGCCGGCTGACCGAGGAGCTCTGGCAGAAGTCAGTGATCCACCCGCGCGAGGATCGCCACGTCGGCGCGATCTTCGGCGCGACCCTTGGCGCGCTGGCCGGCGCGTCGGCGCAGCCGCTGCAGGCCTTTGGCCTCGACCTCGCGCGCCGGACCGATCTGGATCGCGACACGCGGCCGGTCATGCGCATCGTCAAGTACGCGACCGGCGTGCTGGCCCTCGAACCCACGCCGATGGTGTGGTCGGTCGATGGCTCCGATGGCCTGCGCGTGGCCAACACGCTCGGCACCGGCACCGACAAGAACAAGCTCGTGCCGTCGCTGCTCATCGGCGCGCCGCACCTGGCCAAGACCGACGAGCGCGAGCTCGCGTTCGAGGTCGGCAAGCGGATGGCGTACCTGCGGCCCGAGCGGTTCGTGAACCTGGCGCTGGCCAGCCTGCCCAAGATCGAGAGCGCGTTCCTCGCGGCGCTGGTCGCGGCGGACGCGAAGCTGGTCGGGCACGGCGGCGCGGTCGACCCGGGTGACGACGCGCGCAAGCTCGCCGTCACGCTCAAGGGCCAGATCCCGAGCGCGGTGCTCGATCAGGTCGGGCTGCACGGCGGCAAGCTCGCCGGGCGCGTCGGCAACGGGCTCATCCCGAGCTGGCGGTCGGCGGCGGATCTCACCGGCAACCGGGTCGGCTTCATCCTGTGCAACGATCTCGAGACCGCGGCCCGCGCCGTGGCCACCGAGACCGCGGCGCTGTCGTCGACGCCGGTCAAGGAGCGCCTGCGCGACCTCCTGGCCTACGCGGTGTCGGAGCCGTACTTCGCGGTGCGGCGCCACCTCGGCATGCACGTGCGCGACGGGGCCAGCGCGTGAGGCGGCTCGGCATCGGCGCGCTCGCGCTCGCCTCGATCACGTGCGGCGGCGGCGGCGGTAACCAGCCGGTGCCGTCGCGCACCACCGTGAAGTGGCTGTTCGACTCGTACCCGGCGCAGGGCATCGCCGAGGGCGACAGCTGCCTCGATCTCGGCGTCGACAAGGTTCGCATCGACATCGTCGGCCCCGAGACCGCCACGCTCACCGACTCGTGCACGCTGCGGCAGGTGGTGTTCCAGGACCTGGTGCCGGGGACCTACGCCGCCGGCGTCACGCCGCTCGACGCGAGCGGCGCGAGCCTGCTGAAGACGCCGGTCACGATCCAGGTCGTGGTGCCCGAGGGCGACGTCACCGAGACCGCGAACATCCCATGGGAGGCGTGGGCGACCGCGTTCACCGGGACGTTCTACTTCCGCACGACGTGGGCGGGCCGCGACTGCGCGGCGGGCACGCCGATGGTCGCGACCCAGCTGTTGACCCTCAAGGTCGGCGGCGTGCCGGTGACCAAGCTGACCGAGAGCGGGCAGCACCTCGACGGCAGCGCCGCGGGGCCGTGCGTGCCGTCGAACATGGACCAGGTCGCGAAGGACGTGCCGTTCGGGCCGGCGACGATGGAGATCGTCGGCAAGGACGGCGATGGCACCGAGCAGTTCCGGAAGGTGTTCGACACGTTCGTCGGCGGTGGTCGCACCAACCCGACGATGCAGTTCGATCTGCCCGGCCCGGATGCGGGCGTCGACGCGATGCCGGATGCGGCACCGGACGCGATGCCCGACGCGATCTACGACGCGATGCCCGACGCCTGATCAGGCGTCGTGTAGGCACGCCGCGAGGCGGCGGACCCCGGCGTCGATCTTCGGCGCCGGGATGAGGCCGTACCCGAGCGCCAGCCCGGCGCGCGGGCGGCCGGCGTAGTAGGGCGCGAGCGCGTGGACCGCGACACCCGCGGCCCGCGCGCGCGCGACCAGCGCGGCGGTGTCGACGTGGCGATCGGCGATCGCGCTGACGTGGAGCCCGGCCACCGACGGCACGATCGCGAGCTCCGGCAGCTCGCGCGCGAGCGCGGCGAGCAGGCGCGCGCGGCGGTCGCGGTAGATCCGGCCGACCCGGCGCACGTGGCGCGCCAGCTGGCCGTCGTCGATCAGCGCGGCGAGCGCGCGCTGCGGCTCGATCGGCGCGTGGCCATCGGCGCAGGCCTTGGCCGACGCGAGCGCGGCGGCGAGTGCGCCGGGCGCGACGACGAAGCCGAGGCGCAAGGACGGCGACAGCACCTTGGAGAACGTGCCGACGTAGAGCACGTGGCCCCGGCGATCGAGGCACTGCAGCGGCTCGAGCGGCCGGCCGTCGAAGCGGAACTCGCTGTCGTAATCGTCCTCGATGATCGCGGCGCCGCGGGCCTCGGCCCAGGCCAGGAGCTCGACCCGGCGCGCGAGGGACATGGGCGCGCCGAGCGGGAACTGGTGCGAGGGCGTGACGTGGATCAGCCGCGCGTCGTCGGGCAGGGCGGTCACGTCGAGGCCATCGGCGTCGACCCGCACGCCGACCACGCGCGCGCCGGCGGCTGCGAGCGCGCGGCGGGCGCCGGGATAGCCGGGCTCCTCGACGGCGGCGACCTGGCCGGGCTCGAGCACCGCGCGCGCGATCAGATCGAAGGCCTGCTGCGCACCGCTGGTGATGACGATGTCGTCGGCGCCGGCGCGGATGCCGCGCGCCAGCCCGACGTGGCGCGCGATCGCGGCGCGCAGCGCGGGATCGCCCGCGGCCTCGGCGTACCCCACGACCGGGCGCCGGCCGCGCCACTGGCGCGCGATCAGCCCGCGCCATACGTCCCACGGGAACAGCGCGGGATCGGGGACGCCGAGCGCGAAGTCGTAGGGCGCGCGGGCATCCGGCGGCGGCTCGGCGGCGCGGTAGATCGCGCGCGGCACCAGCGGGCTGTGCGGCGGCGCGCGCCGCGGGCGGGGCGGCGGCGGTGCGGCGGTGACGAAGGTGCCCGCGCCCACTCGGCCGACCGCGAAGCCCTCGGCGATCAGCCGCTCGTAGGCCTCCACGATCGTGTTGCGCGACACCGCGAGCCGCCGGGCGAGGTCGCGGGTCGCGGGCAGGCGCGCGTCGGGCCGCAGGCGACCGTCGAGGATGGCCGCCCGGAGCTGCTGGTACGCGTCGGCGGCGAGCTGGCCGGGGCGCCCGAGGGAGACGTGGACGTCCACGCGGGCGAGCGTGAATGGTCCGGTCAGATTCGTCAATAGTGGAGCTTCTGGAGGACCACTGGCGGCGCTATCGATGGCGCATGACCCACCTGCCTCTCTCCCCCGCGCTCGACGCGCTCCCCTGGCAACCGATCCGCGCCGGCTTCTCGCTAAGGTCGTGCACGGCGGCACCGATGACGACGCCAGCGTGCTGCTGCTGCGGCTCGAGCCCGGCACGCTGATCCCGCGCCACCGCCACGGCGGCGAGGTCCACGCGCTCAACCTCGCCGGCACGCGCGAGCTGATCGAGACCGGCGAGCTCGTCGGTCCCGGCGGCTACGTCCACGAGCCCGCCGGCAACGTGGACAGCTGGCGCGCGGTCGGCGACGTGCCGGTGATCGTGTTCCTCACCACCCGAGGCTCGTTCGCGTGGCTCGGCCCCGACGACGCGGTCACCGGCGGGACCTCCAACGGCCAGCGCGCCGCAGGCTACGCCGCGTACGTGGCGAGCCTGGGGTGACTCTCGACGGGGCCGATCGATCGAACAAGAACCTGGAGGCGAAGCCTCACAGGTTCTGAGGGCTGCGTTATGGTCGCCGCGTGAGGTTCGCGGCAGGTCGTTGGGTGGTGTTCGGGCTCCTCGCGGCGTGTTCGCACCCCGCGGCCAGCTCGCACTTCATCGTGCCACCGCCCCTGGCCGCGCCCGGCCCGATCGATCCGGCGGTGCTGGGCGCCGCGTACATCGAGCAGGTCGGCGCAATCGTCCAGCGCGACTGGGCGGTGTTCCTCGAGGATCTGCGGCTGCGCCTCGCGCCCGATCACGAGCTCAACGACGGCCGGCTGGTCGCCTTGCTCGACCTGCGGGTCGCCGCCGATGGGCGCATCGCCGAGCTGGTCGTGACCGGCAGCGGCGCCTACGACTTCGATCGCGCGGCCGAGGAGCTGATGCGCGACGCCGCGCCGCTGCCACCACCGCCGCCCGAGCTGCGCTCCGACGACGGCATGCTGCACCTGCGCTGGCAGTTCGCGCGCGATCGCCGCCAGGCCGGGCCCGCGACCGCGGCGATCACCCGCGCGCTGTGGCCGGTCGGGCGCGCGGTGCCGATGCTGCTCGATCGCGGCGATCTCGCGGAGGCGGCGCGCCGGGTCGCAGCCGCCGATCCGCGCGACTCGGGTGGCGCGGCGCAGCGGCTGTTCATCGCCGCGCTGGCCGAGGCGCTGGCCTCGCCCGAGGCGGCGGTCCGGCGTGCGGCGATCGACACGATCGGCGCGGCCCACGTCGCGGCGCTCGGCGGCCGCCTGCTCG
>JAIOQA010000557.1 GCA_021413675.1 Deltaproteobacteria bacterium | reverse complement strand
CATCGCCGACCCACAGCGGCACCGCGAGCAGGCGCGCCTCGGGCAGCGTGTCGGTGCCGCGGCCCGCCGGACGCCGGTGGTCGTGGGCCCAGCGGGCGACCGCGGCCTCCTTCTCGGCGAGCGGCTCCAGGCCCGCGACCGCCGACAGCCGGCCATCCTCGTCGGGCACCAGCACCGCGGTCGGCGCCGCCAGCACGTCCTCGACGTGCTCGACCACCGCGGCGGCGACATCCTCGACGTCGGGCGCGGCCGCGGCCTTGGCGGTGAACGCGAGCAACGCCGCCGTCCGGCGCTCGCGCGATCGGCTGGCGTCCTCGGCGCGGCGCAGGCGCGCCACGAGGTTCCCCATCGCGATCCCGACCGCGAACATGACGCCGAAGGTCATGACGTGGCGGACGTCCGTCACCGCGAGCGTGTAGCGCGGCGGCACGAAGAAGAAGTCGTAGGCCGCGACCGACAGCGCCGCGGCGAACGCGCCCGGCCCGCGCCCGCCGAGCGCCGCGAGCATGATCGCGAACAGGTACAGCATCGCGTCGTCGGGCAGGTCGAGCCGATCGCCGGCGATCGCGCCGATCGCGGTGGCGGCCGCGACCGCGATGCCCGCGAGCACGTACGCGCGCGCGTCCTTGCCCTCGGGCCGGGTGCGCGGCGACGGCGGCGGCACCGGATCATCGCCGGGCGCGATCACGTGCAGCTCGATCGCGCCCGAGCCGCGGATCAGCTCGTCGAGCAGGCTGCCGCGCAGCCGGTCGCGCCAGCGCGCGTGGGTCGGCTTGCCGGCGACGATGCGCGTGACGTTGCGCTCGCGCGCGAACCCGAGGAGCGTCGGCGCGACCGCCGCGCCGCCCAGGCGTACGACCTCGGCGCCCAGCGACTCGGCGAGCACGAGGTGGGCCTCGACGCGATCGCGATCGGTGTCGTTGAGCGGCGGCGCGCCGGTGATCTCGACGTGGACCGCGATCCACGGCGCGTGCAGGCCGTCGCCGAGGCGGCGCGCCGCGCGGATGAGCCGCGCGGAGCCCGGGCTCGGGCCCACGCACACCAGCACCCGCTCCTGGGTCGCCCACGGCGCGGCGATCCGCTGCTGCCGCCGGTAGGCCTGCACGTCGGCGTCGACGCGCTCGGCGGTGCGGCGCAGCGCCAGCTCGCGCAGCGCGAGCAGGTTGCCGCGCTTGAAGAAGTTGTCGACCGCGCGCCGCGCCTGCTCGGCGACGTAGACCTTGCCGTCCGCGAGGCGCTCGAGCAGCGCCTCGGGCGGCAGATCGATCAGCTCGATCTCGTCGGCGCGCTCGAGCACCGCGTCCGGCACGGTCTCGCGGACCCGCACGCCGGTGATGGTGTGGACGATGTCGCCGAGGCTCTCGACGTGCTGGACGTTGAGCGTCGTCCACACCTCGATCCCCGCCTCGAGCAGGTCCATCACGTCCTGCCAGCGCTTGGGATGGCGCAGGCCGGGCGCGTTGGAGTGTGCGAGCTCGTCGACCAGCAGCACCGCCGGCTTGCGCGCGAGCGCCGCGTCGACGTCGAGCTCGCCGACGGTGATGCCGCGGTGCGCGACCGGGCGACGCGGGAGGATCGGCAGATCCGCGAGCAGCGCCTCGGTGTCGGCGCGCCCGTGGGTCTCGACGAGGCCGATCACGATGTCCACGCCGTCGGCGCGCGCGCGCCGCGCCGCCTCGAGCATCGCGTAGGTCTTGCCCACGCCTGGCGAGGCCCCGAAGAAGATCTTGAGCCGCGCGCGCGTGACCGGCGCGGCGGCGCGGAGCTTGTCGAGCAGCTCCTCGGGATCGGGGCGGTCGTCGTCGATCACGTGGCTCCGGAGACCTTACCGCTTCCCCGCGACGAGCGCGTCGAGGTCGAGGTTGAGCGCCAGCACGTTCACGTGCGGATCGCCGAGGATGCCGATGACCCGGCCAAGGACGTGGCGGTCGATCAGCGCCCGCACCGTCGGGCCATCGAGGCCGCGGGCGCGCGCGACCCGCGGCGCCTGGTAGTACGCCGCGGCCGGCGAGATGTCCGGATCGAGGCCGCTGCCCGAGGTCGTGACCAGGTCGATCGGCACCGGCGCGGTGTTCCCGGGATCGGCGGCGCGCAGCGCGGCGACCCGATCGGCGACCGCGGTGTGCAGCGCGCGGTTGGACGGCCCGAGGTTCGACGCGCCCGACGAGGTGCCGTCGTACGCGACCGCGGTCGCCGACGGTCGCGACCAGAAGTAGCCGGGCGCGGTGAACGGCTGGCCGATGAGCGACGAGCCGACCACCGCGCCATCGCGCACGACCAGCGAGCCGTTGGCCTGGGCCGGAAACGCGACCTGCGCGGCGCCGGTGATCGCCAGCGGATACACGAGGCCGCACAGGATCGTGAAGACCACGAGCATGCCGAGCGCGGTCGCGAGGGCGTTGCCGGGCGGGACGGTGGAGTCGTTGGGGTCGTGGTGACTGTTGGGATCGGGCGCCGCACTCGCACGCGACGACCGCGAGGTGTCTTGTTCACGCATGGGGATCTCCGATCACGCGACCAGGTGCAGGCCCGCGAGGGCCACGTCGATGAGCTTGATGAACGGGAACGGCAGCACGAGCCCGCCGAGGCCGAACACCAGCAGGTTGCGGCGCAGCGTCTGCGCCGCGGGCGCGGCCCGCACCTTGATGCCGCGCAGCGCGAGGGGGATCAGCGCCACGATGATGAGCGCGTTGAAGATCACCGCCGACAGCACGGCGCTGGTCGGCGAGTGCAGGTGCATGACGTCGAGCGCGGACAGCGCGGGGTACGTGCCGGCGAACGCGGCCGGGATGATCGCGAAGTACTTCGAGACGTCGTTGGCGACGCTGAACGTGGTCAGCGCGCCGCGCGTGATCAGCATCTGCTTGCCGACGGTGACCACGTCGATGAGCTTGGTCGGGTTGGAGTCGAGGTCGACCATGTTGCCGGCCTCCTTCGCGGCCTGCGTGCCGGTGTTCATCGCCACCGCGACGTCGGCCTGCGCGAGCGCCGGCGCGTCGTTGGTGCCGTCGCCGGTCATCGCGACCAGGTGACCGCCGGCCTGGTACTCGCGGATCTTGGCGAGCTTGGCCTCGGGGGTCGCCTCGGCGAGAAAATCGTCGACGCCGGCCTCGGCGGCGATCGCCGCGGCGGTCAGCGGGTTGTCGCCGGTGATCATCACCGTGCGGATGCCCATCGCGCGCAGCTCCTCGAACCGCTCGCGGATGCCAGCCTTGACGATGTCCTCGAGCCGGACGACGCCGAGCACGCGCTCGCCCTCGGATACGACCAGCGGGGTCGCGCCGCGCTTGGCGACGTCGTCGACGGCGGTGCGGACCTCGGGCGGCAGCGCGCCGCCGACGTGCCTGGTGATCGTGTCCGAGGCGCCCTTGCGGATCGAGCGCCCGCCGACGTCGATGCCGCTCATGCGGGTGTGGGCCGAGAACGCGATGAAGGTCGCGCCCTCGGGAACCTCGATCGCCGCGCCGTGCTTGCTCTTGCCGAGCGCGACGATCGACTTGCCCTCGGGGGTCTCGTCGGCGAGCGACGACAGGGTCGCGGCCTTCGCGAGCTCGGCCTCGGTCACGCCCCTGGCCGGCAGGAACGCGGTCGCCTGGCGGTTGCCGTGCGTGATCGTGCCGGTCTTGTCGAGGAGCAACACGTCGACGTCACCCGCGGCCTCGACCGCGCGGCCCGAGGTCGCGAGCACGTTGGCCTGGATCATCCGATCCATGCCGGCGATGCCGATCGCGCTGAGCAGGCCGCCGATCGTCGTCGGGATGAGGCAGACCAGGAGCGCGACCAGCACGGTGAGCGTCACCGGCGCGCCCGCGCCCTGCTGCTCGACCGCGAAGGTCGAGAACGGCCGCAGGGTCACGGTCACCAGCAGGAACACGATCGTCAGGCCGGCGAGCAGGATGTCGAGGGCGATCTCGTTGGGCGTCTTCTGGCGCTTGGCGCCCTCGACCATGCCGATCATCCGATCGAGGAAGGTCTTGCCGGGCTCGGCCGAGATCCGGACGAGGATCCAGTCGGAGAGCACGCGGGTGCCGCCGGTGACCGCGCTGCGATCGCCGCCGCTCTCGCGGATGACCGGCGCGCTCTCGCCGGTGATCGCGCTCTCGTCGACCGAGGCCGCGCCCTCGATCACATCGCCGTCGGTCGGGATCGCCTGGCCAGCCTCGACCAGCACGATGTCGCCGAGCTTGAGCTGCGACGACGGCACCTGCTCGCGCGCGGCGTCGCGCTTCGCTTCGGCTAGCCGCGTCGCCATGACCTCCTTGCGCGCCTTGCGCAGGCTGTCGGCCTGGGCCTTGCCGCGGCCCTCGGCCATGGCCTCGGCGAAGTTCGCGAACAGCACCGTGAACCACAGCCACAGCGAGATCGCGAGGATGAACCCGGGCGAGGCGTCGCCGTTGCCGGTGGCGGCGGCGTGGATGAACAGGATGGTGGTGAACGCGCTGCCGACCTCGACGCAGAACATGACCGGGTTGCGGATCATGTGGCGCGGGTCGAGCTTGCGGAACGATTCACCGATCGCGCGCCGCACGATGGCGCGCTCGAACAGCGGCTTGGCAGCCTTGTCGTGGGACATGACGGCCTCCTAGATGCTGAGGTGCTCGACGATGGGCCCGAGGCCCAGCGCCGGCAGGAAGGTGAGCGCGCCGACGAGGATGACCACGCCGACGAGCAGGAACACGAACAGCGGCCCGTCCGTCGGCAGCGTGCCGCTGGACGCGGGCACGGTCTTCTTGGACGCGAGCGAGCCGGCGATCGCGAGCACCGCGATCATCGGGATGAACCGCGCGAGCCACATGCAGACGCCGAGCGCGATCGTGTAGAAGTCGCCGCTGACGGTGATGCCGCCGAACGCCGAGCCGTTGTTGCCGCTGGCCGACGAGAACGCGTAGAGGATCTCGGAGAAGCCGTGGGGCCCGGGGTTGGCGATCGTCGACGAGCCGGCGGTCGTCGCGACCGCGATCGCGGTGCCGATCAGGATGCACACCGACGGCATGAGGATGCCGACCGTCGCCATCTTCATCTCGAACGCCTCGATCTTCTTGCCCAGGAACTCGGGCGTGCGGCCGACCATCAGGCCGGCGAGGAACACCGC
Source organism: Deltaproteobacteria bacterium (assembly GCA_021413675.1). GTDB lineage: Bacteria > Myxococcota_A > Polyangia > Haliangiales > Haliangiaceae > JAIOQA01. The sequence continues at coordinate 58,736 of JAIOQA010000557.1, read as the reverse complement.
GACGATCGCGAACAGCAGCATGCCGTAGAGTCCGCAGCCGACGCCGCCGAAGATCACCTCGCCCAGCTGGATGAGCCACATCGGGCCGAGACCACCGAGCGGCGTGAAGCTGTCGTGCATCGCGTTGACCGAGCCATTCGAGGCGGCGGTGGTCGAGGTCGCCCACAAGGCCGACGCCGCGGCGCCAAAGCGGGTCTCCTTGCCCTCCATGTTGCCGCCGCCCTGGGTCGCGCTCGCGACCTGATCGACGCCGGTGTCGACGAGCGTGACGTTGCCCTGCTGCTCGGCCCAGGTGGTGACGAGCGTGATCGGCACGAAGATCACCGCCATCGCGATCAGGATGACCACGCCCTGGCGCCGGGCCTTGACCATGCGGCCGAACGTGAAGCACAGCGCCACGGCGATGAGCAGGATCGAGACGGTCTGGACGAAGTTCGACAGCGCCGTCGGGTTCTCGAACGGGTGCGCGCTGTTGATGTTGTAGTAGCCGCCGCCGTTGGTGCCGAGCATCTTGATCGCGATCTGCGACGCGACGGGGCCGAGGGCGAGGCCCTGCGGGTGGCCGTCCGCGGCGCGCTCGAGCGTGGCGATCGCGGCCTGGTGATCGAAGGTCTGCGGGATGCCGGTCGCGACCAGGAACAGCGCGAAGACGATCGACAGCGGCAGCAGGATGTAGAGCGTGGTGCGGGTCAGATCGACCCAGAAGTTGCCGATGCCCGGCGCGTGGCGGCGCGTGAAGCCGCGGATGAGCGCGACCAGCACCGCCATGCCGACCGCCGCCGACAGGAAGTTCTGCACGGCGAGCGCGGCCATCTGCGTGAGATGGCTCATCGTGGTCTCGCCGCCGTAGGCCTGCCAGTTGGTGTTCGACGTGAAGCTGATCGCGGTGTTGAACGCGACGTTCGGCGGCACGCCGTCGAACCCGGCGGGGTTGAGCGGCAGGCTCGCCTGCAGGCGCTCGAGGCCGTAGACCGCGAGCGCGCTGAACAGCGAGAACCACAAGATGCTCGTCGCGTAGCGGGTCCACGGCATGTCCTCCTGCGGCCGCACGCGGCACAGGCGGTAGAGGCCGCGCTCGATCGGGCCGAGCACGCGCTGGGACCAGCGCGCCTCGCCCTGGTAGACGCGCGCCATGTAGCCGCCGAGCGGGATCGCGAGCGCGACCAGCACGACGGCGAACGCGACCAGCTGCGCGATGCCGACGCCGGTCACTGGAGCTTCTCCGGCAGGAGCAGCGCGAACACGAGATAGACGAGCAGCGCGGCGGCGAGGCCACCGGCGATCCACACGAGGATGGACATGGTTACCTCCGGAGCCGCTCGAAGAGCGGCACGAGCCCGGCGGTCGCGCCGAACAGCGCGATCAGGAGCAACAGGAACAACACGTCGGTCATGGCGTGGGTCCTTGGTACGCCGCACCCCGGGCGCGCGGGGTCAAGGCGCGCCCGGGGTCCGTCAAGATTCCATCAAGGCCGGCGCGCGTGCGCCGCCGACTCGGGCGCGCCGGCCGTGCTATCCCGGCACCATGCGCGTCGTCCATGTCGCCGTCGCTGCGCCGACGACGGCCGTGTTCCTGGTCGCGGATCGCTTCGCCGTGGTGCTCGCGCGCAACGCGCTGCGCGTCGTCGACGTCCGCGATCCCGCCGCGCCCGTCGGCCTGACGCTGCACGACGTCGTCCACGCCGCGGCGGTCCACGACCACCCCGCGTTCGTCACCGTCGATCGCCTCGGCACGCTCGCGCGCTGGGAGCTGCGTGGCGGGGCGTGGGCGAAGGCGGCCGCGATCGCGGACCAGCGGTGCGAGCGCGGCGTCGTGGCCTCGCCATCGGGTCGCTTCGCCGTGCTCGATGGCAGCCACGCGGCGCTGGTGGATCTCGACGCCGGCCGGGTGGTCACCGAACTCCCGGGGATGCGCGTGACCGCGCGGCCGTGCTTCGCGCGCGACGCCGGCGACCGCGAGCTGCTGTTCGTCGCGGCGCCCAGCTACATGGACGTCCGCGTCATCGACGCCGCTGCCGGCGTCGATCGCGCCCGGCACGAGCACGCCGCCGAGAGCTTCTGCCACGTCGCGTTTCGTCTCGCCGCCGGCGGCACGCGGCTCGTGGCCTTCGGCTGCATGTGGGGCGGCGCGTACGAGGCCGTGATCTACGACGTGGGCGCCTGGCTCGCCGCGGCGACGCCGCCGATCCGGTTGCCCGGCCGGCTCGCGACCTTCGCGCCCATCGCTGGCAACGTTCAGCTCGCGCTCGATGTCGCGGCCGACGGGGTGCGCTGCACGAGCGCGTGCCTCGAGGCCCCCGCCGACCTCGCGCCCGACGACGATGGCGATGTGCCGGTCGATCTCGAGCGGCTGCGCACCACCGAACCCGACCTCGCCCGTGCCCTCGAGGCCCAGGCCGGCGGTCCAGGTCAGGCGTTGATCGTGCGTGCGGTCGATCCGGTGAGCGGCAGGACCACCGCCGCGGCCGTCCACCCGGTGCCTGCGGTGCCCGAGGCGCACATCCACTACGCCGACGACCACCGCGTGGTGCTGGTCGGTGCGCGCCTCCTGGTGTGCGACGCGCACGGCGCGCGCGTCGATCACGGACCGGTGGTGCGGCCCGACGGTGCGCACAGCTGCGTCACCCGCGACGCGACGATCGTCGTGATCGCCAGCGGACCGGAGCGCTAGACGAAGTCGCGGCGGCGGAAGATCAGCGACGCGATCAGCAGCAGGCCGCCGATCCACGCCAGCGCGTAGCCGCACGAGGTCAGCACGTAGCCCCACGACACGAAGTCGCCGTGCACGCTCACCGGCGCGCCATCGACCGAGCGGCCCGAGATCCCGAACAGGTGCAGGTCGGGCACGATCTCGAGCGCGATGCGCGTGGTCGCGCGGACCCAGGTCGACTTCGAGCTCTCCGAGGCCGCGAGGATGTCGGGCGTGAGTCGACCGAGCGCGAACAGCGCCAGCGCGAAGATGCCCGACAGGAACGGCGTCGAGAACGACGAGAAGAACACCGCGATCGCCGCGACGGTGAGCACCTCCATCCACGCCAGCAGCACCGCCTGCGCCACCGCCTGGCTGATCGCGATCCCCTGGAACGCGAGGAGCGCGAGCATCGCGACCGCGAACAGCGCGACCAGCACCGACAGGATCAGGGCCATGCCGAGGTACTTGCCGACGACGAACTCCCAGCGCTCGATCGGCTTGGAGACGATCGCGTGGATCGTGCGCCGCTGGATCTCGCTGTAGAGCAGGAACACGCCCAGGAAGATCGCGGTCAGCGAGCCGAACAGCGAGATGCCGGCGAGGCCCACGTCGCGCGCGACCCGGGCCTCGGCGTGCTGCGACATCTCGCCGAGCAGGACCGCGAACAGGTTGGCGCCGACGACCAGCACCAGGATGCCGTACAGCACGCGGATGCGCGCGGCCTCGCGGAAGGTGTTGAGCGCGAGCGCCCACATGCGGCCGAGGCTGGCGGTCACGACGCGGCCTCCGCCCGCGGCGCGCTCGCGGGGGTCGTGGTCGCGGGATCGTCGACCTCGGCGATGCGGCGGAGGAACAGATCCTCGAGGGTCTCGAACCGCGGCGTCACCGCGAGCACGCGCGCGCCGAGCTCGCGACCGCGGGCCAGCAGCGCGTCGACGTCGGCGTCGCCGGCGAGCGCGAGGGTCAGCTGGCGATCGGCGCGGCGCACCGCGCTGGCGTCGAGGTCACCGGCGAGGGACTTCGCGGCCGCGTCGGGGTCGGCCTCGGGCAGGCGGAGCGAGACATCGACGCCGAGCTGGGTGTGGCCGACCAGCTCGTGCGGCGCGCCGACCGCGCGGACCTGGCCGCGGGCGACGATCGCGACGCGATCGGAGATCGCCTCGACATCGGTCAGGATGTGGGACGAGAAGAACACGGTCTTGCCGCGCTCGCGCAGCTCGAGGATCAGGTCGCGGACTTCCTTGCGGCCGATCGGATCGAGGCCGCTCATCGGCTCGTCGAGCACGACCAGATCGGGATCGTTCATGAGCGCCTGGGCCAGGCCGGCCCGCTGCATCATGCCCTTCGAGAACTTCTTGAGGTTCTGGGTGCGCGCGCGATCGAGGCCGACCCGCGCGATCAGCTCGTCGGCGCGGCGCTTGCGCGTGGCGGCATCGACGCCGAACAGCCGACCGGCGAGATCGCAGAGCTCGCCGACGGTCAGGTAGTCGTAGAAGTACGGCTGCTCGGGCAGGAACCCGAGGCGCTGGCGCGCGGCGCGGCTGGGCACGGTCTCGCCGAAGATCTTGGCGGTGCCGCCGGTCGCGGCGATGAGGCCCATGAGGATGCGGATCGTCGTGGTCTTGCCGGCGCCGTTGGGGCCGAGGAAGCCGAAGATCTCGCCGCGGCGGACAAGGACGTTGATGCCGCGCAGGGCCACGACCTTGCGCCGGCGAAACGGCGTTCGATAGGTCTTCTGGAGGTCGGCGACCTCGATGACCGGGGGCTCGTCACTCACGCTTCTGGGGAGAATATCGCAAGTGGCGACGGGCCGGGGCTAGCCGCGGCGGCGAACCGCTGGCGCCTTGCGACGGGCGGCGGCGGCGACGTCGAAGCGCTTGTGGCAGGCCTTGCAGGTGACGAGCCCGGAGGTCCAGCGCGACCGCGCGTTGGGCGCGCGGCAGTGCGGACAGACGACCGCGGTCATGGCGTGCGCCGATGAGATGCCGAGGCCGATGGGTCCGAACATCGATCAAGCGTGGGGGCCAGGGTGCGGGGCGTCAAGCCATCGGGAGTCTGGAGCGTGGCGCGGGCGTCCGGGAGATCGCGAGCGCGCGCGCGACGGGCCCAGACCGCGCGCGCGACGGGCGAATCGGGAGCGCGGCGCGGACGGTGGGGAGAACGAGCGCGAGCGCGACGGGCGAGCCGGGATCGCGGAGCGGACGGTGGGGAGAACGCGAGCGCGCGCGGCTGCCTGGCGCGCGGGAACCCTTCGGACCCGCTCCGCGTCGGGCGCAACCCCGGGCGTTCGCTGCTCCGCAGCGGCCTCCCGGGCCGCGGCCGCGGCGATCACCGCGCTCGCGCCACCGGTGAGCCCCGCGGCGTTTGGCGCTTCGCGCCGACGCCGCTGGGGTGCCCCGCGCCCTCCGCTCGCTCTCCGAAGGGACCCGCGCTGGGCGCGCCGCGCGCTGACGCATCTCGAGCGCAACGCGGCCTGCACGGCCGCACGATCGACGCGCCTGCACGGTGCAGGAGCTGCCGTAGCGCAGCGGAGACCGGTCGGGGCGCAGTCATACCGACCGGCGTGCGGTATCGATCGGACCCGGCCGCGCATGGGGCGATAGCGGGCCGTAGCGGCGCCAGCCGATCGTGAGGTGCCAGGTCGTCGGCATCACGACCGGGACGAACTCCAGATGCCCGCGGCGGGGACTGTCGAGCCAGCCGTCGAATGCGCGCGCCGACGCGAACGGATCGAACGCGAGGTTGCGGGCGGTGAGGTCCTCGCGGTGGCGCCGCCAGTTGTTGAGCACGTAGGCCAGCGCGTTGCGAGTCTCGCGCAGCGTGGCCAGCGGCCGCGGATGATAGCGATCCGCGAACACCCCGCCGCGGCGGCGGGTGGTCGCGTTGAATCGCCGCGCGCACGCGATCTGGAAGCCCTGCATGCCGCGCGCGAGCGACATGTGGCTGTCCGCCTCGACGATCAGGTGGACGTGGTTGCCTTGCACCGAGACGTGGCAGATGCGGAAGTCGCTGCGCCGGCAGGTGATCGCGAGCCCGTGCCGGACCGCGAGCCAGCCCGCGCGCCGGCGCAGCTTGAGGCCTGGCCGCGCGCGGATCACGACGTGGAGCGGATGGCGCGGATCGATCGACGGCCGCACGCGATGCGGCTCGCTCGGCCGCGGGCCGCGGGCCTTGCGGCCCGAGTTCGGACCCTTGCCACCCCCCGTACGCCACGGGAGCTCGTGCAGTACCTGCTGCGGCATTGGTTGCGCCGATATACTATCACATCGGGAACGGTGGTCCACACCGGACGCATCACAGGCGGGGGGGATATAGCTTGGTGGGCTTTGTGTGGATCAGCGCCGCGGCGGGATGCTCGCGGGCGGCAGCGGATCGGGGCCGACCACCGCGAGCCATTCGTCCTCGGGACACGCGGTGAGCGCAGGCGTGAGCTCCTGGACCCAGCGCGCGTTGCAGTCGAGGCAACGCCGGTACGTGCGCTGACCCGCGGTGCGCAAGCCGCCGCTGGGCCCTCGACCGTGCCACCGGCGCAGGCCTGCCAGCTGCAGCCGGTTACGTCCGCAGCCCGGACAGCGACGACGGAACAGATCGAGTAGCCCCACCGGTGGACCGTAGCGCGGCTCGGGCGCACCGGCCGGCAGGCGATCGCGGCCATCCAGCCGCTCCCGATCCAGCCTGCCGAGAGAAGTCCGCTGGCGGTGAACGCGTCGCGCGGACGAGCCGTGACCGAGCACCGGACGCGTCGCGACCGCGCCGGTGGCCCGAGCGCCCGTGCTAGCGTGACGACATGGGGGCGCGAATCTGCGCGGTGGTGGTGACGTGCGTGCTGGGTTCGGGCGTGGCCGCGGCGGAGGACGCCGATCCGGCCGACACCGACGACGATCTGAGCAGCCTGTCGCTCGAGGAGCTGATGGCCGTCGAGGTGCACACCGCCTCGTTCGTGCTCGACAAGCGCACCGAGCAGCCGGTCTCGATGACCACGATCACGCGCGACGACATCGACGAGAGCGGCGCGCGCACGCTCAACGAGCTGCTGAGCCTGTGGGTCCCGGGCTACTTCCTCGTCGAGGATCAGGACGACACGATCGCCGGGTTTCGCGGCTTCGCGCCGGACAACAACTCGAAGGTGCTGCTGCTGATCGACGGCCGCCCGGTCAACGCCGAGTGGTTCAGCGGCCCGCCCGACGCGATCCTGAACGGCATCGACCTGGGATGGATCGAGCGCGTCGAGGTGATCCGCGGCCCGGGCTCGGTGACGCTGGGCCAGGGCGCGCTGCTCGGCGTCATCAACGTCATCACGACGCGCGAGCACCGCGGCAGCTTCGCCCGGACCGCGCTCGCCGGCGGCTCCGGCCGGCTGCTCGTGGGCCGGATGGAGGGCGGCTTCACCGACGACGATCTGACCGCCTCGTTCTACGTGTCCGGGGTCGACTTCACCGGCGCGCGGCTGCGCGACGAGGGCTGGGCTCACACCCAGGAGAACCCGACGGGCGTCAGCGTCTTCGACCGCGGCCACCGCCTGAAGGCCGCGAACCAGCGGGTCGCGCTCGCGCGCGTCACATGGCACGACCTGACGCTGCAGGCGCTCGACGTCTCGCAGTGGCGCGACAACTACAACTTCTACCGCGATCGCGAGGCGCTCGAGCAGCGGCTGCTCGCGCTGACCGCGTCGTACGCGAAGACGTTCTGCCCGCGCATCGAGCTCGAGGCCCGCGTCGGCTACGACCGCGATCAGGTCGCCGAGTACGCGCTCGATGGCACCGCGCTCGCCGGCACGCGCGAGGATCGCGGCAGCGGCCTCGCGGTCGTGACGGTCTCCGACGCGGCCGGCGCGAACCGGCTCGCGACCGGCGTCGAGGCGAGGGTCTTCGACATGGGCCTGCCCGACGATCACGGCCAGAACCTGATCGTCAACGACAAGGCCAGCCGCCCCACCGCCACCAGCGGCGACCACACCTGGGTCCGGCCCAGGGTCGCGTTCGCCGGCGGGCTGTTCGCCGAGTACGTCCATCGGTTCGGCCAGCGCGTCATGTCGTTCGCGGGCGTGCGCTTCGATGCCCACCAGTTCTGGGGCCTGGCCTGGACGCCGCGCGCCGGCGCGCTCGTGCACGCCACGCCCGCCCTCGACGTGCGCGCGAGCGTGCAGTCGGGCTTCCGCGGCGCCGTCGGCGTGCACTACGCCGGCGGCTTCGAGCACGACGGCCTCCTGTCCGCCGGCAACTTCGCGCAGGTCGAGGCCAACCCGCTGCTCGCCAGCATGGGCTTCACCAACCTGCCCGAGACCCGGCCCGAGCGCATGTACTCGGCGGAGCTCGCGGCGCGCTACCACGCCCACGGCGTCACGGTCGACGGCGTCGCGTTCGCCGATCGCATGACCCACATCATCGACGCCGGCGTGATCTTCGTCGGCGACACGATCGCGACCGCGCCCGACGCCCAGCGCCACATCGGCACCGATCTGGTCGGCGACTGGGGCGGCTGGTTCTTCTTCAAGAACGTCCCGGGCGCGATCACCAGCGGCGGCCTCGAGCTGTCGGTGGACTGGCGCTCGAAGTACGTCGACGTCCGCGCCAGCGACTCGATCGCGCGCATCCTCGCGCTCGAGCTCGGCGCCGATCAGATCGGCAACATCTACGTCTCCGGCACCGCCGACGCGCCGCACTTCCGCGCGTATCCCGAGCACGTGTCGCGCCTGAACGTGCGGGTCCGGCCGTGCGCGCGCTGCTGGGTCGCGGCCTCGGTGACCCGCTTCGGGCGCTGGTACACGCCGGTCAGCGCCGGCGGCGTGGTCGATGGCGCGAGCCACGCGTGGGCCGATCTCGCGGCTGGCTACCGCTGGCGCGGTCTCGGCATCGCCGCGACCGTCAAGAACGCGACCAGCACCGGCGGGCTGTGGCCGATGAACAGCAACGCCGCCGACCCGAGCGCATCCGCGGGCTCACCGGCGCTCGAGCGCCGTCAGGTCTGGCTCACGCTCACCGCGTCGCGGTGATCACGGATACCGACCCTGCACGCCGATGCCGGCCTCGAGCCCCGCCGACAGCCAGCGCTTGAGCCCGAGCTCCTCGCCGAAGAACGCGTAGAAGCCGTACGCGTGGTGCACGTCGAACATGAAGCCGTTGAGGTTGCGCAGGCCCAGATCGAGGCCGCGGTCGTTGCCGGCGGCGTCCTTGTAGCCGGTGAAGTCGAAGACCGCCTGGATCGTCGAGAAGAACTTCGCGCGGCCGGTGTCGGCGAAGTAGAACCGCGCGCCGGGCGCGAAGTGATGGACGCGCGGGCCCTCGGCGCCATCGACCGCGCCGAAATCGCGCTCGAGGCCGAGCCGCAGCTCGAGGAGCAGCTCGGTGTCGGGCTTGATGCCGTAGGTCAGCTCGAGATCGAGCGCGGTCGGCGACCGATCGAGGCAGTAGGCCTCGTTGGCGCCGCCGTTCTGGCCGCGCTTGCCGCAGTACTCGCCGTCCTTGTACGGGTTGATCGCCCGCATCCCGAGCGCGAACTGGAAGCCGATGCCGACCTGGTGGTAGTGCCCGCCCTGGGTCGCGCCGCCGCCGCCCTTGCGGGTCGGCGTGATCAGGCCTGGCTCGGAGCCGTCGCCGTCGTCGTCCCCGGCGTCATCGACGGGCGCCACCGCGGTCGTGGTCGGCGCCGCCGCGGGTGCCGGTTGCGCGTGGGCCATGCCCCCGGCCGCCGCGCTCCACGCCAGGATCGTCGTCACGGCTACAGCCCGACTCATCGGTCGCGAACCTAACATGGCCGCTGGCTCGCGCGCGTGCGCGGCGCTACCTTCTCAGCGCAATCATGCCGTCGGGCCCCACGCTCTCGCGCCGCAGCCTGCTCGCCGCGGCGCTCGCCCTGGTGGCGCTGCCGCGGCGCGCGCGCGCGATCGGCCCGGCCTCGAAGTTCCGGTTCGGCGTGCTGTCGCTGGGCGCGCCGACGCCGCACATCAATGGCCTGCGCCGCCTGGCGTGGGAGCTCGACAAGCGCACCGCGATCGACGTCGATCTCGACAGCCCGGTGGTCACGCCGACCAGCGACAAGCTGCACGAGACCCCGTTCCTGTACCTCGGCGGCGATCGCGAGGTCGCCCTGCCCGATCAGGCCGGCATCGAGGCGCTGCGCCGCTTCCTGACCTTCGGCGGCTTCCTGCTCATCGACTCGGCCGAGGGCTCGACCGACGGCGCGTTCGATCACTCGGTGCGCCGGCTGATCGAGGCGGTGTTCCCGCCGCCCGCCGCCGGCCTCGAGCTGGTCGACAAGGATCACGTCGTCTACCACTCGTTCTACCTGCTCGACGGGCCGCTCGGGCGGCTCGCGCTCGCGCCGACGATGGAGGCGGTCACGCGCGATGGCCGCATCGTGATCGCCTACGTGCAGAACGATCTCGCCGGCGCATGGGCCCGCGACAACTTCGGCAACTACGAGCTGCCGTGCGAGCCCGGCGGCGAGCGCCAGCGCGAGCTCGCGTTCCGCCTCGGCATCAACCTCGTGATGTACGCGCTGTGCCTGGACTACAAGACCGACCAGGTGCACGTGCCGTTCATCATGCGCCGCCGCCGCTGGAAGCCCGACGACGGTGCGCGCGCCGTGCCGCCGGTGGCGCCGCCCGCGGTCGCGCCGGTCAAGCCCCGGTGACCGCGCCATCATGACGATCTCGGTCTACGGCTGGGCGCTGCGCCTGATGCTGGTCGCGCTCGCGATCATCGCCGGGTCGTTCGCGTTCACGCTGCGCCGGCGCCAGACCACGAGCGCCGCGCTCCTGATCGCTACCTTGATCATGGTCGGCCTGCTCGCCGCCGAGGGCCTGGTCGCGCTCACGGTCTGGCTCGCGGCGCCGTCGACCGCCGAGTTCAACGAGTTCCGCTGGGTGTTCCTCGCGCCGTGGCGCCGGCCCGGCCTCATCTTCGGCGGCGCGGCGGTGATCGCGATCGGCCTGCTCGCGTGGCGCGCCAGCCGCGGCGCGCCGGTCGTGCGCCGCGGCTTCCTGGTCGCGCTGCGCATCGGCGCGGCCGGCCTCGCGCTGCTGGTCTTCCTCGAACCGGCGATCGAGCTGCGCCAGGTCGCGCGCGAGCCCAACCGGGTCGCGATCCTCGTCGACGACTCGCGCTCGATGGCGCTCAAGGACGATCCCACCGGCCCGACCCGCACCGAGCGCGTGCACCAGCTGCTCGACAGCTCGCAGGACGCGCTCGCGCAGTGGCGCCAGGGCCACATCCTCGACTTCTACCGCTTCTCCGATGTCCTCAGCGCGACCTCCGCCGACCTGATCGCGCAGAACACCCCCGACGGGCCCGCGACCGCGATCCGCAAGGCGCTCGAGAGCGTGCGGGCGCGCTACGACGGCAAGGACCTCGCCGGCATCGTGCTGATCGGCGACGGCGCGGCGACCGACGGGTTCGACGATCTCGGGGACGGCGCCAAGCGCGACTTCCTGCGCTCGCTCGAGACCCGGGTCCACACCGTGTGGGCCGCGCGCGCCGGCCTGCGCGACGTCGCGATCGCCAAGGTCAACGCCGACGAGTTCGCGTTCGTGCGCACGGTCGTGCGCTTCGAGGCGGTCATCCGCTCGACCGGCTACGCCGCGCGCCGCATCACGCTGACGCTCTCGGGCGACGGCCAGGCGCTGCGCCAGAAGGAGGTCGACATCCCCGCCGGCAACGCCGAGGTCACCGTCGCGTTCGAGGTCACGCCGCCGCGGGTCGGCCGCTACGTCTACGAGATCTCGACGCCGGTCGCCGGCGACGAGGCGGTCACGACCAACAACGCGCGCTCGTTCGTCGTGCGCGTCGGCCGCGACAAGATCCGCGTGCTGCAGGTCGCCGGGCAGCCGGCGTGGGACGTGCGCGCGCTGCGCCAGATGCTGCAGGCCAACCCCAACGTCGACCTGATCTCGTTCTTCATCCTGCGCACCCAGGACGACATCTCGCTGGTGCCGCAGGACGAGATGTCGCTCATCCCGTTCCCCACGCGCGAGCTGTTCGAGGAGCAGCTGCCGTCGTTCGATCTGATCGTGCTGCAGAACTTCGAGTACCTGCCCTACGGCATCGGCGACTACCTCGAGAACATCCGCAGCTACGTCGAGGGCGGCGGCGGCCTCATCATGCTCGGCGGCGCGCAGTCGTTCGCGTCGGGCGGCTACCAGGGCACGCCGGTCGCCGACGCGCTGCCGGTCGAGCTGCCCGCGCCGTGGTCGTCGTCGCCGCTGCTCGACACCGGCAAGTTCCGCCCCACGCTCACCGCCGCCGGGCAGATCCACCCGGTGACCGCGCTGCGCTACGTGCCCGCCGACAACGCGGCCGCCTGGGCCGGGCTGCCCGAGCTCGAGGGCGTGAACCTGGTCGCGCGCGCGCGGCCCGACGCGACCGTGCTCGCGGTCCATCCCCGGCTGCGCGCCGGCGGACAGCCGATGCCGGTCATCACGGTCGGCGACTACCACGCCGGTCGATCGATGGCGGTCACCACCGACACGCTGTGGCGCTGGGGCTTCGGCGCGGCGGCGCGGCCCGGCGACGACGGCCGCTACTACACCAAGTTCTGGGAGAACGCGATCCGCTGGCTCATCCACGACCCCGAGCTCGAGAACCTGCACGTCGACTCGGACGCGGTCGAGTACACGCCCGGCCAGCCGGTCCACGTCGCGGTGCGGCTGCTCGGGCGCGACTACCGCCCGCTCGCCGGCAAGGTCGAGATCAGCGTCAAGCGCGGCGCCGATCCGAACACCGCGGTCGCGCTGGACAGCGCCAGCGTCACGACCAGCGCCGACGGCAACGGCAGCCACCAGCTCGATCGCCTCGAGCCCGGCGTGTACCGGCTCGCCGCGACCGCCGAGGTCGCCGGCAAGCAGGTCACCGCGACCGACATCTTCCTGGTGCGCGACGCCTCGACCGAGCTCGATCGCCCGGCCGGCGATCCGGCGGCGCTGCAGGCGATCGCGACCGCGACCGCGGGCACGTTCGTGGGCGCGGTCGACCATCTCCCGGGCGGGCTGGAGTTCGATCCGCCGCGCGTCGTCCGCGTCGATCGGCGCGCCGACGTCGAGCTGTGGAGCCGCCCCGGCCTGTTGATCCTCCTCGTCGGCCTGCTCGGCGCGGAGTGGCTCTTGCGCCAGCGGAGCGGCTACCTGTAAAACGCGAGGCAACCCCATGCTTTCCGCCGACAGTCTCGTCACGGATCTGATGTTCTCGGCGAAGGCGCCGCTCGATCAGGCGCTGTTCACCGAGACCCTGCGTCCCTACGGCGAGGACCCGAAGCGCACGCTCCTCGACATGGATCGCCTCGATCCGAGGATGGAGATGGAGCTCTCGCCGTCGATGCCATTCCGCCGGCGCGGCGAGCGGCGCCTGCTCATCATCGACGGCAACGTCGCGCCGCTGCGCGAGGATCCGGCCAACCCGATCGTCCCGCTCGATCTGCGCCCGCACAAGGAGGCGCTGATCACGCTCGCCGAGACCCTGCCCATCCGCCTCGGGCGGCTGTTCGCGCTGGGCTCGTGGGGCGACGCGGTGCTGGTCGCCAAGAGCGCGCGCGATCTGCGCGGCGTCTGCCTCATCCCGTGGGCGCTCGACCCGCAGGTCGACGTCGACGGCAAGCGCCGGGCGTCGCAGCTCTCGCAGCAGGAGTTCGAGGCCAAGATCATGGCCTTCGAGAAGCGGCTCGAGGAGCTCGACGACGCCGAGATCCTGCTCGGCATCAAGGGCGCGACCTTCGAGCGCCGCGGCGAGCTGCTGGTGGTGGATGTCCTCGAGCCCGATGGCACCTGGGACCAGCGCAAGTCGCTCGCCCTCGAGATGCAGCTCGCGGCGCTCGATCGGTTCTCGATCTTCCCCGGCGCGCCCGCCGCGCCGCGCGCGCCCAAGGCCGAGGTCGCGGCGCCGGCCAAGGCCGCGGCGCCTGCCAAGGTCGAGCCGAAGCCCGAGCCCGCGCCGGCCAAGCCGGTGCCCGCCGGCCCGCCGCTCACCACCGCCGAGCTCGGCGGCCAGGTCGTGCTGGTGTTCCCGGCCGAGCGCTTCGATCTCGATGTCGCGGCCGCGCTCGGCAAGCGCGACTGGGACCTGGTCGTCCGCGGCTCGGACAAGCTGACCGGCGAGGCCCGTGATCGGCTGCACCGCGACGGCGGCGGCTTCGTCGCGCCGCTCGAGTTCCTGTCGGAGGTCTTCATCGATGGCAAGCCGCTGTCGCGCCCGCAGTTCGATCAGGCCGCGCGCGCGGTCGGCGAGGGCGCGCGCGCGCTCGAGGTCCACTTGCCGCGGTTCGGACCGGTGACGCTCATCGACGTCGCCGGCAAGGGCCGGTTCGTCACGTCGCTCGCGGGCCACGACGCCGCGGTCGCCGCGCTGGTGCGGGGCTAGGCGCATGATGGCGCGCGCGATCGGGTGGGGCGCGGCGATCGCGATCCTGATCGCGATCGCGCCCGCGGCGCACGCCGACGACGAGTTCGGCGGCGGCAGCGTGGTCTTCGCGCGCGGCACGTCGCTCTGGCGCACCGACGCGCGCGGCAAGGCGGCGACCGAGCTGGTCGCGCTGCCCGGCAAGGGCGAGGACGTCCGCGCGATCCGCGCCGACGCCGCCGGCGCGACGCTCATGGTCGACGTCGCGGGTCGCTGGTACTGGACCCGGATCACCGATGGCACCGCCGCGCCGCTGGCGCCGCTCGCCTGCGCGAGCGGCGGCGCGACCCTCGTGGGCGACGGCAGCTGCGTCGTGTGCGCGTCGCCGCGCGGCACCGCCACGATCATCCGGCTGCGCGACAACAAGAGCTTCGACACCGGCGTCGCCGCCCAGGGCGCGACCGTCGCGATCAGCCCCGCCGGTCGCGCGCTGGTCTGGGCCGAGGCCGCCGGCATGTTCGCCTCGCCGCCCGGCCGCACCAAGGACCGCCACCTCCTCGGCAGCGAGTCGCCGCTGTCGTCGTTCACGCCGTCGCCCGACGGCACCCGCGCCCTCGGCGTCTACCGCGAGACCGAGGCCGACAAGGATCGCGACGGCATCCACGAGCTGCTCTACACGGTCGCGCTCGACGGCACCGGCGCGCGCCGCAAGGTGATCCGCCACGGCGTGCCGATCGTCTGGTCGTGGGACTCGCAGTGGGTGCTCGTGCAGGATCGCGGCGCGGGCTGCGTCATGCGCGGCGTCGGCGGCGAGTACAAGTGCTGGAAGGGCTACACCGCGCAGTCCATCGCGCCCGACGGCGCGTGGGCGCTCTTGCTCGGGCCGCGCGACGCCAAGGCCGCCGAGGCCCTCGCGCAGAAGGCGATCGCCGAGAACCTCGCGGCCATCAAGGCCAACGAGAAGGCCAAGGCCGAGGCTCGCCGCAAGAAGCCCAAGCCCAAGCCGCGCGGCGGGCATCATCGCGGCCCGGATCCCGACGAGGGTACGCCGCCAGACGACGGCGGCGGCGGCGAGGAAGGCCCGGGCGACGAGCCCGACTTCGCCGGTCCCGACGACGATCTCGAGGGCGACACCGACGTCGCCGATCTGCCCGTGCCCCTGCCCGCGCGCCCGTTCAGCCTCTATCGCGCGCGCCGCAACGGCGCCTACACCGACAAGCCGATCGTCCTCGTCAAGGACGTCGACGGCGCCGCGGTGTGGTTGCCGGCGCCGCCCGCCGCGGCACCGGCTGCGCCCTGACGCGCGGATCGACCGCGGCCGGGGGGTTCGGCTATAGTCGGGTGTGGCCGCAGACGAGGGCGAACCGGCGCTGTCATCGAGCGCGGAGGCGGCGCTCGCCGCGCTGCAGCGATCGGTCGCGGCGATCGAGGAGTTCGTCGAGCGAACCAGCCGTCAGGCGCTGGTGATCGCGTCGCTCGAGAGCGAGCTCGGCCGGGCGCGCGAGCAGCATCGCTACCTCGAGCAGGAGCTCGCCCGGTTGCGCGTCGAGCTCACCAACGGGGATCCGATGCCGGCGGCCGAGCGGGACGCGCTGGTCGAGGACCAGAACATCTTCGCGCACATGTTTGTCACCAGCGATCGCCTGGCCCACGCGAGCAGCGCCAGCGAGGCGCTCGACATCGGCGTGGAGGTGCTGCACAACCTCGCCGGCGTGCACCGCTACGCGGTCTGGCTCGTGCCCGCGCCGGGCGCGCCGCTGCGCATGGTCGCGCCGAGCGAGGCGCGCTTTCGCGGCGCGGCCGCGGATCGCGCGATCGTGCTCCGCGCGATCGCGACCGGGCGCCCCACGAGCACCGGGGGCGAGCCCGGCGCGCTGCCGGGGGCGTTCCCGCTGCTGCTCGACGGCATCGCCGTCGGCGCGATCGAGCTGGTCGAGCTCGTCCCGCAGGTCGGCGCGCGCCTCGGCCGCCTGCAGGACGAGCTGCTGCAATTCCTGTCGGAACGCCTCGCGCTGTCGATCTGCCAGGCGGACGCGCGCGGGCGCGCCGATGACCGGGGATGGATCGGCGCGATCGCCGGGTTCGCGCTGATCGCGGAGGAGCAGCCATGACGGCCCATACGGTCCTGGTCATCGAAGACTCGCCAACGATGCGTCAGCTGATGTCGCTCGCGCTGCGACGGCTACCGGGCTTGTCGCTCGTCGCGGCCAGCAACGGCGCCGAGGCGCTCGAGCGGATGGCCGAGGTCGAGTTCGATCTGATCCTCCTCGATCTCAACATGCCCGTGATGGGCGGGTTCACGTTCCTCGAGCACCTGGCGACGCGCGCGACGCGCCCTCCGGTCATCGTGATCACGACCGAGGGCGACGCCGCGGATCGCGAGCGCGCGGCCAGCTTCGGGGTCGCGGCCTATGTCACCAAGCCGCTGCGCGCGAACGATCTCGCCAGCGCGGTCACCAAGATCCTCGGCGCCTGAGCCCGCGGCCCATGCGGCCGACTACTGGCCGGGGCCGATCGGCACGCGCACGGTGAACGTCGTCCCCTGCCCGGCGGTGCTCGCGACCTCGATCGCGCCACCGAGGCCGACGATCGCGTCGCGCGCCGCGCTGGCCCCGATCCCGCGTCCCGCGTCGAGGTCAGCGGACGCGCGACGCGAGAGGCCGGCGTGGAACACCAGCTGCGCCAGCGACCAGGTCGCGAGGCTCGCCTCGTCGAGCGGCTCGCGCGCCGCCAGGGCCGCGACCAGCGCGGCGCGATCGACCCCGCGGCCGTCGTCCCGGATCTCGACGGTGAGCACGTCGTCCGCGACGCCCGCGGTGAGCGCGATGATCCCGACCGCGGGCTTGCCGGCCGCCAGGCGCACCGCCTCTGGCTCGAAGCCGTGGACGATCGCGTTGCGGACCAGGTGCGGCAGCGCGGTGAGCAGCGCGCCGTGCACCGCGGGGGGCACCGCGACCTCGTCGCCGGTGACGTCGATGATCGGGGGCTCCTGTCCGGCGCTGGTCGCGACCGACCGGGCCGTGACCCGCAGGTAGTGCCAGAGCTGCGAGAGCGGCAGGCGGCGCTGGCGCTCGACCATCCCCCGCGCCCGCTCGAGGCGGGCGTGGGCCGGGTGGTCCGCGGGCAGCGCCGCGAGCGCCTCCGCGATCGCGCCGGCGATCTCCCCGAGCGCCGCGTGGCCCTCGGCGCCCACCGCCTGGGCCTGGCCGCCCGCGAGATCGCCGCGCAAGGCGGCCGCGCGATCGATCGCCCGGCGCAGATCGACCAGCGCGGTCTCGAGCGCGGCGCGGCTCTCGAGCTGCCCGCGCGCCCGGGCCTGGGCGATCAGGTCCTCGACCGCGTGCGCCCGACCGGCGATGAAGTTCAGGCCCAGGCCGCGCGAGTTGCCCTTGAGCGTGTGGCTCTCGCGCAGCGCCACCAGCGCGACCGCGTCGTCGATCGCGGCTCCCTCGTCGAGCTGCGCGAGCGCCTCGATCGCGGCGACCGCGGCGCTGGCCTCGCTGCTGAACGACGCGAAGATCGCCGGCGCGACCTGGAGGAGCTCGCTGAACTGCGCCAGATCATCCTCGTGCTCGCGCAGCTCCTGGGCGATCCGCGTGCGCAGCTGTTCGTTGATCGCCTGCTGCCGCGCGAGCAGGTCCTTGTAGCGCCGGTGCAGCCCCAGCTCGACCGACACGTCGTAGATCGCGAGCACCGCGCCCACCCCCTCGGGTCCGTCGACAGCGACGGTGCGCAGCGCGACGTCGATCGACGCGCGCGCGGTCTCGAAGTGATGCTCCCGCCAGCGCGTGCTCCGGGTGGTGCCGGCCAGGATGGGCGCGACCAGCTCGTCGTGGAGCTCGCCCATCAACTCGCGCAGCGTGGGCCCATCGAGCCGTCGGGCCCCGAGCAGGCGCCGCGCCAACGTGGTCGCGTGACGGACCTCGCCATCGGGGGCCAGCACGACGAAGCCCACGTGCAACAGGTCGAGCAGCGGCAGCACGCCCTCGACGTGGACCCTCGAGATGGCGTCGTCTCCCGGCATACCGCGTGCTCGTGCCTCACGCATGGTACCATGCGTGAGATGGCTTCGGCCGGTCGGAGCTTTGTGCTCGTGTACGAGGATCGCCGGATCGCGTTGCGCGAGGGCACGTGCACCGTCGGTCGCGGCATCGGCTGCGACATCCGCTTCAACGCGGAGTCGGTCTCTCGCCAGCACCTGCGGCTGACCGTCCGCGGCGCCGAGCTCGTGGCGGAGAACCTCAGCCAGACCTCGGGCACGCTGCTCAACGGCCAGCGCCTCACCGGCGGTCGGTCCCTCCATCACGGCGACCAGCTCACGCTCGGCCAGCGGCGCCTCACCGTCGAGACCACCGAGGCCGAGCTCGGCCTCGGCCCGGCGGCGACCGCCGACGAGGACGCCAACGACGAGGCCACGATCCCCGGCCACCTCGAGTCGTCGCCGCGGCTGGTCGCGCTGTCCCACGCCAGCCTGATCGAGTTTCACAACTGCCCGCGCTGCCGCACCAAGGTCGGGTTCGGCGAGAGCCATTGCAAGAAGTGCGGCTACGCGTGGTCGGCGATGCACCCGAGCGCCGTCACCTCGCGCGTGACGATGCCCGGCTTCGGCGCCGCAGCCGAGCCGTTGCCGCTGCCGCGCGAGGTGCCGATCGTCTACAGCAGCGAGGAGCTGACGATCGACGCGCTGGTCGTCGAGCTGACCGTGGCCGGTGCGTTCGTGCCGTCGGAGCTGCTCGACCCGTCAGGGATGTCGTGCGAGCTCACGCTCTTGCCCGACGGGATCTCGGCGCTCTCGATCATCGGCGTGGTCAGCCGCGTGCGCGCGCGCGCCGATCACGAAGGCCCGGCCGGCATGGCGGTCCGCTTCGTCGCGGTCTCGAACAGCGCGCGCGATTGGCTCGAGCGCTGGCTCGCGGCGCGCCAGGCTCGCTGATGTCAGGCGCTACGCGAGCGCCGCGCGGGCCAAGAGCCGCGCGATCAGCTGGCGCAGCGCCGGCGCCTGCCACGGCTTCGACACGATCGCGATCACGAACCCGTCGGTCATCGACTTCGCGACCTCGGGATCCTGGTCGTAGCCGGTCATCAGCACGACCGGCGTGCCCGGGTGCCGCGCGCGCACGGTCCTCGCCAGCTCGGTGCCGCTCGGGCCCGGCATGAGCTGATCCGAGAGCACGAGCGCCACGTCGGCGCGCGCCGCGAGCATCTCGAGCGCCTGGTTCGCGTCCTCGGCCTCGATCACCTCGACGTCGCGCTTGAGCGTCCGCCGCAGCAGATCGCGGTTGAGCGGCTCGTCGTCGACCACCAGCACGCAGGGCCGCTCAGGCACCGGCGCGCTCCACGACCGGCTCGGTCGCGTCGAGCGCGCGCACCGGAAGCACGACCACGAACTGCGCGCCGCCGACGGGCGCGTTGCCCCAGACCAGCGTGCCGCCGTGGGCGCGGACGATGTTCTCCGAGATCCACAGCCCCAGGCCGGTGCCCTCGCCGACGTCCTTGGTCGTGAAGAACGGATCGGTGATCTTGGCCATCGCGTCGGGCTTGATGCCCGGACCCGAGTCCGTGATCGTGATCTGCACGGCGCGAGCGTCCTCGACGTTCTCGATCGTGACCTCGATCCAGCCCTCGCCGACGATCGCCTGGGCCGCGTTGGTCAGGATGTTCATGAACACCTGGTTCACGTGGCCGGCGTGGCACAGGATGCGCGGCACGCTGGGCGCGATCCGCCGGCGGACCTCGATGCGGTTCTTGAGCAGCGGCGCGATCAGGTTGAGCGTGGTCTCGATGCCCGCGACGATGTCGGCCTCCTGCAGCTCGCCGCCGGCGCGCGAGAAGGTCTTCAGGTCCTGCACGATCGAGGCGGTGCGCTCGGCGCCGGCGCGGATCGAGCGCAGCAGCTTGCGCCAGTCGTCGATCAGGAAGTCGTACTCGACGTCGGCCTTGGCCTGCTCGAACTGCGCGCGCAGCTCGCCGGGCAGGGGCGCGCCATCGACCAGCGCGACCAGCCGCAGCAGGTCCTCCATGTACTGGCCGAGGAAGTCGACGTTGCCGTAGACGAAGTTGATCGGGTTGTTGAGCTCGTGCGCGATGCCCGCGACCAGCCGCCCGAGCGACGACATCTTCTCCTGGTGGACGAGCTGGGCCTGGGCCTGGCGCAGCTCGTTGGTGCGCTCGCGCACGACCTCCTCGAGGTTCTCCTTGGCGCGCCGCTCGCGCTCGAGCAGCACCTTCAGCCGGCGCTGGATCCGCACGTCGGCGGTGACGTCGCGGTAGGTCTCGATGATCACGAGATCGCCGCCGTCGAGCTTCACCGGCACCGCCGCGACGATGAAGGTCAGCTCCTCGCCATCGCCGCGCACCGCCTTGATCTCGTCGAGGCGCAGCGCCCGGCCCACGTCGCGCGCCTTGCAGCCCAGGCACGCGGTCTTGCAGATCTCGAGCGGGAAGACGTCGTAGCAGCGATCGCCCGCGGCCACGCGCTGTGCGAGCTGCCGGCCGCGCAGACCGGTCGAGGCCTCGTACGCGCGGTTGTAGTAGAGGATGCGGCGGTCGCTGTCGAGCACGACCGCGGCGTCGACCGAGCCCTCGAGGACCTGGCGGATCTGGTCGAGGACGGCACTCAAGGGCGTGGGCTCCCAGCGCCGGGCGTCACGTCTCCGCCAGGAACGACAGGTAGCGCTCCGGCAGGTCGTCGAACTCCATCGTCGAGCCGCACTGCTCGCACGCGTACTCCGGGACCTTGCCGCCCCCCGCGCCCTGCCCGAACTGGTTCTGCACGTCGAGGAGCTTCTCCTCCTCGTGCCCGCACGCGTCGCACACGTACGGCGCGTAGAACGACCGGACCTTGGCCGCCCCGCGGAAGTTGTAGATCATGTTCAGCTGCGTGACGATCGCCGGCGAGCAGTGGCTGAACGTCAGCTCGGTCACGCCGGGCAGGTCGCGCACGAAGTTCACCCACTCGCGCACGCCGCACGAGTTGATGCGCCGGACCTCGGCGAGGTGGAACACCACGGGCCCGCGCAGCCGGCGACGGAGCTCGCCGAAGTCGGCGTTCTCGTCGATCTCGCCGGTGAACTCGACGGTCGTGAAGCCGGGGCGTTCCTTGATCCGCCACGACAGCGCAACCGGCTCGGCTCGTGTGCTCGCGTCCACTGACACCTGATCCCTACTCCATTCGCTCCGGCGGACGCTCGAAGTGCTGACGCACCCCCGTGACCGCGGTGTCCTTCAGCGTATCAGGTTCCGCGAGGACGTCGCTGTCGAGCCGCACCGGGACCGCATCGGCCGGTACCCGGCGCTTGACGGTCTTGCCAAAGCGGCCGGCCAGGGCCTGGTACGGGGCCTTGGACGGCGACGCCCAGCCCGAGATCGCGCCGGAGCCGCCGTAGCCGACGACCGCGCTGCCGACCTTCGAGACGATGTCGCCGGGCAGCTTGCCGTTCAGCTGGACGAACGCGGGGTTGGGGATCTGGCCGGTGTCGAACACCTTGGTCAGGCCCTTCTGCGCGCCGACCGGCGCGAACACGCCCTGCGCGCCCTTGTACGACGCGACCTCGGCGACCGCGGCGGTGAGGTCGGGCTTGCCGACCCGGCTGGCGAAGAAGCTGTCGGCCTCCGACTCCAGCATCGCGTTGTCGACGAACGCGCCGTCGTTGCAGCCGAGCTGCACGAACGCGAGCTTCTTGCCGCGCAGCGCGTTCGTGTCGGCGCCGAGCGACGAGAACAGCGCCCACGCGCGGGTCGTGCCGCCGCCGACCTCGGCGTTGGCCAGGAGCGGCCAGCCGAGGTTGGTCGAGTAACAGATGCCGTCGATGATGGCGAAGTCGACGTTGGCCTTGCGCAGCGCGCCGAGCGACGCGAACGCCTGGGCCTCGGTCTTCACGCCCGAGCTCTGCTCGATGGCCTTGGCCAGGCCCTGGACGTAGGTGAGGCGGGCCTGGGCGGTGCCGAACTCGACCGTCGGCGCGTAGATGCCGACGGTGAGCTTGTCAGGACCCGCGGGCTGGCTCTCGCCAGGGCGGGTGGCGATCACCACGCCGGCGACGGCGAGGCCGAGCACGGCGAGCATGGGGATGGCGATACGGGTGCGCATGGTGGCCTCCTGTCTCAGAACCCGTAGATCCGCTTCTTGGAGTCGATCCACTTCTGTAGATCGCGACCGCCGGCGCCCTTGGCGCGCGCCTTGGTCCAGGCCTCGTAGGCGTCCTTCGCGCGTCCGAGCTGATCATAGGCGATCCCGAGGTTGACCAGGGCCTCGGGCGGCGAACCGCCCATGGCCTCCAGCACCGCGACATCATCCTTGCCCGGCGACACCACCAGGCGATCGAGCACGACGCGCTTCTTCATCTCGCCGTCGGCGTACTTGAGCGCGTTCGACAGCGCCTTCTGCGCGATGGCGCTGCGGCCCGAGCGGATCGCGTCGACCGCGATCATCTCCCAGGCCGACGCGGTCAGGTCCTTCACCTTGTTGGCGAAGGCGCCCTGCGCGCCGTTGACCATGCCCTGGAAGTCGTTCGCGGCCTGCTGGCGCGCGGCGGCGTTGGGCGAGCGGTAGTTGGCGTAGGCGCCGAAGAACTGCGCGCCGAGCTTGGCGTAGGCCGGCTTCAGGTACGACGCCTGGTTGCCCTTGGTCGCGAGCTCCTTGAACTTCCGCGCGGCCTCGGTCGTGTCGCCGCGATCGAGCAGCGCCAGCGCGTGCGAGAACTCGAACGCCAGCGGCTCGGAGCCCTTGAGGAGCGCCGGCTCGCGGCTCGCGCGCTCGAAGTCGGCGGCGGCGTCGGTCGCCTTGCCGTCGCGCATCAGCTTCCAGCCGCGCTTGTAGAGCGCGACCGCGAGGTTGCGCTTGGCGGCCGCGGCGATGCTCGGCTCCTGCGCCGCGAACTGCACCGCGGTCTGCAGCCGATCGACCGCGCCCTCGAGGTCGGTGTCCCAGAGGAGCGGCGCCCACTCGGTGTAGATCTCGGCCTGGATCAGGTTGGCCTGGACCTTCTTGACCTCGGCGTCGGCCGCCGCGTAGTGCTCGGCCGCCTTCTTCGGATCGCGGCTCTTGCTGCACAGGAACGTGCGCGCGGTCAGCCGCTGGTACGTGAGCGCGTAGCCCTTGGCGTTCTTGATCTTCTCGAGGTATCGCCCGGCGGAGTCGCAGTCGCCGCGATCGATCGCGACCACCGCGAGGTTGAGGCTGGTCATCGGCGCCCCGCCGTCGACCTCGAGCGCCTGGCCGAGCAGCTGCTCGGCGGACTTGGGATCCTTGTCGAAGGCGGTCCACGCCTGGGCGTTGATGATCTCGACCAGGCCGCGACGGACCTGCACGTCCTTCGGGCGGATCTGGAAGGCCTGCTCGAAGCGCGCGCGTGCGTCCTTGAGCTTGCCCTGGTTGTACTGGGCCTTCGCGGCGATCAAGAGCATCGACGTGCGCTGATCCTCGGGCGCGGTCGCGAAGCCCTTGGCGTTGAGGCCGCGCTCGGCGGTCTTGAGCGCGTTGGCGTCGTCCTTCGACTCGAGGTACGCGCCGCCGAGCTCGGCGGCGAGCTCGAGGCTGCCGGGGTTGGCCTGGTAGCCGGCCGACAGCTTCTCGATCGCCTTCGCGACGTTGGGGTTGGCGCCCGAGCCCGAGAACGGCAGGCGGCGATAGACCTTGCCCAGCTGGATCGAGAGCTCGACCTGCTCGCGCTGCTGCGACGGCTTGAGCAGCTTCTCGGCCTCGAGGTAGGCCTTGAGGGCCTCGCTCCAGTCGCGCTCCTCGAAGTACGAGTCGCCGATCAGGAGGTGGCCGCGCGCCTCGTTCTTGCGCAGGCGGATGTACTCGTTGGCCGCGGTGCGCGCCCGCTTGGGCTGCTTGTTCGCGAGGTAGGCGGTGCCGAGGTTGAACCAGACCGAGCCGTTCGCGTCGATCTTGCGCGGGTCGGTGATGATCTTCTCGCAGACCGTGATCGCGCGGTCGAAGTGGCCCTGGCCGGTGTACGCGGCGCACAGGCCGTTCTGCGCGTTGGTCGTGGCGTGCGGCTTCTTCGAGAACTTCTTCTCGACGGTCTCGAACTGGCTGGCGGCCTTGTCGTACGCGGTCGCCGACTCCTTGCCGCTGCCGGTGCCGAGCGCGTCACGCGCGAGCGTCAGGTAGGCGAAGCCGAGGCGGATCCGCGGCAGGACATCCTTGTCCTCGATCTCGGCCGGGCGGTTGGCGAGGTAGGCCTCGTACGCGTTCGCGGTCTTGGCCGCGTCGCGGCCCGAGTAGAACTCGCCGACGATGTTCTGGTTGGTGAAGGAGCTGGGCTTGGCCTTCACCACCTTCTCCGCGACCGCCACGGCGTCAGGCTTCTTGCCCTGCTGCCAGAGGATGAGCGCCTCCTGCTCGAGGATCTCGGGCGCGTTCGGATACTGCTTCTCGGCGACGTTGTGGAGGAACGTGATGCCGCCGTTCCAGTCCTGCAAGATGATGAAGATCGCGGCCCGCTTGCCGTAGGCCTCGGGCGGCACCTGCGCCGGGTACTTCCGGATCGCCGAGTCGTAGGCCGCGGCGGCCTTGCGCCAGTCCTGGCCCTCGAAGTGGCGATCACCCTCGCGGAGATCGTCCTCGGGTTGGGCCCACGCGGTTCGCCCCGCGGTCGCGAACGCGATCGCGAGGGCCGCTACCGTCACCAGCTTGTGGTTGCGCATTCCAGGGCCTCCTAGTGGATCCGTCCAACGACCAACGTGATGTCGTCCTTGCGCAGCGTCTCGCCGAAGAACACCTGCGAGTCGGCGACGACCGCGTCCCTCATCTCACCCGCATCGAGCGCGGCCGCGCGCCGCACGCTGGCGCGGAACCGCTTCTCACCATACTCCTCGCCGGCCGCGTTCTCACACTCGACGATGCCGTCCGTGTACCAGACCAGGATGTCGCCGGCGGCGAGCTCGGTGGTCTTGGCCTCGTACTTCGATTCCTTGAGGTCGCCGAGGCGATTGCCGCGGATCATGAGCGAGCCGAACTCGCCCTTGCCGTCCTCGCCCGCGCGGAACAGGTAGGGGAAGTTGTGGCCGGCGTTGGCGTACGTGATCGTGCGCTTCTTGGTGTCGACGATCGACGCGAAGCAGGTCATCACGAACTTGCGCTTGGCGCTCTCGAAGATCGCGTAGTTCATGATCTCGAGCAGCCGGGTCACCGCGACGTCGTCCTGGTAGACCGAGCGCGCGACGTCGCACGCGGCCTTGGCGGCCGCGGTGATCATCGCCGACGGCACGCCGTGACCGGTGACGTCGCCGATGACGATCAGGATCTTGTCGCCGACCTGCTCGTGCCAGGTCCACCAGTCGCCGCCGCACTGCGAGGCCGGCTGGAAGTAGCCCGCGAACTTGAAGAAGCCCGAGGTGACCGGCTCGTTGGGCGGGACCAGGGTCTCCTGGATCGTGCGCGCGACCTCGAGCTCCTGCTCCATCTTGGCCTTCTCGGCGGTCTGCTGGAGCAGCACGACCAGCTGGTCGGCCATGAAGTTGAAGTTCTCGCCGAGGATGCCGATCTCGTCGGTCGACTTGACCTCGACGCGCGCGTCGAGATCGCCGCGCGCGATCTGATCGGCCTTCCACGCGAGCAGCTTGATGGGCTTGGAGATCTGGAGGCCCTGGAAGATCGCGAGCAGCGTGCCGATGAGCACGAACATCGCGCCGACCGCGCCGAGCCAGATCGCCGAGGAGTTGACGGCCTCGCTGGCCTGCAGCTCGGCGCGCGCCTTCTCGAGGGCGATGGGCACGGTGAGGTCGTAGCCGAGGATGACGTAGCCCTGGCGGTGATCGCCGGCGGCCTCGGCCATCGCGGTCGCGGCGGTCGGGGTCTCGCCGGTGAAGACCGGGAAGGTGAAGAAGAGGTTGGTGTCGCTGCCCTCGGTCAGCTCGTAGCTGACGAGCGCCTTGGCGTCCTTGCCCTTCCACGCCTCGTTGCTCTGCTTCCACGCGTTGGCGACGAGCTTGCCCATCGCCTCGGCCACCGGCTGGTGATCGGCGTTCTTGCAGTCGACGTCCTTGGCCTCGGTGCACGTGACGATCACGTTCTTGTTGCGATCGAGCACGTACGCGTAGCGCAGGCCGTAGAGGCGCACGGCCTCACCGGTCGGCTTCTTGTCGTCGCGCGTGTCCTGCCCGACGACGTTCTTGACGAGGTTGGTGATCTCCTCGTCCTGGTTGCTCGTGAGCTGCGGCTCG
Organism: Deltaproteobacteria bacterium; assembly: GCA_021413675.1. Taxonomy (GTDB): domain Bacteria; phylum Myxococcota_A; class Polyangia; order Haliangiales; family Haliangiaceae; genus JAIOQA01. The sequence goes on along the minus strand of JAIOQA010000557.1, from coordinate 32,550 downwards.
ACGGCGCGCGCGAACATCTGCGCGGCGACCGCGCCTGATTGTTCGAGCTCTGCTCGTCGCTGCGCGATCTGGTTCTTGGCAACCGCGTCGTAGTCGCGGTTGGTCTTGAAGTAGTTGACCACCACGACGCCGACCACGGTCAGCACGATCAGCAGCGTCGTGGTCAGGATCATCTTGACCGAGATGCTCGGCCCGGACCGTTTTGCCATGGGTTGTCGCAATGTTACGTTGGCGGCAATTCAGAGGTCAACGCGCCGACGTATCGGACATGACGTTCGTTTCATGAGCGCCGGAAGAATGTAGAGATAACGGAATCTGACGGGTGGGCAGACGTAGGGCGCGGGGTGGCGAGGACACAGCTCTCGGCCGATCGCCAGACGATCGGGGCCGCCGAGACCGATCGATGGCGGCGATCGCGCCGGCATCCCCCGCGTCATGTACGATCGCGACGTGGACACGATCCATCCATCGCTCCAGCAGTTCCTGTCGGAGTTCAAGCGGGTCGCGCCGGCGATCGTCGACAGCTACTTCATCGTCGACAACGATCGTCGCATCGTCGACTTCAACCGCGCCTTCTACGCGATGCTGCCTCGGCAGGTCGCGCGCGGCCTCAAGGGCAAGCGCTGCTTCGAGGTCATCGAGCTCAACATCTGCAAGACCGAGTGCATCGCGAAGCAGTGCTGGGCCGAGAACAAGCAGGTCCGCCTCGACGAGATCAGCGGCACGATCATGGGCGACACCGACGCCCAGAAGCTGCGCTTCATCCTCTCCGCCGTGCCCATCACCGACGAGCACGGCCAGAACGTCGGCGCCCTCGAGATCCAGCGCAACGTCACCGACGAAGCGGTCGTCCAGGTGAAGTACCAGGAGATGCTCGAGACCGAAGCGCGCGAGCGCGAGCGCCTCGCCAACCAGATCCGCGCGCGCACGAAGGAGCTCCTCGAGACCAATCAGCTCCTGCTGCGGACGCAAAAGGAGCTGCTCGCGTACAAGAAGGGCCTCACGATCTAGCTCGTCGGGCTTCGCTCGCTGCGCTCGGCTGCTTCGCGGGGCGTCGCGAGGCTGGAGCCTTGGAGTGTGCGAGCCGCGCGCGGGATCGCGGCACGCCCCCACTCGCCCGGGGCTCAAACAATCCTCGCGCTGACGAGAACGCGTGCGCTGGGGGAATCGCACGACCACCGGTGCTGATCGAGAGGCCGCCGACGCCCGAGCGATCGCGCTGCGGAACTCGCCCCGGGCGAGGGGGGGTGCCGCTCCCCGCGCGCTGACTCCCCCGATCGAGAGCGGAGCCGCGACCGTCAGGTCCGCGGCTCGATCAGATCCCAGCGGTTGCCGTAGAGATCCTCGAAGACGACCACGGTGCCATAGGGCTCGGTGCGCGGCGAGGCATGGAACACCACGCCCTGCTCGACCATGCGCCGGTGATCGCGCGCGAAGTCGTCCGTGTAGAGAAAGAGCGCGACCCGCCCGCCGGTCTGATCGCCGACCCGCTCCAGCTGGGCCTCGCCATCGGCGCGCGCGAGCAGAATCGAGGTCTCGCAGGAGCTGGAGGGGGCCACGCGGACCCACCGCTTGCCGTTTCCCAGGTCCGTGTCCTCCCGCACCACGAAGCCAAGGGCGCCCGTGAACCACGCGATCGCCTCGTCGTACTCGCGCACCACGATCGTGATGGCCGCGATCATCCGCGTCTTCATGATCCTGACAATCGCACGAGCGGCCAGGCGATAACGACGCATGGCGCGGCCCGATCACGATGTCCGACAACCGGACACCACCGGCGATCGCGTCGCTCACGGCTCGGCGTTCGTGCATCCGCACCAGCGCTCCGTCTCGAGCGCGGGGGAGTGACGCGCAACGCCCCTCGACCGGGGCGAGTTCCGCAGCGCGATCGCTCGGGCGTCGGCGGCTCCTCGATCAGCACCGGTGGTCGTGCGATTCCCCCAGCGCACGCGTTCTCGTCAGCGCGAGGATTGTTTGAGCCCCGGGCGAGTGGGCGTTGTGCGGAGCGACCACGCGCGCTCGCAACCGAGGGGCCGAAACACGAGATTCGCGCAGCGGAGACGAGCCACGCGAAGCGCCGAAACGCAGATGGCTCGCGGGCGTGGAGCCGGCGAGCCATCGAGCGAACGAGACCGAACTACTTGCCGAGGACGAGGATGCCGAGGACGACGATGGCGGCGACGAGGACGCCGATGAGCACGAAGACCACGGTGTTGGACTTCGGGGGCGCGGCGATCGGCGCGCGCTCGGCCATGGCGGCGGCGCCGGCGGCGAGCGACGGGTTCGTGCCCGGGTTCGTGAAGCTCGGACGCGAGCCCGGGTTGGTGCCCAGCTGGCCGGAGGGGCGCATGCCCGGACCGGTGCCGGTGATGCTCGGGCGCGAGCCCGGCCGCGCGATCGAGGGCGAGGAGCCCACGCCCGTGCCGGGGCGCGAGATCGAGGGCAAGGAGGGCACGCTCGGCAGCGAGGACACCGACGGGCCCGAGAGGCTCGTCGTGCCCACGCGCGAGCGGATCTTCGACTTCTCGCCGTCAGACGCCTGCGCGAACTCCTGCAGCACGCCGTTGATCTTCTCGGCCTCCGCGACCTTCTTCTGGTTCGAGAGGAACGCGAAGTAGGAGTCCGGCATGTCGTCGAAGTCCATGACGAGATCGCACTCGTCGCAGCGGCAGGTCGGAGGCTCGTGCGGCCCCGCGCCCATGTCGCCGGCCTCGACCAGCAGCACCTTCTCCTCGTCGCACTCCGGGCAGAAGTACGGGACGTAGAAGCTCTTCACCACGCCGGAGCCGGTGAAGTTGTTGACCAGGTTGATCTGCGCGACGATCGCCGGCGAGCACTCGACCAGCACCACCTTCGTGGTGTTGCCCTCGAGCCGGCCGAGCCAGTTGACCCAGTCGCGCACGCCGCACGAGTTGATCCGCTCGATCTCGCCGAGATCGATCACGGCGGTGCCTGCGGGGATCTTGTCGACGAGATCAGTGAGCTCGTTGTCCTCGTCGATGACGCCCGCCAGCTTGACGTAGCTGACGTCGTCTCGGTGATGGACAGCGGACTGGAACTTCTGACTCATTGCGTCTCCACCATGTAATTCCTGTAGCGGTGCCCACAACCTTACTCCACGCGCCCGCCGCCGCCCAGTCCCGCTTACTCGACTCCCAATGCTGAGTCGTTCCTCTGGGGAAATTCTAGCTTGATTTGACGCGGCCGATCCAGTGCATGGGCCATTCGCTGATCCCGCACTCGTGAGCGCCAGGGGTAGGACACCGGCTCACGTCGAACGCCTGAACGGTCACCCCAGCGCCTGCGGGACCGGGGCCGCGAGGTACTCGCGGAGCCGGTGGTAGTCGTCGCTGAGGTAGAAGCGGACCAGGTCCGCGCCGCCGAGGACCGCGCCCAGCGCGACCGTCGCCTCGTGGTTGCCGAGGTTCTCGCCGGACAGCTTGGCGATCGTCCAGGTCGCCGCCGCGAACTCGTCGCACGCGAGCAGACCGCCGCGCTTGGCCGAGGCCAGCATGCCGTCGATCCAGGCGTCGGTGTCCGCGTCGCGCGCCTGCCCGACCCAGCGCTCGAGCACCTTGTGGGCGCGCTTCGGCAGCGATCGCACGAACTCGTTGGTCGGGCCGGCCCGCTCGCTCTCGGGCAGGAGCAGCGACTTCAGGAGCGAGCCGAGCTCGACCCGCTGGCGCGAGTTCAGGTGGTGCAGGAGCGCATAGCCGCCGCGGATCGACTCGTGCGCCCAGCCCAGCAGGTAGCGCGACGACGCGTCGGCCTCGCTCAGCAGCGAGCGATCGATGACGATGATCCGGCGCGGGAAGCCGAGCACCACGACCAGGCCGGGCACGCGCTCGCCGACGTAGATCTCGGCGTCGACCGCGTACAGGCGCATCACGTCGGCGACCGCGACCTTCACCACCGGGTCGTCGATCGTCTGCACCGGCACGAGGTTCTCGCCCAGCATCGGCTGCGGGAACAGCGCCGCGATCTCGGCGGCGCAGGCCGACAGCACCTCGCCCATCGGCTCGCGCACCGCCGGCGTGGCCAGGAGCCGCAGGCGCAATTCGTCGTCCAGCGGCCGGCGCAGCGGCGCGTGCAGCGCGGCCGCCCGGGCCTTGGCCGCGGCGCCGCGATCGGCGTCCTCGGCGAAGCCGAGCTGCTCCATCACGGTGAGCACGCGGCTGGCGCGATCGTTCTCGTTCAGCCGCGAGTAGAACGACGACAGCATCCGGTACGCCGGCGCGTGGCGGATGTCGCGCTCGACCACCTTGCGCAGCTCGGCGATCGCGCGCGACGGATCGTCGACGGCGTAGATCTCGGCGAGCGCGACGCGATCGGTGGCGTTGTCGGGCTCGACGTTCAGGATGCCGCGGTAGGCCTCGATCGCCGCCGGCCGGTCGCCGGTCGCGAGCAGGATGCGCGCGAGGCCGCGCTGCAGCGGCACCGCGGCGGTCGGCCCGCCGGTCTCCATCGCGGCGTGCGCGGCGTCGATCAGCAGGGTCTCGGCGGTGCGCTGATCGCCGGTCTCGGCGGCGCGGCGCGCGAGCATGAGCGCCGGCGGCGCGTAGCCCGGGTCGTACTCGATCGCGCGGCGGTACTGCGAGGTCGCGGCCCGCGGGTCGCCCGAGGTCTCGACGATCCGGCCGCGGTAGTAGTAGTAGCGCGCGAGGTTCTGCGCCGACACCGGCGCGCCCGGGGCCGCCGCCAGCTCGATCACGCGCTCGACCGCGGCGCGGGCCTCGGGGTAGCGCCCGAGCAGGTAGAACTCCTGGGCCTGGAGGTAGTGCGCCTCCTGGTGCGTGGGGTCGAGGCGGATGATCTCGCGCAGGACCGAGATCGCGCGGTGCGGCTCCATCTCGCAGTCGGCGTGGAGCTGGGCCTGGCGCATCAGCGCGACGATCCGGACCTCGACCGGCGGCGGCGGATCCGACTCGAGGAACCGCACGATCGCGTCGACCGCGTGGGTCCAGCGCCGCATGTTCGAGTGCAGCTCGACCAGCGCCGACAGGATCGCGAAGTCGTTGGGCACCGACTCGACGGCCTGGCGGTAGAGCGCCTCGGCGGCATCGAGATCGCCCTCGCGCTCCTTGATGACCGCCTGCGCGACCCGGACGCGGGCGAGCAAGGGCCCGCCGCCGTCGCGCTTCTTGTAGATCTTGTCGAGCTCGCGGTAGGTCGCCTCGAAGTCGTAGGCGTCGGCGTGGCGCTTGGCGAGATCGCCGAGCGCGTCGAGCGCGTCGATGTGGTCGGGCTTGATCTCGAGCGCGATGATCAAGGACTCGGCGGCGCCGCGCGGGTCCTTCGACATCATCGCGACCACGCCGCGCTTGCGATAGAACTCGGCGCGCGTGTGCGGATCGCCGTCGCGCATCGCCTTCTGCGCGAGCGCGACCGCGAGCGGCTGGGCCCGGGCCCAGTCGCCAGCGGCGAAGTGGTGCTCGAACAGCGACTGGTTCGCCGGCAGACACTCGGGATCGACCGCGAGCGCGCTCTCGTAGTAGTGCATCGCGCGATCGGGCTGGCCGAGCCGCTGCTCGTAGATCCGGCCGATCTGCGCGAACACGCCGGCGCGCTCCTTGTCGTCCTGCCAGAGCTTCACCTCGAGCTCGAGGGTCTGGATGACGCGCGGCCAGTCCTCGCGGCGGCGGTAGAGATCGCGCAGGCCGTGGACGGCGGGCAGGCACGACGGCGAGGTCTTGATCGCGGCGTCGTAGTACCGGATCGCGTCCTCCTCCTTGCCGAACTTGGCCTCCATGACCGAGCCGCACTTGAAGTAGAGGAGCGCCTTCAGGTTGCGATCGGTGGTGACGCGGATCTGGCGGCGGGTGACGTCGATGAACTCCGCCCACTGCTCGGTCGACTCGTAGATCCGGCCGAGCGCCTCGAGCGCCTCCTTGTTACCGGGCGCGATCTCGAGGATGCGCAGGTAGCTCTCGACCGCCTTGGCCTCGTCGCGCAGGCCCTCTTCGCAGATGGTCGCGATGCGCTTGAGCATCGTGACCGCCGCGTCGCCAGCGGGCGCGGTCGACAGCCGCAGCTTGAGGATGTCGACCAGCTTCGACCAGTCCTGGTTGCGCTCGTGGAAGCGCTCGAGCGCGTCGAGCGCCTCGAGATCCGAGGCGTCGACCTCGAGGATCTGCTGGTAGATGCGGGCGGCCTCGGTCGGATCCTTGAGCTTGGCGCCGGCGACGCGGGCCGCGCGCCGGAGCGTGTCGAGGCGGCGCTCGTCGTCGCGCGTCAGCTCGGCGCGCTTCTCGTAGGCATGGATGAGGCCCGACCAGTCGCTCTTCTGCGAGAAGATCGACTCGAGGAACTTCACGCTGGTGTCGTTCTCGGGATCGAGCTCGACGACGCGGACGTAGGAGCTGGCGGCGGCGTCGAGCTCGCCGAGGTACTGCAGCTGGACCTGGCCGCGGCGCGCGTAGAGATCGCCGAGGCGATAGGCGCGGATCTGCCCGCCCTCCACCAGATCGATCGCGGTCTGGTAGAGCTGCATCGCCGAGTGCCAGCGCTCGTGCTTGTAGCAGAGCTTCTCCATCGCGGTGAACGTGTCGCGGTTGGCCGGATCGGCGGTGAACGCGGCGATGTACGCGGCCAGCGCGCCGTCGATGTCGCCGCGCTGCTGGCGCACGACCGCGGTCCGCGCGAACAGGGTCGCGCGCTCGCCCTTGTCGCCGGCGCCATCGGCGCGCAGCTCGAGGATGCGCAGCAGTTCTTTCTCGCGGCCGAGGCGCTCGGAGAGATCCTCGAGCGCGGCCAGCGCGACCGCGTGGCGCGGCTGGCGCTCGAGCACCGACTCGAACGCGAGCGCGGCCTCGGGGGGGCGGGCCAGGCGATCGCGGCGCAGCTCGCCGAGGCGCACGAGCAGGGCGGTCTGCCGATCGACCTGCGCCGACGGCACCGACGCGATCTCGCGCTCGAGCGAGGCCGCGAGATCGGGCCACCGCTGGTGCTCCTCGAGAAGCCGCGCCAGCTCGCGCTGGGCGGCGTCGCCCGAGACGCCGGCGGTGGCGGCCAGCTGGTAGGTGCGGATCGCGGCGTCGACGTCGCCGAGCTTGGTCTCGTAGAGCGCGGCCAGCGCGGTCGCGAGCCGGGCCTTGTCGTGGGGCGTGGCCGCGGCCTCGATCTCGAGGCCCTTGATCTGCGCGAGCTCGGCCCACTCGCCGAGCTGCTCGAGAGCCTCGGCGAAGATGTGCAGGTTCGACGGCGTGCGCGGCGCGCCGCGGAACGCGCGCGCGAGCTCGGCCCAGCGCCCCGCCGGGCGCGCGATGCGCTCGACGCCGGCGAGCGCGGTGGTGTTGTCGGGCTCGACGCTGAGGACGTCGAGGTAGGCCGACAGCGCGGCGTCGCCGCCGGTGTCGCCCTCCTGCACGAGGCGCGCGACCTCGAGCTGGATCTGCAGGCGGCGCGGCACCTCGACGCCGCGCTCGAGCTCGGCGCGCAGGACATCCAGGAGCCGATCCGAGCGGCGGGCCTTGCGGTGGATCTGGGCCTGGGCGCGCAGCGCGTCGACCAGCCGGTTGTCGGTGCGATGCGCGCGCTCGTAGGCGGCGAGCGCCGCGCCGTCGTCGGAGCGCTTCGACTCCTCGAGCTGGCCGATCTCCATGAACAGCGCGGCCTGGGCGCGCGGATCCTTGGTGAGCTCGGCGGCGCGGGCGCGCAGCTCGACGGACTTGTCCCACTGCCGGGCCTGATCGTAGAGCTTCGCGAGCTCGTGGAGCGCGCCGGGATCGTCGGGGCGCAGCTGCAGCGCCTGCTCGAGCATCGTGCGCGCGCGCCGCTGATCGCCGAGGTGCTCGGCGAGGATCGAGCCCAGCTCGCGCAGGATCACGATGCGGTTGAGATCGCTGGCGACGTGGCCCGACAGCTCGGCGAGCACGGTCGCGAGCTCGCGCCAGCGCTGGCCCTTGCGGTAGATCGCGGCGAGCGCGGCGCGCGCCGCGGGATCGCGCGGCGCCTGGCGCGCGGCCAGCGTGAAGGCCTCCTCGGCCTCGATCGGCCGCCCGCGCGAGAGATCGACCGCGCCCGCCGCGGTGTAGAGCGCCGAGGCGCTGCGGCGATCGCGGTGGAGCGCGGCGCCGGCGCGATAGACCTCGGACAGGCGCGCGCGATCGCGATCGCGGCGGTGCAGGCGCGCGAGGTGATCGTGCTCGGTGAGGCGCGGCGGTCCGCCGGCGCGATCGTCGACGACCGCGCGCAGGAGGCGGATCGCGCGCGGGACATCGCCGACCCGCGACTCGGCGACCGCGGCGGCCCGGCGCAGGATCGCGCGCTGGCCGTCGGCGGTGGTCTCGAGCTGGGTGACGAGCTCGCTCGGCTCGGCGGTGAGCATCAGGCGCTCGAGCGCCTGCGACGAGGCGGCGGTGCGCGCGAGCTGATGAGCGCTGCGCCCGAGCTCGAGCGCGAGCGTCGGATCGGCGGGGCTCGCGGCGTCGGCCTGCTCGAACGCGCGCCATGCGTGGGCGGCGGCGAGGCCACCGGCGCCTGGATCGCGGGCCAGCTCGCGGCGAGCGAGCGCGGCCTCGCGCAGCTTGCCGGTCGCGGTCGCGACCACGCCGGTCGCGAGCCGCGCGGCGCGCGGGCCGAAGCCCGACGCGTCGCTGTCGATCAGCGCGAGCTTGCCGAGCGCGGCGAGCGCCCCGGGATCGCGATCGCGCGCGCGATCGATCGCCGCGAGCATGCGGCTCGCGGCGGCCTCGCGGGCCGCGGCGGGATCGCCATCGAGGATCGTCGCGCGGCGCTCGTGCAGCTCGATGACCCGAGCGTCGTCGCCGAGGATCGCCGCGGCGTCGAGGGCGAGATCGACGACGCGCAGCCAGTGGATGGCGGCGGCGGTGCCGCGCGCGCGCTCGATCGCCTTGTCGCTGCGGGCGAGCACACCGGTGACGAGCTCGAGCGCGGCCGCGGCGTCACCGCGGCGATCGAGCGTGAGCGAGGCGGCGGTGGCGACGTCTTCCGGAGACGTCACCGCGGCGCCCGCGACCAGCTGGACCGCGGCGCCAGTCAGCGGCGCCCAGTCATCGCCCGCGGCCCACGCCAGGTGCAACAGATGACGCGCGTCGGCGACCAGCTCGGCGTCGCCGCCGGTGTCGACGACCTTGCTGGCGGCGGCCGCGGCCTTGCGCGGATCGCCGAGGCGGTAGAGCCAGGCCTCGGCGGCGTCGCGCAGGAGCGCCTGGCGCTCGCGCGGATCGGTGACCGCGTCGACGACCGACTGCGCGGCGTCGAGCTGCGCGGCGGTGGCGCCGGCGATCGCGTGCGACAGGAGCAGGCGCGGCGCGAGCGGGTGCTTCTCGGCGAGCTCGAGGTAGCGCGCGGAGTCGTCGGCGTCCTCGAGGACGTCCCAGGTGATGAGCGAGAGCCGGACGTTGAGATCGGCGAGGCGCTCGTCGGCGTCGGCGCCGTCGGAGTTGCCGGCGGTCAGCAGCGCCTCGGCCTCGCTCGCCATCAGCTCGACGATCTCGTCGACGAGCGCGGCGGCGTTGGGCGTCTGGATCGGGCGCGTGGGCTCGCCCGCGCCTTCCTCGTCGAGCGACGGCGGCGGCGCGTGCGGCGTCGACGGCACGGGCGCCGGCGTCGCGGCGATCGTCGACGGTGGGATCGGCGGGACGAACGCCGGCGGCGCGCTCGGCGTCGGCGGCGGCGTGATGATCGCGATCGGCAGCGTCCCGCTGCTCGCGGGCGGCGTGACGAGCGCCGCGGGCGGCGGAGGTGGCGGCACCGACGCGGATGTCGACGCTGCAGCATCCGGGGGACGGCGCGGCAGCGACGGCAACGGCGGCGGCCGAACCGGGCGGTCGGAGGGCGGCTCAGCCATCGGAGGTCAATGGTAACAGCGCTCACGCGCAAAACGCCACTCGCCGCGCCGCCTCACACACACGTCGGCGGCGTAGCGTTCGCACTTACACGCAGCGCGTGTGGCGTTCGTTTGACCCCACGCTACGCGCGGCCCTATGATCGGGCGACGAATGTCAGCGACCGGCCCACGCGCCGTCTGCGTCACTCAGAGTACGCCGCTACGGCGAGCGCTCCGGCGGACGCTCAACGCGGCCGGCTCGCAGGTCGAGTTCCAGGACGTCGTCGATGGCAGCGAGGCCGGCGCCGCGCTGGTCTTCATCGACAAGGCCACGCGCCGCGCGCTGTCGGGCGAGTCGCTCGATCAGCTCGAGCGCCTGGTCGTGCTCGGCGATTCCCTCGAGGACGCCGAGGTCGTGGAGATGCTGCGCCGCCGCGGCCTCAACCACCTCATCAGCGACGCCGACGATCCCGATGACACCGAGCTGGTGGTCACGTCGGTGAAGTTGCTCTCGGGGGATCTCTTCGGCCTCGAGAAGTACCTCGCCTGGGGCGTGAAGGTCGCCGACCGAGAGATCACGACCTACGAGGACAAGCGCGAGGCGCTGCTCGCGGTGACCGCGCACGCGCGCGAGGTCGGCGCGCGCCGCCCGCTGATCGCGCGGATCGAGAGCGTCGTCGACGAATTGCTGATGAACGCGCTCTACGACGCCCCGGCCGCGCGCCACGGCATCGCCGCCGACACCCGCAGCGGCCAGCCCGCCGCCGACGCGCGCGCGCAGCTGCGCTGGGCCGGCGACGGCCGCTACTTCGCGGTCTCGGTGCAGGACGACTTCGGCGAGCTGCACAAGGAATCGATCCTCGATCACCTCGAGCGCGCCCGGCGCGAGCGCGGCAAGCCGCGCTCCTCCGACGAGGTCGGCGGCGCCGGGCTCGGCCTGTACTTCATCCTGTCGTCGGTGACGCGGTTCATCGCCAACATCGAGCCGGGCCGCCGCACCGAGGTGGTCTGCCTGTTCGATCTCAAGCAGAGCGGCCGCGACGCCGAGACCTGCGCGCGCTCGCTGCACGTCTTCGGGCGCTGACGCGAGACGGCAGCGCGCGTCGCTCAGTGCGCGTGGACGCCGACGCCGACGTGGACGCCGAACGTCGTGATGTCGTCCTGGCGATCCCACGACACGCCCAGGCTCGGGCCGATCTTCAAGAAGGTCGCCTCGAGCCGCCCGCCCCAGGTGTTCCACGGCCCGAGCGTGCGCGTCGCGGCGGGGAGCTCGTCGGCGAGGTCGAAGCGCCAGCCGACGTAGCCCGAGGCCTCGAACGCGACGCGCTCGGTGTCGACCAGCGCGATCACGCGCAGCGGCACGCTCTTGCCGTTCTGCGGGTAGCCGCCGTACGCGAAGCCGGTCACCAGCGCGAACCGCGCGCCGGGCGCGCCCGCACCGACGCCGAGCTCGCCATCGACGGCGCCGGTCCAGCCGTCCTTGCCGAACGAGCCGAGCTCGAGGTGCGAGTAGCCGGCGAGGCCGACCGGCTGGCCGGCGATCACCGTCGACGTCGCCTCGCCGACGCCGCCGCCATCGACGCCCTTGGCGGTGACGCGCGCGCCCCCGGCCCGGATGTGGAGGGTCGGCCCGTACGGGATCGGCGCGGCGACCGGGACCAGCGGCAAGAGCGCGAGCGCGGGCGCCGCCGCCAGGCCGCAACCCGCGGCGAGCGCCGCGATCGATCCCATCACCAGGCCCCCGCGGATGCGCATCCCTCCACGATAGGCGATCGCGCACGCGCGCGGTGCGCGATCGGCGCGGTCACGGCTGATCAGCCGACCGGCGCGAATACGCGCACGGCGCGGTCGTGCGGCGACACGATCTGCAGCGCGCCGCCCGGCCACGGCACCGCGACGGTCGCGCCGACGCCGGCGCCGACGCAGCGCCAGGCGTCGAGCAACTCCGGCGGCAACAGCGGGTGCGGCGCCTCGCGCGCGGCGCGCGGCCCGGGTTCGGCGAGCGCGCCGGACACGAACGTCACAACGGTGCCGTCGTAGAGCCGGCGCGCGCCGCGGAAGTCGGGGCCGACGAGCAGCGCGAGGCAGCGCTCGGCGTCGTCGAGGGTGGCGAGGCCAGGATCGCGGACCCGCGGGCGGCGCGCGAAGGTGTCGACGTGGGCGTCGAAGGTCGGCACCAGGCCGTCGGCGGCGATCGCGAGCGGGATGCGCCCGACCGGCGCGTCGCGATCGACGCGCGTGCCACCGGCGGTGCGCGCGCCCGACCACGCGTCGATCCAGTCGCGGCCCGCGGGGTGATAGACCTCGCGGCCGCGCGCGCCGCGCGCGAGCACCGGCGCGACCAGCAGCTCGCCGAGGAGGAACTGATCCTCGATCGCCCACGCGACGGGATCGTCCGGATACTCGAGCAGGAGCGGCCGCGCGATCGGCAGGCCAGTCGCGATCGCCTCGGCGAGCAGCTGGCGGCGCAGCGGGAACAGCGCGGCGTGGAAGCGCGCGTAGGTCGCGAAGTGCGCGAGCGTGGCGGCGTCGTGATCGAACTGCACGCAGCGCCGGACGTGGGTGCCGTGGTGGGTGCGCATCACGATCAGGAACGCGCCCAGCTCGGTCCAGCGCGCCAGGGTCTCGGCGTCGCGGCCGCGCGTGATCAGGCAGGTGTAGCCGCCGATGTCGACGGTCCAGACCGAGAAGCCCGAGAGCCCGGCCGAGAGCAGCGCGCGGACGTTGCCGGGCAGGCCGTCCCAGCGCTCGAAGTCGGTGTTCGAGTCGCCGTTCCAGAACAGGGGCGTGTCGCGCTGCTGGCCGGGCGCGCCCGAGCGCGAGAAGAACATCGCCTCACCGTCGGGGCGCGCCTCGTCGAGCAGTTCGCGGTGAAGCCCGGCCCAGAGCCGCGGGTAGCGGTTGTGGTGGAGGTGGCCGGGCTCGCCGTCGTGGGCGACCGCGGCGATCGGCGTGTACTCGCCGAAGTCGGCCATCCAGCCATCGACGCCGAGCGCGAGGCCGCGGCGCAGCTCGCCCTTGTACCAGGCGCGCGCCGCCGGGTTGGTGAGGTCGACCTGCGAGGCCTCGTCCATGAACAGCGGGATCACGCACTGCACGCCCGCGCGATCGCGCAGGAAGTGACCAGCGGCGCTGGCCTCGGCGTGGTCCTCGTCGCCGAGCGGGACGTACGGATAGTAGTAGGTCATCCACGCGAAGCCGCGATCGTGGAGATCGCCGATCATCGTCTCGAGCGCCGGGTAGAGCGCGCGATCGGGCCGGCGCTTGACCGGGAAGATCGCGTCGTAGCTCCACGTGCTGTCGCCGAACGGCTTGCGCTCGAGGCCCTGCCAGTCCTCGGACCAGATCGCGCCGCACGGGATGCGCGCGGCGCGCGCGACCCGCGCGACCTCCTCGACCCGCGGCTGGCCGCCGAGCGCGTCGAGCCAGGGGGCGAGCGCCCAGTCGGGCAGCCCGCGCGGCTTGCCGTCGGTGAGCTCGATCAGGCGCTGGAGCAGCGCGGCCGGCGTCGGTGCGACCAGCACGACGATCTCGATCCGCGTCGCCATGACCTCGACGCGCAGCTCGCCGGGGTCGCTGGCGCCGACGTCGAAGAACGCGGGCGCGGTGGTGTCGAGGAAGATCGCGTAGCCGCGCGACGAGATCAGCCACGGCACTGGCTTGTAGGTGACGGCCGGCCCCTTGGGGAACGGGTTCCACGGCGCGCCGAGCGCGGTGAGCATCGGCGACATCGTCTCGCCCAGGCCGATCGCGCCCTCCTCGGCCCAGCACTCGAGGCGCCAGCCGTGGAGATCGACGCCGACGGTGCGCTCGCCGAGGCCGACGATGCGCTCGCCGGGCGCGAGCGGCCAGGACAGGCCCACGTGATCGGCGGTGGTGCCGGATGCGTCGAGGACCAGGCGCGCGCCGCCGTCGATCGGTCGCGGTGCGCCGAGCTCGAGCGGCGCCGATGAACGGGGCGCGCGCACGAACCAGGTCCACGGGCCGTGGAGCGCGCGCGTGCGGACGTCGATCTCGAGGGCCTCGCCGCGCAGCGACGCGACGATCGCGTCGAGATCGAGGCGCGCGGGCAGCGGCATCGCGGGGCGCGGTTCGCCGCCGCGCGCGTACGCGGGCGACGGCGAGCGCAGCAACTCGGCGAGCGCCTGGCGCGCGAGGGCGAGGCCGCGAGGAGGTGAGCGCTGCAGCGACCTCACATCGGCTCGCATGCGCCGGTCGACTGGCCCGCCGGGGTCGAGCTGGGGTTCTTGCACGGCAGGCACCGGAAGTTCGCGCCGCAGTCGTCCTGACCCACGAAGAGCGCCTGCTGGACCGCGGGGATGCACGCCGGCAGGCACGCGCCCGGCTTGTAGGCATCGCCGAACAAGAGCGAGATGAGGCCGGTGTGGCACGACGGCGGCGTGAACGATCCGTCGAGGTAGACGTCGGGCACGCAGACCAGGCCTTGATCCGGCACGCACGTGTCGACGCCGAGCTGCGCCGCGCGATCGCCGACGACCGCGCTCGCGACGCAGCTGCCGTAGCCGCTGCAACAGCGGCTCGCCGCGCCCGCGTCCGGGCCCGTGCCGGGATCCGGATCGCCACCCTCGGTGCAGGCGGGCGCGCATGCGCCCGTCGACGTGCCGTCGGTGGGGTTCACGCACGGCGCGCAGCGCTCGCTGGCCTCGCAGATGTCCTGCGGCAGCACCGCGGCGGCGTTCGCGACCTGGGTCACGCACAGGGACGTGCACGCGCCCGCGACCCCGCCGATCGACGTGCACGTGCGGGCCGGCGCGCCGGTGATGATCGGATCCGGCACGCAGCGCCCGCCGCTCTCGCACGCCTCCAGCGAGCCACGCAGCGCGACCGGCACGCGATCGTCGGGGACGCAGTGCGCGTCGCCGTACATCGGGCAGCACGCGGTGAGCGTGGACGGATCGAGCGGCGGCGGGCAGCTGCCGCCGTCCGCCGTGCTCGACAGCAACGCGGCGTCGGGTCGGTCGGGCGCCGCCGGCGCCTCCGGGTTCGAGTACGCACAGCCAGACAGCGCCGCGCCGAGCGCGGCGATCATCAGCCGCCACACCTGCGCCGTCTGCATCACCTGCGATCGTCCGCGAACCGGACATCGCCCCTGCGAACCTTCGATCGTCATCGTGGCCTCCTCGCGCTGGCGTCCCTGGCGGAGTCGCCGAGCGCGTCCAGATAGCCGCGCTGAACGCCGATCGACAATGACCGGGCCGGCCGCGGCGATGACCGGGCCGGCCGCGGCGATGCCGCGCGAACCAAGGCTCGTCTCGGGCGGGCTCGAGCTTCACGCGCCGAGGCCTGGCCTGCGCGGTCACGGCGCTGTCCGGTGCCGCCATTGAGCGCCAGGCCCGCGCCTGGCAACACCGGTGCGCCGGGATCGGTCAGCGCGCGTCGCCGACGAGAAAGTCCTCATGTCCCTCCGCGTCCGAATCGCCATCGTCACCGCCGTCTTCAGCGCGGCCAGCGCGGCGCGCGCCGGCGGCAACTTCGTCGGCGATCCCGGCAGCCAGGGCACGCAGCGCGCCGGTGCGTTCGTCGCGCGCGCCGACGATCCGACCGCGCTCTGGTACAACCCCGCCGGCCTCGCCGGGCTGCGCCGCAGCGCGCTCCACCTCGGGGTCGCGCTGGTCGGGTTCGCGCAGCGCTTCACCCGCGATGGCGTGTACGCTGGCGCGGCACCGTGGAGCGGGCAGCCCTACCCGACCGTGGCGCATGCGGGCGGCCCGCAGGCCGTGCCGATCGCGGTCCTCGCCGTGCCGATCGGCGGCGTGACCTGGGCCGCGGGCCTGCTCGCGCCGCAGGGCTACGGCAGCCGTTCGTTTCCGACGGTGATGCCCGACGGCGCGCCCGATCCCGCGCGCTACGACACCATCGAGCAGCGCGGCCTGGTCGCCCTGCCCTCGATCGGCGCGGCGATCCGGCGCGGGCGGCTGCGGCTCGGCGCGCGCCTGTCGTGGGGCATCGCGCAGATCCACTCGGTGAGCGCCGGCCAGGGCTTGCGCAACGCCGAGGAGGACCCCGATCGCGATGTCACCTCGACGATCGACGGCACCGATCGCTTCGTGCCCGCCGCCGGGCTCGGGTTGCAGCTCGATCTCGGCGGCGGCGTGACCCTCGCGGCCGCGTGGACCTCGCCGCTGGGCGTGCGCACCCACGGGACCACCCACAGCGTGGCCGGCCCGACGGTGGCCGTGCCGCCCGCGCCGATCGCTGACGCGCAGGCGCGCTGCGCGCGCGGCGGGACCACCGCGGCGCTGGCCGCGTGCGTCTCGTTCAACCTGCCGCAGACCGCGACCGCGGCGCTGCGCTGGTCGAGCGCGCGCGCAGATGGCCGCGAGACCAGCGACCTCGAGCTCGACGTGCGCTGGGAGAACTGGCGCGAGGCGCGCGACACCGTGATCGTCGTCGACGGCATCGATCCGATCAGCGGCATGCCGTTGCCTGCGAGCGTCAGCCGCCACGGCCTCGTCGACGTCTGGTCGGTGCGGGTCGGCGGCTCGCACACGCTGCGCGCCGCGCCGATCGCGCTGCGCGCCGGCGTCGCGTGGGACAGCGCCGCGGCGCCGAGCTCGTGGCGCCGCCTCGACCTCGACGGCAGCGCGCGCTTGACCCTGGCGGCCGGGATCGGCCTGCGCCTGGGCAAGGTCGCGATCGATCTCGGCGGCGCGCGGCTGATCTCCCCCGATGTGCACGTGATCGATCAGCCCGCGAGCACGCCACCGATCCAACCCGATGTCCCGGTGCCGCTCGCCGAGCCCGACGCGCAGCCGCGCCATCCGTTCAACGCCGGTCGCTACGCCGGCGGCTACTGGATCGTCACGACCGGGATGACCGTGTCGTGGTGAGCGCGGCCCGGCTCCCCGGCGCGACCGCGGCCGACCGCGCGCGCGACCTGCACGCGCGCCTCGGCATCCCCGCCGACGCGGCGCGCGTGCTCATCCTCTGCGAGTCGAGCCACTGGGACCCCAGCTGGCTCCTCGGCGCGCGCGGCTACGGTCGCATCGTCGCGCGCATCCTCGATCGCGCGCTCGACGAGCTCGACGCCGAGCCCGCGCGGATCTACAGCGTCGAGGGCACGTACTTCCTGCGCGCGTACTGGGACGCGCGACCCGCGGCACGCGCGCGGCTCGTGCGCCACCTGGCCTCGCGGCGGCTGCGCCTGGCCGGGGGCGGCGTGACCAGCCCCGACACCGTGGTCGCGCACGGCGAGGCGATCCTGCGCGATTACCTGGTCGGCGCGCGCTGGCTGGCCGAGCGCGGGCTCGACCTCGCGCCGCAGGTCGCGTACCTGCCCGACAGCTTCGGCCACTCGCCGCTCTTGCCGAGCCTCCTCGCGGCGCTCGGCATCGACGGCGTCGCGTTCACCCGCGTCGATGGCATGCACGTCGCCGGCTGTGATCGCGCGCCGCGCGGCCGGTACCCGCGACCGGGCTCGACCGCCGCGCGCCTGCTCGACGACGAGCGCTCGCTCGATCTGGTCTGGCGCGATCCCGCCGGCGGCGAGGTGCTCGCGCACTGGCACGCGTTCGGCTACGGCCAGGGCGATCTGATCGCGCACCGCGGCCTGACCCGGTGGATGGGCCTGCCGCTGGCGATCGCGTCGCGCGGCGAGCGCGCGGTCGCGCGCCGCATCGATCGCCTGGTGATCGATCTCGCGGCCCGCGCGCGCACGCCGTACCTGCTCTGCCCGATCGGCTTCGACTTCGTGCCGCCGGTGCGCCGCCTCGACGCGCTCCTCGCGCGCTACAACCGCGGCGCCTACCCGACCACCGGCGTGTGGACGCTGACCGCGGGCCTCGACGACTACCTCGCGCTCGTCGAGGCGCACCGCGACGCGCTGCCGGTGATCGCGCTCGATCCCAACCCGTGCTTCATGGGCTTCCCGGCGTCGCGCCCGGCGCTCAAGGCCGCCTACCAGCGCATGGTCGCGGGCCTGCTCGCCGCCGAGGCCCAGGCCGCGGTCTCGGGCGACGCCGCCCACGCCGCCGCGGTGCGCGCGCTGTGGAACGACGCCGTCGTCGCGAACCACCACGACTTCGTCACCGGCACGTCGCGCGCCCCGATCGTCCGGCGCGAGCAGGCGCCGCTGGTCGCGCAGGTGATCCGCGCCACCGAGGCACCCCGCGCGCGACCGCGACCGCCGGCGCCCTCGCGCCCGCGCTGGCGCTGGGTGCGCGGCGAGCTCGCGATCGAGACCGCGGAGCTCGCGATCGCGATCGATCCCATGGCCGGTGGCGCGATCAGCGCGCGCGATCGCCGCCGCGATCAGCCGTGGCTGGCGCCTGGCAGCCTCGGCGTGCGCGCGTATCACGACGATGGTGGCCTCTGGCGCCTCGGCCACGAGCTGGCCGGTGGGACGTTCGCGCGCCGCGCCGACACCCGCGATCGCCCGGCGCAGGTCGAGGTCGCCGAGCTCGAGGGCGCGCTGCGCGTGATGATCCGGGCGCGCGCCGGCGGCGACGTGCCGATCGAGCTCGTCATCCGCGACGACGAGCCCGAGCTCGAGGTCGCGGTCACCGCACCGCCGCGCCGTCGCACGACCTGGACCGTCACGACCTGCGGCGAGCTCGCGACCAGCGCGCGCCTGCGCATGGCGGTGCCCGGCGGCTCGGTCGATCGGCCGTTCGCCGCGGCCACCACCCCGACCTACTGGGCCGCCGATGGCCTGGCCGAGGTCGTCGACGCGACCGGCGCAGGCACCGCGATCCTGTCGGCGCTGCCGCTGGCGGTGCACGCCGACGTCGACGGCAGCCTGCGGTGGATCGTCCACCGCCACGCCACCGGCGAGCGCGCCGATGGCTGGCTGCCGCTGGTCGGGTTTCCGGTGCGCGGCGCCGATCGCGCGCCCTATCGATCGCAGATCGTGCTGCGGCGGGTGCGCGCGGGCGAGCGCCTCGCCGACCGGATCGCGCGGACCCGGACGCTGCGCGAGCTCGCCGCGGCGGTCGCGAGTCCAGCCGCGATCGCCGGCGTGCAGATCGATCGGCCCGAGATCGCGATCGCCGCGATCAAGCCGGCATGGCGCGGCGATGGCGTGATCGTGCGGCTGATCGCGCCGACCCGCGCGATCGATCCGGTCCGCGGCAGCGCGCGGCTGCGCTGGCCCGCGCCGCTGGCTGGCGCGTGGCTGTGCGATGCCCTCGAGCGCGATCGCGCATCGCTGCCGGTCAGCGAGGGCACGGTCGCGGTCCCGCTGACCGCCGCGGTGATCTCGGTGCGCGTGATCCCGGCGCGCGGAGGAGCACGATGACGATGAACGCGAGCGTGACGCTGGACACCGACGTGCTCGTGATCGGCAGCGGCTTCGGCGGCGCGGTCACCGCGCTCCGCGCAGCCGAGAAGGGCTATCGCGTGATCGTCCTCGAGCAGGGCCGGCGCGTGACCGGCGCCGACTTCGACGCCGCGAGCCGCGATCCGCGCCGCCTGGCCTGGGCGCCGGGCCTGCGCCTCGGCGGTTACCTCGCGACCCACGTGCTGCCCGATCTCGCGGTGCTCGCAGGCGTGGGCTGGGGCGGCGGCAGCCTGGTCTACGGCGCGGTCCTCCTCGAGCCGCCGGCCGCGACCTTCGCGCAGCCGGGATGGCGCCGCGCCGGGATCGACTGGCGCGTCGAGCTCGCGCCGCACTACGCGACCGCCGCGCGCATGCTCGGTCGCACGCCGGTCGCGACGATGGGCGCGATGGATCGTTACCTCGCGGCCGCCGCGACCGCGGTCGGCGCCGGCGCCAGCCTCGCGCCCGCGCCGGTCGGCATCCACTTCGGCAGGCCCGGCGCGATCGATCCCGATCCGTACTTCGGCGGCGAGGGCCCGCCGCGCGCGGCGTGCACGGCGTGCGGGCGCTGCCTCGCGGGCTGCCCGGTCGGCGCGAAGAGCTCGCTCGATCTCACCTACCTGCACCTCGCCGAGCGCCGCGGCGCCCAGGCGCGCACGGGCTACCACGCCACTGCGATCACGCCGATCACCGGCGGCTACCGCGTCGACAGCGTCGATCCGCTCACGCGCCGACCGCATCGCCCGCTGACCGCGGCCCGGGTCGTGGTCGCCGCCGGCGTGCTCGGCACGGTCGAGCTGCTGCTGCGCTGCCGCGACGAGCTCGGCACCCTGCCCCGGCTGTCGCCGCGCCTCGGCCAGCGCGTGCGCACCAACGGCGAGGCACTGGTCGGCGTCGAGCACGCCGCGCCGCCGGCGGATCTCACGACCGGCGTCGCGATCTCGTCGCGCTTCCACCCCGACGAGCGCACGCACGTCACGCAGAACCGCCTGCCGCCCGCGCACGACCTCCTGCGGCTCATGGCCACGCGGATCGATCGCGATGGCCGACGGCGGCTCGCGCCGGTCGCCGCGCTCCGCCGCGCGCTGCGCCGCGACTGGCACAAGCGGGTCACGATGCTGACGGTGATGCAGACCTGGGGCGGCGAGCTGCGCCTCGAGCGGCGCCGGCCGTGGTGGCGCGGCGCGCCGCGGCTGACCAGCGTCGCCGACGGCGATCGCCCGCCGGCGCGGCTCGAGGTCGCCGATCGGGTCGCGCTCGCGCTCGCGGCCGCGACCGGCGGCGAGGCCTTCGAGCTCGCACTCGCCGGGCGCTTCGGCCGCGCGGTCACGGCGCACGTGCTCGGCGGCTGCGCGATCGGCCGCGGCCCCGACGACGGCGTGCTCGACGCCGATCATCAGGCGTTCGGCCACGCCGGGCTCTATGTCGTCGATGGCGCCGCCGCGCCCGACGACGTCGGCGTGAACCCGAGCCTCACGATCACCGCGATGGCCGAGCGCTGCCTCGCGCGCTGGCCGCGGGCCTCCTCGTAGGGCTACGCCCGGACCGCGCGCGCGCCGACGCCGAGCCCGACCGCGATCACGCCGATCAGCGCCGCGGCGCAGACCAGCGGCGCGCTCGCACGCGCGATCACCGGCACTGCGCCCACGCCCACATAGATGAGGAGCCAGGTCGCGAACCACGCGCGCTTCGCCGCGCGCGTCGCCGCTGGATCGATCGGCAGCACGATCAGCGTGATGCCCTGCTCGATCGGCGCCTCGCCCAGCCGCCGCGCCAGCACCACGCCGTACAGCGCGAGCGCGCCGGCGACCGCGGTCGACCACACGACCAGCCCCTCGGGGCGCGACGCCGCCATGATCCACAGCGTGATCGTCCCGACCGCGCCGACGACGTAGGCCAGCGGGAACCGCCGACGCATCAGGCGCGCGTCCTTGCCGTGGACCAGCCGCGCGCCGGGGCCGAGCAGCCGCGCGACCGCGCGCTCGATCCCGGTCGGCGGGTGGATCTCGAGGTGCGCGAGCTGCTGGCGATCGAGGGCGACGACCTCGCGCAGCGCGTGTGGCATGACCGCCGGCGCCGCCGCGCGCGCCATCGCGACCGCGATCACCGCCGCGCCGCCGAGCCCCGCGACCACCAGCCAGCCCGGGCCGATCGCGGTCGCGGTCGCGCCGCCGAGCCAGGGCACGCACAGGATCGCGACGATCACGACCGCCGACATCGCGAGCCCGGGCAAGGCGCCGAGCCAGCCGGTGCCGCTCAGCTGGACCTCGCCGCCGAACGACTTGCCGAGCGCCTGCGCCTTCTCCGAGGCGACGAGCCCGCCGGCGGCGAGCGCGGTCGCGGGCACCAGGCCCGCCGACGCCAGCGCGAGCGCGCCCAGCAAGGCCGCGTGGCGCGCGGCCCACGCCCAGTCCTCGAGCCCGAAGACGATCAGCGCAGGCGCGCAGACGATCACCGCGCGCACGGATGCGCGCGCGCCGCGGATCGCCGCGACGTCGAACAGCGCGCCACCGGGCAGCGGCAGCCGCGCCAGCAGCGCGCCGTCGTGGCGCCAGAACAGACGAAACGGCGCCCCGAGCATGACCGCGGTGTGCACCAGCAGCGCGAGCGCGAGCCAGGCGCGGCTCGCGGTCGCGAATCGATCCGGGTCGTCGCCGCGCAAGAGCGCCGCGACCGCGAGCGCGACCGCGGCGCCGCCCACGACCGGCACCAGCCACGGCGAGCGCAAGAGCACGGGGCGCGCGGCCCGCCGGCGGCGCTCCTCGAGATCGCCCCAGCGCAACAAGGTCCGCGTGTTCACGCGCGCCTCATGTCGGGCCGGTGTCCGCGACCAGCGACACGTACAGCTCTTCGAGCGCGCCCGGCCCCTGCGCCACCAGCTTGTCGAGCTCGGGGCCGGTGCGATCGTCGACGATCTTGCCGCGATCCATGATCACGACCCGCTGGCACAGCCGCTCGGCGACGCCGAGCAAGTGGGTCGACATCAGGACCGCCGCGCCGCGCTCCGCCGCCGCCGCGACGGTGCGCCGCGCCGCGCGCGCCGCGTGGGGATCGAGGCCGTTGAGCGTCTCGTCGAGCAGCACGACATCGATCGGGCCGATCAGCGCCGCCGCCAGCCCGACCCGCTGGCGCATGCCGAACGACAGCTCGCGGCACGGCCGGTGCGCGATGCCGGCGAGGCCCAGCTCCTCGAGCACGCGGGTCGCGGCCGCGCCATCGGGCTCGCCACGCGCCTCGGCCACGAACTGCACGTGCTCCAGCACGGTGAAGAACTCGTAGAGGCCCGGGGGCTGATCGGCGAACCCGACCCGGCGCTTGGCGTCGAGCGGCGCGCGCGACAGATCGACCCCGCCGACGGTGATCGTGCCGCGCGTGGGCTGCACCGCGCCGGTCAGCGCGAGCAGGGTCGTGCTCTTGCCGGCGCCGTTGGGCCCGAGCAGGCCGACCACCTCGCCGCGGCGCAGGGTCAGGTCGAGGCCATCGACCGCGACCCGCTTGCCGTAGTGGACGACGAGACCCGAGGCGACGAGCGCGGAATCAGCGGAGACCGAGGACACCGGCTACCACGTATACACCACGACGTAGTCGATCTTGACCTCACCGCCGGCCGGAACCTGCGCGCGGAACGCGAGCAGCTGCGGAGCCTCCTTGGTCACCGCCTCGGTCGAGGCGTAGGCCAGGTGCCACTGGTACCCGCGGTACGGGTGCTCGCGCACCACCACGGGCACCGCGCGGGCGCCGCGGTTCGCGATCGTGATCTGGAACTCCTCGACCAGCCGCTTGCGGAGCACGTCGACGGAGAAGTCGACGCGCCGCCGCGTGCCGACCACGTCGCTCGCGCGGCCCACCGAGATCGTCGTCGCGCCGGCGCCGTCGGTGCGCAGCGTCCCGGTGCCGCGCAGCCGCAGCTGGCCGCCGTCGCGCTCGACCAGCCGGACCGAGCCCGCCGGCAGCGGCGCCCCGGGCGCGACCGCGAGCTCGACCGCCTCGGACACCGCTGGCGATGGCGCGATCACGCCGTAGCTCTCGTCCTGCATCGGCGTGCGGCCCGCGGCGTCGAAGCGCGCGCTGACCGGGTCGTAGACCAGCACCTGGCGGATGCCGACCGCGCGCGCGCCGCCGACCGCGTCGATCGCGAGCTCGCCGGCGCCCAGGTCGACGCTGCCCGGCAACACGATCGTGGGCGCCGGCTCGCCGACCGGCGGCTGCGCGATCGCCAGCAGCGCGTCACGGACGTCGTCGACCAGCGCGTCGTCGACGATCGCGACCCGGCTCGCGCCCAGGATCGGCCCGCCGCGGTTGTCGATCGCGATGGAGCCGTGCAGCGCGCCGGTCGCGCCGTCGGCGACCAGCGTGTAGCTCGCGTGCCAGGCCATGGCGTCGGTGACGTAGACCAGATCGATCGGATAGCGCCCGGGCTTCGCCGCCGAGATGCGCGCGGTGAGGTGCGGCCCCGCGCCGCCGCCGATGGCGAGGGTGGGCGATTGCACCGAGAGGCCGCTGCCGGTCGGCGCGAGCCAGACGCTGCCGTCGGCGCGCTCGGCGTGGACGACGTCGATCGCGCCGATCAGCGGGCGCAGCGGCGACGGGGCCGCCACCGGCGGGGTGACCTTCAGGCCGTGCTTGTTCGGCACCGCGCGCGGCGGGGGCGCGACCGGTGCCGCGGCGGGCGGCTCGCCCGCGCTGACCAGGATGTCGTCGGGGGGCACGCTATCGGGCAGGGTCACGTCGAACGCGATGGCGTCGGCGCCGATCGTCACCCAGCGCCGATCGCGGACCAGCACGCCGTCGCGGTAGAGGACCGCGGTGACCTCGCGGTCGCCGCCGGTGTTCTCCGTCGGCGCCGCGATGGGAACTCCGGTTGCGCCGCCGCAAGCCCCGCCGAGAACAATGGTCGCGGCGAGGAGGGATTTTCGCGCAGACCGCCGCGAAGCAGGCCCGTCCAGGGGCGCGACCAGGGTTCGCGGGTTCACCGAACAATCATACTCGCGCGTCCAGGTGGGAGCATCGCTTACTCGCCGCGGCGCGACGGTCTATGATGTGGTCGTGGCCGTCGCAACCTTCTCGGGCTTCGCGTCGCCGGTGCGCGGCCTCGCGCCCTACACCGAAGCCGAGCGCGATGTGTTCTTCGGGCGCGACCGCGACCGCGACGAGCTGGTCCGCATGGTCGTCGCCGAGGGCTTTCGCGCCGGGCTCGTGTACGGCGAGACCGGCGTCGGCAAGACGTCCCTCCTGCGCGCGGGCGTGATCCCGCACCTGCGCGATCACGGCGTGATCGTCTCGATCTGCGAGGACGCGAGCCAGCCGGCGGAGTCGCTGGCCAACGGCCTGGCGACCTCCGGGCTGATCGCCAACAGCGGCGAGACCGCGCTCGCGTTCCTCGCCCGCGCCGTGTCGTCGGCGCTGGCCGGGCAGCAGTTCGTGTTCGTCCTCGACGACGCCGATCAGTACTGCACCGACGACGCGCGCATCGCCGAGATCGGCGAGCTGTTCGCGCGCGTGGTCACGCGCTCGGGCGGCCGCGCGCGCTTCCTGTTCGCCTGCGGCGCCGAGCAGGTCCACCACCTCGGCCACCTCGAGCGCCGCACCGGCTCGCTGTTCCCGCCGCCGGCGCGGCACGAGCTGATGCGCCTCGCCCCGATCGACGCGACCGCGGTGCTCGATCGCATGCTGTCGCTCGCCGGCATCACCGCCGACGCGCCGCTCGCCGACGCGATCGCCACCGGCCTCGGCCGCGGCGGCCCGGTGCTGCCCACGGATCTGCAGATCGCGGCGCTCGCGGTGCGCGAGCTCGCGATCTCGTCGACGGCGGCGCTCGCCAAGCTCGGCGGCGCCGGCGAGCTCGAGCGCGCCTGGCTCGAGGGCGCGTGCCGCGCGACCGGCAACGAGCGGCTCGGGCTGCGCCTGGTCGCCGAGCTCGCGACCGTCGACGCACCGCCGCGCACCGCCGCGTGGCTGGGCGAGCGCATGGGCCTCGACACCGGGGTCGCGATGACGATGTTGACCACGCTCGAGGAGCGCGGCGTGGTCCGCGCCCTCGGCGACGGCGCGTTCACGCTCCGGCACCCGGTACTCGCGCCGCGCGTGCGCGAGCTGACCGCGCCGGCCCGCGCCGCCGCGCGCCGCGCCTACGATCTGCTCGGCTCGAAGACCGCGAACCGCGAGCGCATGACCTGGCGCGAGCTGCGGGCGCTGCGGGCCGAGGGCATCGCGCCGATGACCGACGACGAGAAGGCCGTCGTCGCGCGGTCGCGGCGGTTCTACTGGACGATCGCCGGCGCGATCGCCGCCGCGCCGATCGCGCTGTGCATCGTCATGTGGCTGGCGATGCGGGGCCGCACCTACTTCGACATCGAGCACCGCGCGGGCGGCGATCGGATCGTCGTGCGCGGCGGACGCGCCGGGCTGTCGGCGTTCCACTGGCTGCCCGGCAAGTTCGGCGAGGTGATCGCCGACACCGGCCTGTCGCGCGCGATGGTCGCGCCCGAGGCCTGGGAGGCGATCGGCGACCACGCCCGCGGCGGCGGCGGCGGCTGGGCCGACGAGCTCACCGGGATCGCCGCGCCGCAGCTCGGCGGGCTGGTCGAGTACGCGACCACCGGCGACGAGGCCACGCTCACGCGCCTCGGCAAGGCCGCCCGCGATCCCGACGACGTCGCCGAGCTCCTGATCGCGCTCAAGCCGATCGCGCGCGGCACGCCCGCCGAGATCGCGCTGATCGAGGGTGCGCTCGCCGCGCCGTCGCCGGCGGTGCAGAAGGCCGCGGTCGCGGTCGCCGGCGCCGCCGCGCAGCGCAAGGACGGCATCTACCAGGACACGCTCATCCAGGCGCTCACCGCCAAGGATCCCGAGCTGCGGCGGATCGCGTTCACCGCGGTGCGCGGCCTCGGCGAGGCCCGCGCCCGGCCGCTGTTCGCCGCCGCCCTCGCCAAGGATCCCGACGCTGCCGCGCGCCGCGAGCTCCTGGTCGAGGTGTCGAGCGCGGTCACCGACGACGCACCCACGCCGTCGACCGCGGTCTCGGTGCTCGCCGATCCCGCGTCGACCCCGGCGATGCGCGCGCGCGCCGAGATCCAGCTGACCCGCGCGTTCAACGTCGACGCGGCCGCCGCCGCCAACGCCGCCGCCGGCCTCATCGGCGACGACAAGGCCCCGACCGACGCGCGCGTGCTCGCGATCCGGCTGTGCCTCGACGCCGACGATCTGCCGCAGTCCGACGCGCTCGCGACCGCCGCCCGCGCCGCCTACGGCGCCAAGGCCGAGGCGATCCGCGCCGCCGCGCTGCCGCTGTACGCGCGCGTCGATCCGACCCGCGCGGGCGGCGATCTCGCGACGCTGCTCGACGATCGCAAGGCCAGCCGCGCGATGCGCAGCGCGATGGCGACCGCCTGGGGCGAGCTGACCCGCACCAAGGCCGCGGCCGCGTCGGTCGCGCTCGAGAAGCTCATCAAGGACGCGCAGCCCGAGGTCCGGGCCGCCGCCGCCGCCGCGTACGGCCGGCTCGGTCGCGTCGCGCAGGATCCGCTCATCAAGATGGTGAAGAACGAGCGCAGCGACGTCGCGGTCGGCGCCGCGCAGGGCCTGGCCGCGAGCGCCGAGGTCGGCGCGTCGGTCGGCGTCGCGGTCGACGGCATCGCGCAGCTGTGGAAGCAGAAGGGCGGCCCGCGCCGCGCCGCCGCGAAGATCTTCGCGCGGCTCGCCAAGCGCAAGACGCTCGCGGGCGCGGTCATGGACTACCTGTCGTCGGCGGCGCGCAGCCCCGAGGACGCCGGCCTGCATCCGCTCGGTGTGGAGGGCCTGTGCAACGCGTCGATCGCCGGCGTGGCCGCGGCGCGCGCCAACCTCGCGCGCGTCACCGATGATCCGTCGGCCGACGTGCGCCGCCTGGTCATGCGCTGCGTCGCCGACGGCCCCGATCCCGCCAAGAACGGCGTCGCGATCGCCGCGCGCCTGGTCAAGGACAGCGAGCCGGCGATCCGCGCCGAGGCCGCGCGTGTGCTGGCGATGAGCGCCGATCGCGGCGGCAAGGTCTCCGGCGGCGTCGGCGACGCGCTGGTCGCGCTGGCCGAGGACGGCGATCGCGACGTGCGGCTCATCGCGGTCCGCGCGCTGTCGGGCCTCGGTACCACCGCGCCGCCCGCGACCGCCGCGGCGCTCGCCCGCGCGTTCGAGCGCGCCGACGAGGGCGAGAAGCTCGCGCTGCTCCGCGCCGCCCGCGCGATCGGCGACGCCGATCTGGTCGCGATCGCGATCGCCGATGGCGCGCCGCTGGTCCGCATCGAGGCGGTCGACACCGCGATCGCCACCGGCGGCCGCGCCGCCGCGACGGTCTCCGCCGCGCTCGCCGACGCCGATCCGCAGGTCCGGCGGGCCGCGCTCGCGCGCCTCGCCGAGCACCCCGACAAGCTCGAGCCCGCGGCGGTCGAGCGCGCGCTGTCGCTCGCGGTCCGCGATCCCGATCCCGATCTCAGCCAGCTCGCGCTCACCACGCTCGCGCGGGTCGGCGCCAAGGACGCGGTCGCCGCGCGCCTCGGCCGGTCCCTCGCCTCGCGCGCCGAGCGCGATCGCGCGCAGGCCGCGGCCGCCGCGATCGGCCTGGTCGATCGCGATCCCGAGCTCGCGACCAAGCTGCTCACGCCGCTGATCGACGATCCGTCGCACGACGTGCGCGTCGCGCTCTTGCCGTCGCTGGCCGCGGTCTATGCCAAGACCAACTCGCCGGACAAGCTCGCCGCGCTCCTGCGCACGGCCGAGACCGACGCCGATCGCCGGCTGATCGCGACCGCCGCGTTCGTGACGCTCGCGCGCACCGAGGCCGGCAAGGCCGCGGCCGAGAGCACGCTCACCGCGATCGCCAAGAACGGCGAGCCGATGGCGGCGCGCCAGGCCCGGCTCGCGCTCGGGCTCATCGCCGCGAGCGCCGACGGCATCGGCTTCCTGCAGCAGCTCGTACCGTAGTCGACCCTAGTCGCGCGTGCGCCACGCGCACGGGCGCCGGCGGGTCGCGGGCACGATCAGCGCGCCGAGCGCGTCGCGCTCGCCGGACCGATCCTCGACGATCACCGCCTTCGGTGGGGCGCCGAGCCGCACGCGGTTCGTGCGCGGCGGGACCGCGCGCGGCGCGGTGCAGCGCCGCGACGTTCGCATCAGGCGCATCAGTAGCTCATCGCGCAGGAGCCCAGCCCGACGTTGAGCCAGTTCTGCTGGATCAGGAAGTCGCGCGTGCCGATCTTGACGTTCGCGCGCGCGCCGTTGGCGGTCGCGTAGGTCGGCCCGAACTTCCACGCGCACTTGTCGGCGTTCTCCGCGCCACCAGCATCGAACCACGCGTTGAGATCGGGATCGGTGACGGTCTCCTCGATCTCGTGGGTGAGCGTCGAGGCCATGCCGTCGGCGCCGGGGTTGCCGTTGGGGGAGATCGCCTGCGGCGCGCACGCCGACAGGCAGCGCGCGGCGCCGCCGACGAACACGAAGCGCAGCTTGGTGCCGTTACGATAGCCGTAGGTGTGCCAGCCGCAGTACGCGGTGCAGAAGCCCGACGACTCGGCGACGTCGGGGCTCGAGAGCACGACGTAGACGCCGTTGGGATCGGTGGGCAGCTTGTTGGCGGCGAGCGCGCCGTTCACGACCTTCCAAACGCCCTGATCGGTCAGCGTCGTGCCCTGCGAGTAGGAGTCGACGATGGCACCGCCGTAGGCGAGCGCGTTCGGGACCTTGCCGCCGGTGGCGTTGCCGTAGGTGGTGTTGATCTTGAAGTACGGGGTCCCGCCGAGCTTCGTGACGAGGTACGGCAGGATCGTCATCGCGGTGTTGTTCGCCCAGCTGCCGTACCAGATCATGTACGTCTTGGTCGGGCCGAGCATGACCGGGCCGCCGTGATACGTGATCGCCGTCGGCGTCAGGCTGGTCGTCGTGGCGAGCGGACCGTGCGCGAGCTCCGCCGCGGGGTAGATCGCCTTCGGCAGCACGTCCGACGTCTCCGGCGAGGTCTGGATGTCGGCGAGCGTCGCGGGATCCGGATCCTCCGCGGTGCCCATCGGCGACGCGGAATCCACGCAGCCAGCGCTCATCGTGATCAGCGCGATCATCGCTCGCTTCAAGTCGACCTCCAGCGCGACGTTCATCGCGTGCCTGGTGCATCGACCATCCGCCGCGCGCGTCGAGGGCGCGGCGAGGACGGGCGCGCGATTGTGCGCGCGATGTGGGTCGACCGCGGTGCCGCGCGCGCAAGGTGCGATCGCGCGCCGCGGGATCGGCGACCTCAGAGAGTAGGAAAGAATGCCCTTTCCTACTCTCTGTTGATCGGCTTGCTCGACGAGGAACGTCTCGCTGCGCCTATCCGGATCGGGTTTGATTCCAAACCCTCAGGCGCCGTGCGTGACCGTGACCTTGGTCGTGATGCCGCCGCGAACCCAGAACGTGCCCGTGACCGTCGCCTTGCGCGGCGCGATCGCGGCGACCAGGTCGTCGCAGATCTGGTTGGTGACGGCCTCGTGGAACGCGCCCTCGTCGCGATAGCTCCAGAGGTAGAGCTTCAGCGACTTCAGCTCGACGCACAGCGCGTCCGGGACGTACTCGATCGTGATCGTCGCGAAGTCGGGCTGGCCCGTGATCGGGCACAGGCACGTGAACTCCGGGCAGTCGAAGTGGATCACGTAGTCGCGGCCGGCGCGCGGATTGGGAAACGTGTCGAGGTGCTTGGTCGGGCGCGTGGTCATCGCCACGCCTCTAGCACGAGCGGGGCCCGATTCCACCGGGCGTGAGCGAGGGTTCGCGATCGGCACGCGACAGAAACATGCCGTTCGTTCATCACGCTACCCGTCGAAGATCCTGGCCAAGACAGCCGATATGCTCTACTCTGGACTAGCGACGTGCGTCGCCAAGAACACCGCGCGATGACCATGTGGACAACGCGAGGGTGGTCTTCGAGACGGGCCGATGTGCCCATCATGAAGGCCCGGCCCCGGGAGCCGCTGCGTTCGTAGCGGGCCGTCCGCCGGGCTCTGGCAATCGCCAGGGGAGGAAGAAGAGACATGCAATGTAAGAGTCGAAGCCCGAAGGAGTGGCTGGACTAGCCTCCTCCAAGAAACTGCAGAGACCGGGTCGCGCCATTGGCGGTCCGGATCGAGGCCCGTGATCGGGACCTCGTAGTCATCCGAACCGGGCCCGAAAGGGCCCGGTTCCCTTTTCGGCGCCGGCGATCGGCGGTGGACGGATCCACGGGGTGCGTTCATCGCCCGCGGATGCGCGCCAACGAAAAACGCCGCCCGGTGAGGGCGGCGCTTTCACGGCGAAGACGATGGAGTGACGGTGATCAGAACGTGAAGATCTGACCCGCGGTCGGCTCGGCGGGCGGCTTGGGCTGCTGCTCGGTCGTGCGCGGCTTGATGATCGGCGGCGGCGGCTCGACGGCGAAGCGCGCGGCGGCGGAGGTCATCGGCGTCACCGCGGGGCGCACCGGCGTCGGCGCCGGAGCGGGCGCCGGACGCGCGATTTCCTGCGGGCGCGGCGCCTGGGTCGCGCGCTCGAACGCCGACGGCGACGGACGCGTCGGCATCACCGGCCGCGGCGCGGCGGGCGGCGCCGGCTCGGTGCCGAGGCGCTCGGAGATACCGCTCTCGACGAACTGGCTCATCGAGATGTTGTTGGTCTCGCAGAAGGCCTTCAGCTTCTCGTAGGTCGTCCGGCTCACGCTGATGCTGCGCCGAGTCTGCTTCTTCGCCATAATGATTCCTTACGCTACAGGTGGGGGACCGTCAAGGCGAACCCACTAGCCGTGTGGCTTCAACCACCACCCATCTCGACACTACGCGATCCGTCTGACAGCGCGACGAGATCCCGGCGAACGAACCCTCGACGATCGCTGCGCGCGACCTCATCCGCGCGCGACAACACGCACTGATCTCGCGGCATTCGCGCGGATCACGCGCCGCCGCGCGCCGCGGCAATAGATGTGTGCGCGCGCGCCGCTCCGGATTCATCAACCCCGGAGGGCGAAGCCGCCCGCGCTCCGGATTCATCAACCCCGGAGGGCGAAGCCGCGCGCGCCTCCGGATTCATCAACCCCGGACGGCGGCGCGCGGACGGCGGCGCGGCCCAGCGCGCCCTCGCACCTCCACAACCGCGGCAGCGGCCAGGCACCTCGCCGCTGCCGAGCTGGTCCTCCAGCGGCACACGATCTGCGCGCTCGACCTCATCAACGGCAGCTCACCAACGTCGGTGTCGTCTGCCCGGAGACCGAGCGCGACGGGTCGGATCTCGCCCGCGCGCCGCGGCCTCGTCACGCGCCGCGATCGCACGCGACCGATCCGGCTGCCCGCCGAGTCACGCGTGCTAGCATGGTCGTTCCGCGGGGGCGGTGGCTTCCCGGTACTCGTCTATGTGGGCCACGATCCGCCTCCTCCGCGCCAGCCGGTTGTTCCTGACCGTCTTCTACAGTTACCTGTGGCAGCAGTCATGGGCGCGGCTGTGGCCATCGCGCTTCGACACGCGCGCGCGCTGGAAGAAGGTCCACGCGAAGAACGCGCAGCGCCTCTACAACGGGTTCGTGCGGCTGCGCGGCGTGTACATCAAGCTCGGCCAGATCCTCTCGATCATGGGGACGTTCCTGCCGCGCGCGATCACCGAGGCGATGGAGAAGCTGCAGGACGAGGTCCCCGGGCAGCCCTACCCGGTCATCGCGCGCGCCTTCTACAAGGCATTCCACAAGCTGCCGACCGAGGCCTTCGCCTCGTTCGCCGAGACGCCGATCGCCGCCGCGTCGCTGGGCCAGGTCCACGAGGCGCGCTCCGCCACCGGCGAGCGCATCGCGGTGAAGGTCCTCTACCCCAACGTCGCGACGATCATCCGCGTCGATCTGCGCGTGCTCGGCTGGGCGATCAAGGTCTACCGCTCGCTGGTGCCGATCGCGCAGATCGAGCGCGTCCACGAGCAGCTCACCGACATGCTGCAGCGCGAGACCAACCTCGCCCACGAGGGCCGCTGCATCGAGCGCATGGCCAAGAACTTCGCGGGCGACCCCGACACGCTGTTCCCGACCGTGTACCCCGAGTACACGTGCGAGACGATCCTCACGATGTCGTTCATGGACGGCGTGAAGATGACCAAGAAGGGCGCGCTCGCCGAGCTCGGCCTCGATCCCAACGCGGTCGCGACCAAGCTGACCCAGGTCTTCTACAAGCAGCTGTTCATCGACAAGTTCTTCCACGCCGACCCGCACCCCGGAAACTGGTTCGTGCAGCGGGGCCCCGAGGGGCAGGTCCGCATCGTCGTGCTCGACCTCGGCTCGGCGACCGACGTCCGCGACAACCTCGCCGACGGCATGATCGACATCCTCGGCGGCCTGATGAGCAAGAACGACGACATGGTCGTGCGCGGCATCGGCACGATGGGCTTCGTCGCCGAGGGCGGCGACAAGGCGCTGCTCGAGCGCACCGTGCGCAAGTACTTCGAGAAGCTGCTGGCGCTCAACATCACCGACTTC
>JAIOQA010000556.1 GCA_021413675.1 Deltaproteobacteria bacterium | reverse complement strand
GCCAGCACCGCGAGCTGCGCGCGGTCGTGCCCGCACACCACGACATCGGCGAGCGCGCCCCCCGCGGCGGCGACCACGCCGGTGCGGATCGTCGTCACGCTCACCCACGTGCCGCTCGCCAGCTTGAAGTCCTCGGCGATGCGGCCGTCGAAGCACAGCCCGGCCTCGGGGCGATCCGGATCCGCGAACCGCACCGCGTCGCCGATGCGATAGAAGCCCTCGTCGTCGAAGGCCGCGGCGGTCAGCGCCGGCTCGTCGAGGTAGCCGCGCATCACGCTCGGGCCCTTCACGCGGACCTCGAGCTTGGCGCCGCTCGGCACCAGCTTGAGCGTGACCCCGGGCGCGGGCAGCCCGATGTTGCCGGCGGCCGGCACCGCGAAGTGCGTCGAGGTCGCCATCGGCGAGGTCTCGGTCGAGCCCCACGCGGTGGTCATGAACACCTCGCGGTCCGTCGACGCGCGCGCCAGCGCCGTGAGCCGCTGCCACAGATCCGGGGGCAGCGCGGCGGCGGCGTAGAACATCACGCGCAGCCGCGCGAAGAACGCGCGGGCGAGCGCGGCGTCGGCCTCGAGCCGCGGCACCAGCGCGGCGTAGCCCGCGGGCACGTTGAAGTACAGCGTCGGCGACAGCGCCGCGAGGTTGCGGAGCGTCGCGTCGATGCCGACCGGGGTCGGGCGGCCCTCGTCGATCAGCAGCGTGCCGGCGTGGCGCAGCACGAGGTTGAAGTTGTGGTTGCCGCCGAACGTGTGGCTCCACGGTAACCAGTCGACCAGCACCGGCGGCTCGTCGGCCGCGAGGAACGGCCAGCACTGCGCGATCATCTGCTGGTTGGCGCACAGCATGCCGTGGGTGTTGGGCACGCCCTTGGGGAACGCGGTCGAGCCCGAGGTGAACAGGATCTTCGCGACGTGATCGACCGTGACCGCGGCCTCGCGGGCCGCGAGGCGGTCACCAGTGCGGACCCGCGCCGCGAGCGCGTCACCGATCACCAGCTCGGCGTCGAGCGCGAGCGCGTCGAGCGCGCGCCGGTACGGCGCCTCGGCCTCGACGAACACCACCGCGGGCGCGACCTTCTCGACGACGACGCGCAGCTTCGCGAAGTCCTGCGACAGCAGCGCGTAGGCCGGCGACACCGGCACGAACGGCACGCCCGCCGCGAAGCAGCCCAGCATGAGCAGCGCGTGATCGATCGAGTTGCCCGACAGCGCCATCACCCGCGCGTCGGCCGGATGCGCGGCGATCAGCCACTCGGCGATGCCGGTCGCGAACGCGAGCGCCTCGGCCCAGGTCACGCGGCGCAGCGAACCATCGGCGCGCCGCTCGACGAGGAAGTCGCGATCCGGCGCACCGGCCGCGGCGCGCCGCACCAGGTCGAACAGCCGATCGGGCGATTCGATCAGCGGCTGCGGCGACGCGAGGTACCAGGCGTCACCAGCGCGGCGCGCGACCACCGCGCGCGGAGCAAGCTCGAGCGGCATGGGGTCAGGGCTGCGGCTGGATCACCTCGACCTCGAGGTGCTGGTTGATGGCATCGGCGCTGAGGTTCACCTTCGCCAGGGAGGTGTGGTGCGAGACCGTGACGATCTTGAACGTCGGCACGTCCTTCACCGCCTTGCCCCCGACGATGAAGTGCACGTCCCAGCCGACCTCGATCAGGTCGTCCGAGCCGCGATTGATCGTGACGACCGACAGGTCGTGGTCGCGCGACACCGACAGCACCTTGCCGGTGACCCGGATCGGATAGTGGTCGCAGTTGGGATTGGCCGGATCCCGCGGGTTCGCGTTGGTGCACGGCGGGAACTTGCCGGCGCACGCGAGCACGCGGCGATCGGGCACCAGCGGACACGCCATGACCGGCTGGCACGCGGGGATGTTGGCGTCGGGCGGCGCCGGGCAGCGCTTCTGGCAGGCCGGCACGGCCAGATCCACCGGGATCGGGCACACGTCCTTGCAGGCCGGGTCCTTGGGATTCCACTTCGTCGGATCGCAGAACGCGGGCTGCGGCGGCGGCGGGGGTGGCGGCTGGCCACTTCCACTTCCACTTCCGCTTCCACTTCCCGAACCACCGCCCGTGCCGCTCGTGCCGCTGCCACTGCCACTGCCGCTGCCAGCGTCGGGCGGCGGTATGTCCGGCGTGAAGGTCGCGTGCAGCGCGTAGTCGCCCGCGTCCTTCTGCTCCGACGCGTAGACCTTCACGAAGACCGTGCCGTGGGCGCCGGCGATCTCGAGGTCCTTGCTGATCTTGTGGCTGTGCGGGCGGGGCCGCGCCTCCGCCAGCTTCTTGTTCGCGTCGTCGTAGGCGATGAAGGACAGGTCGTCGCCGTTGCGGCCCGACTTCCAGCGCAGCTCCAGCGCCAGCGTGCCGGTGGTCTTGGCCGGGAGCTCGATCGCCTTCCAGTCGACGCGGTCACCGCCGGAGTAGCTCACCGAGTCGACGACGGAGCCCTCGCCGTTCTCCAGCTCGAGCGCCTCGGCGCCGTCGACATCCTGGTCGATGCCGCTCCTGCCGTTGGGCGACTGCTTGCCGCCACAGCCGACCGACACGAGCGCCAGGCACAAGCCGACGCACCACGCCCCATGCTTCGTCATCCAGCGATGCTTGCGTGAGCGCCGCCCCAGCGCAAGCCCGGTCGCGGCCAAGCCCGGCTGGCAATTTCCCGTCGACATCGACTCGATCGAGGGCGCGTCGCGACCGATGTGACCGGAATGGCGCGGGTCCCGCCCGAGGTATGCGCCCTCCCAGACCTGTAATGGTGATAGCGTTGAAATCATGGGGAGACGACGGTTCCGTCGGATCGGGTGGGCATGTGCGGCGTGCGTGCTGCTCGTGGCCTGCGGCGACAACCGGCTGGCCTCCCTCGACGCCGCGGTCTGCTCCGCGATCGATGACGGCAACGACTGCACGATGGACCTGTGCGAGGGCCTGGTGCCCACCCACCGCGATCTGCCCGCGGGCACGGCCTGCGGCGCGAGCGGCGGCGCGGTCTGCGACGGCAGCGGCCACTGCGTCGGCTGCCTCGGCGATGGCGACTGCGCCGCGCCGCAGATCTGCCGCGAGGCCGAGCACGTCTGCGTCGATCCGACCTGCACCGATGGCGAGCGCGACGGCGACGAAACCGACGTCGACTGCGGCGGCGCGTGCGCGCCGGGCAAGACCTGCGATACCGGCGACGGCTGCCGCGTCGGCGGCGATTGCCAGAGCGGGGTCTGCGCGCTCGATCTGACCTGCGCGGCCCCGCGCTGTGGCGACGGCGTCGCGCAGGCGGGCGAGGCCTGCGACGACGGCAACGCGACCAACGGCGATGGCTGTGACGATGGCGTCGGCGGCACGTGCCGGCCGACCGGCTGCGGCAACGGCGTCACCAGCGGCACCGAGGAGTGCGACGACGGCAACGCGATCGACGGCGACGGCTGCGACACCAACTGCCGCGCCACCGGCTGCGGCAACGGCATCATCGCCGGCAGCGAGGCCTGCGACGACGCGAACACCGCCAGCGGCGATGGTTGCTCCGCGACCTGCGCGATCGAGCAGGGCTACGCGTGTGCGCAGCAGCCGAGCGTGTGCGGCGCGACCTGCGGCGATGGCGTGAAGGCCGCGAGCGAGGCCTGCGACGACGCCGCGCCGGCGGAGAACGGCGACGGCTGCTCCGCGACCTGCACGATCGAGCCGGGCTACACGTGCAGCGGCGCGGTGACTAGCGTCTGCACCACGACCTGCGGCGACGGCATCGTGGCCGGCGCCGAGGCCTGCGACGATCCCGCGCCCGCCGAGGATGGCGATGGCTGCTCCGCCACGTGCGCGATCGAGGCGGGCTACAGCTGCACCGGCTCCCCGAGCGCCTGCGCCACGACCTGCGGCGATGGCATCCGCGCCGGCGCCGAGCAGTGCGACGACCCTGCGCCCGCCGAGGGCGGCGATGGGTGTTCCGCGACCTGCACCGTCGAGCCCGGCTACACGTGTACCGGGCTCGCGCCGAGCGTGTGCGCCACGACCTGCGGCGATGGCGTGGTGGCCGGCGCCGAGGCCTGCGACGACGACGGGACCGCGGACGGCGACGGCTGCTCGGCGACCTGCGCGATCGAGCCGGGCTACAGCTGCACCGGGACCGCGCCGAGCGTGTGCACCACGACCTGCGGCGATGGCATCCGCGCCGGCGCCGAGCAGTGCGACGATCCCGCGCCCGCCGAGAGCGGCGATGGCTGCTCCGTCACGTGCACGGTGGAGCCCGGCTACACGTGCACCGGCTCGCCGAGCATCTGCACCACGACCTGCGGCGACGGCATCGTCGCCGGCGCCGAGCAATGCGATGACCACGCGACCGCCGACGGCGATGGCTGCTCGGCCACGTGCACGATCGACCTCGGCTACACCTGCGTCGGCATCAGCCCGAGCGTCTGCACCACGACCTGCGGCGATGGCATCGTCGCCGGCGCCGAGGCCTGCGACGACCCCGCGCCGGCCGAGAGCGGCGATGGCTGCTCCGCCACCTGCGCGATCGAGCCGGGCTACACGTGGGGCGGCTCGCCCAGCACCTGCGGCACGACCTGCGGCGACGGCATCGTCGCCGGCGCCGAGCAATGCGACGACCACGCGACCGCCGACGGCGATGGCTGCTCCTCGTCCTGCACCGTCGAGCTCGGCTACAGCTGCGTCGGCATCAACCCGAGCGTCTGCGCCACGGTCTGCGGCGACGGCATCGTCGCCGGCGCCGAGGCCTGCGACGACCCCGCGCCCGCCGAGGACGGCGATGGCTGCTCGGCGACCTGCACGGTCGAGCCGGGCTACACCTGCGCCGGCTCGCCCAGCGCCTGCACCGCGACCTGCGGCGATGGCATCGTCGCCGGCACCGAGGGATGTGACGACCACGCGACCGCCGACGGCGACGGCTGCTCCGCCGCGTGCACCGTCGAGCTCGGCTACGCCTGCGTCGGCTCGCCCAGCGTCTGCGCCATCGTCTGCGGCGACGGCATCGTCACCGGCCCCGAGCAGTGCGACGACGGTTGCCTCGCCGGTGTCGCGCACGTGTGCGAGCCGATCGACAACGGCGACGGCTGCTCCGCGACCTGCACCAACGAGTGCGGCAACGGCGCGCTCGACGGCAGCGAGCAGTGCGACGACGGCAACCGCACGCCCGGCGACGGCTGCTCGTCCGCGTGCGCGTTCGAGGTGACCTGCGGCGTCGGCGAGACCCTCGTGCAGATCCGCGCGACCGATGTCCCGAAAGCGATCCCCGATGCCAACGCGACGGGCGTCGACAGCAGCGCGATCGTGCCGCTCGCGAGCCAGGGCGCGGTCCGCAAGCTCGTCGTCGGCATCGGCCGCCTGAACCACACCTACGACGCGGACCTCGCGCTGTCCCTGCTGTCGCCGAGCGGCAAGCGCCGCAACCTCGTCACCAACCGCGGCGTCAACCAGCAGAACTTCGTGACCACGCGCCTCGACGACGGCGCCGCGATCGCGATCAGCGCCGGCGTCGGGCCGTACGGCGGCGCGTTCCGGCCGGAGCAGTCGCTCTCCGACTTCGCCGGCTACCGCAACCTCAACGCCGCCGGCACCTGGCAGCTGCGCGCCGTCGACAGCGGCACCGGCGACACCGGCGCGATCCTCGGCTGGACGCTGTCGCTGTGCGTCGATCCGGGCGCGGTGTGCGGCAACGGCATCGTCGACAGCGGCGAGGAGTGCGACGACGGCAACGCGATCGACAACGACGCGTGCAGCAACCTGTGCCAGATCGCCGACGGCTGCGGCGACGGCAACCTCGACCCCGGCGAGGAGTGCGACGACGACAACGCGACCTCCGGCGACGGCTGCTCGGCCACGTGCGCCGTCGACATCGCGTGCGGCGCCGGCGAGACCGCGGTCGTGGTCACGAACAACACCGCGTTCCCGATCCCCGACAACAACGCCACCGGCATCGCCAGCCCCGTCACCGTCGCCACCACCGGCGCGGTGCGCCGCGCGTCGGTGTTCGTCCGCGGCATCGCGCACACCAACGACGCCGACATCGACATGTTCCTGGTCGCGCCCGGCGGCGCGCGGCGCGAGCTCTCGACCGACAACGGCGGCACCGGCGACAACTACGTGCAGACCACGCTCGACGACGGCGCGGCCGCCGCGATCACCGCCGGCGTCGTGCCGTTCACCGGCCGCTTCCGGCCCGAGCTCTCGCTCTCGACCACCCCGGGCATCGACTTCCGCAACATCAACGCCGCCGGCACCTGGAACCTCGCGATCGCCGACGACGCCGCCGGCAGCACCGGCTCGCTCACCGCGTGGTCGCTCGCGCTGTGCGTCGACACCGCCGCGCCCTACTGCGGCAACGGCGCGCTCGACCCCGGCGAGGAGTGCGACGACGGCAACCTCGTCGACACCGACGCGTGCTCGAACCTCTGCCAGATCCTCGACGGCTGCGGCGACGGCAACCTCGACGCTGGCGAGGAGTGCGACGACAACAACATCGCCTCGGGCGACGGCTGCTCGGCGAGCTGCGCGCTCGACATCGGATGCGGCCCGGGCGAGCTGCCGGTCATCGTGCGTAGCTCGTCGGCGACCGCGATCCCCGACAACCCGACCGGCCTCTTGACCACGCTCGCGGTCGCGACCCCGGGCGCGGTGCGCAAGGTCATCCCGTCGCTGTCGATCAGCCACGCGGTCGACGCCCACCTCGACATCTACCTCGTGTCGCCGTTCGGCGTGCAGCGCGAGCTGTCGACCGATCAGGCCGGCGTCAACTACGTGGCCACCAGCTTCAGCGACAGCGCGCTCGCCGCGATCACCGCGGGCGCCGCGCCGTACACCGGCACGTTCCGCCCCGAGCAGACGATCTCGACCGCCGCGCCGGTCGGCTTCGGCAACCAGGCCGCCGCCGGCACCTGGTCGCTGCGCATCGGCGACGACACCGCCGGCACCGCCGGCACGCTCAACAGCTGGGCGCTGGCGATGTGCGTCGATCCGCTCGCCGCCACTGCCTGCGGCAACGGCATCGTCGAGGGCAGCGAGACCTGCGACGACGGCAACGCCGCCTCCGGCGACGGCTGCGGCAACTGCCAGGTCGAGCTCGACTGCGCGGCCGGCCAGACCCCGGTGCTGGTCCGCGGCGGCAACCTGCCGGCGCTGCTCACCGACAACAACGTCACGGGCGTCGCGAGCGTCGCGGCGGTCAACGAGCCCGGCACGATCGCGCGGGTCGTCGTGGTCGTCGGCGCGGTCAGCCACGTCTTCGACGCCGATCTCGACATGACGCTGACCTCGCCCTTCGGCACCGCGATCGATGTCTCGAGCGACAACGGTGGCAGCGGCGACGACTACGTCTCGACGATCTTCGACGACGGCGCCGGGGTCTCGATCCTGTCCGGATCCGCGCCGTTCCGCGGGCGGTTCCGCCCCGAGGCCGCGTTCGCGACGCTCGTGGGCCAGCCCGCGACCGGCGTGTGGACGCTCAAGGTCGCCGACGACGCGTCGCCCGACGCCGGCATCTTCGGCGCGTGGACGCTGGGCCTGTGCGTCGCGCCCTGACCCGCCGATCCGATCAGCCGCCGATGAACATCGCGCGGACGCCCTTGCGGAACGCCTCGATCCCGACCGCGAGCCGCTGCGCGTAGGTCGCCTTCGCGTCCTGCCCCGCGACGTACGTGATCTGATCCTTGCCGTCGGTCGCCGCCTCCCAGACCGTCTCCGCGATCTGCGCCGCGGTCGAGCCGAACTTGCGGCGCTCGGGATCCCTGAACGCCGCCATCACCTTGCTCGACAGCGCGGCATAGGCCGGGTGCTGCGTCAGCACCAGCGAGCGCCCGGCGAAGTCGGTCGAGATGCCGCCCGGCGCGACGGTCTTGACCTGGATGCCGAAGCCCGCGAGCTCGTACGCCAGGCTCTCGCTCCAGCCCTCGAGCGCCCACTTGGTCGCGTGATAGACCGAGTTGAGCGGGAAGGTCACGAGCCCGCCGATCGAGGTCGTCGCGATGAACACGCCCGCGCCGCGCTCGCGGAACGCCGGGATGAACGCCTTGGTCGTGCGCATCGTGCCGAGCAGGTTCGTGTCGAGCTGCGCGGTGAGCTGCGCGTCGGTCGCGCCCTCGAACGGACCGGCGAGGCCGTAGCCCGCGTTGTTGAACACCACGTCGACGGGGCCGAGCGCCAGCGCCTCGGACGCGGCCGCGGCGATCTGCGCCGGCTGCGTGACGTCGAGCGCCAGCACCGTGACGCCAGCCAGGGCGGCCAGCGCCTGGCCCTCCTTGCTGTCGGGGTTGCGCAGCGTCGCGATCACCTTCCAGTCGCGCGACGCGAACAGCTGCGCGGTCGCGAAGCCGAGGCCCGTCGAGGCCCCCGTGATGAAGATCGTCTTGGTCATGGGCCGGAGCTTGCCGCGGTTTCCGGATCGGCGCACACCGACCTCACGCCACGCGCGCCGCGCATGGCGTCCCGCACGACCGCGGCGCGCCGGCTCGCGTGCTGCGCCACCTCGGCACCGATCAACAGCGCCATGTTGGACAGCCACAGCCACAGGAGAAACGTGACGACACCGGCGAGGGCGCCGTAGGTCGCATCGAGATTGGCGACCATGCCGTAGGCGACCATGCCGAGCCGCGTCGCCACGAGCCACAGGCTCACGCCGACCACCGCCCCGATGACCGCCGCCCGCGGCGACACCCGGTCGTCAGGCAGCACGTGAAACGCGGTGGCCCACAGGCCGACCAGGAGCATCGCCGCACCGGACCACCGCGCGAGCGTCCACAGCGTCGAGTCGAAGCTGCTCAGCCACGGGGCGTAGCGCGCGAACGCCGCCACGATCGGCCCCGCGAGCACGAGCGTCAGCGCGGCCGCGAGCACCATCGCGACGCCGAGCGTGGCCGCGATCGCGATCCCCTGGCGATGCAGCCACGAACGCGACTCCTCGGCATCGAAGACGCGGTCGAGCGCGATGATCAGGGCCGAGGTCCCGCGCGAGGCGCCCCAGAGGGCGGCGAGCCCGCCGATGATCGCGACGTGCGGCGAGGTGGTCGCGTGCGCCCGGGTCAGCTGCACGGCCGCGGCGTCCGCGATCTGTGATGGCACGACCGCGCGGAGGCTGCTGATCGCGCCAGACAGCGCATCGGGCGGCAGCACCAGCAGCGTGATCGCCAGGACGAAGATGACCATCGGGAACACGGCCAGGACCGCGTAGTACGTCATCATCGCGGCGAGATCGTCGACGCCATCATCGATCGCCTCGCGCAGCACCGCCCGCACGAACGCGCCCGCGCGGATCACGCGACCGCGGATCATCGCCGACTGCGAAGGAAGCCAGCGCCAACCGCCACCACCGCGGCGCCCAGCCCGAGCACCTTCGACCACCAGCGCGGACCGCGCCCCGGGCGAGCGGGCACGAGGTGCCCGGCGCCAGCTGGATCGCCAGCGACCGCGCGCGGCGTGTCGTCCACGATCGAGGCGCCGGCCGTGATGTGCGGCGGCGCCACATGTGCGGTCGCCGGGTGTCGCGGCGCCGCACGGTCCGCGCGGGCACGCGCGCGAGAGGTCGCCGCGGTGGCCGCAGGGGCGCCCTTGCGCGGCGCGTGCTTCGGCCCCGCGGGGCGGCGGGGCTTCGAGGAGGAGGCGGGCGTCTTGCGGGTCATGGGCGCCTGCTAGAGCAAGGACTGCGCCGAGGTCGATCGCGGCGCCTGCGCGACGTCTGCGGCCTCACCTGTCCTCGACGCGCGTCCGCCCGCGCCGCGACCTCAGTGGGTCGTCGGGCTCGCGCGGCTCCACAGCCGCGGATCCACCAGCTCGACCAGGTCCGGCGCGGTCCGCAGCAGCTCGGGCAGCGCCGCGATCGCGGCCGTGAGCTGCGCCGCGAGCTCGTGGATGTGCGGGCGCTGCGCGGGATCCTTGTGCAGCGCCTGCTGGATGACCGCGTCGATCGACGCCGGCACGCGCGGCATGAAGCTGCCCAGCGGGCGGGGCTCGTGATAGAGGCACGCGAGGATCAGCGCGCTCAGGTTGTCGGTCGGCGGATCGAACGGCAGCCGGCCCGCGATCATCTCGTACAGCGTCATCCCCACGCTGTACGTGTCGGCGCGCCCGTCGTACGCGCCGCCCTGCAGCCGCTCGGGCGACATGTACACCGGCGTCCCGACCAGGCTGCCGATCGTGGTCATCGCCGCGGTCTCGCGCGAGCGGTTGAAGAACGTGGCGATCCCGAAGTCGACGACCTTCACGACCTCGCCGGTCGGCGGCTGGTGCAGGAAGATGTTGGCCGGCTTGATGTCGCGATGGACCAGCCCGCCGGCGTGGGCGGTCGCGAGCATGTCGCAGACCGGCGCCAGGATCTGCGCGCAGCGCTCGAGCGACAGCGCCCCGCAGGCCTCGAGCTCGGCGCCGAGCGACCGGCCCTCGAGCAGCTCCATCACGAGGTACGCGATGCCCGCGCTGGTGACGCCCGAGTCGAGGATCGCGACGGCGTTGGGATGGCTGACCCGCGTCGCCGACATCCCTTCTTGCCGGAAGCGCTCGACCAGGTTCTGGGCCTCGCGCCCGTGGTCGAGGCGGAGGACCTTCACCGCGACCGGCTTGTCG
Source organism: Deltaproteobacteria bacterium (assembly GCA_021413675.1). Taxonomy (GTDB): domain Bacteria; phylum Myxococcota_A; class Polyangia; order Haliangiales; family Haliangiaceae; genus JAIOQA01. The sequence continues at coordinate 7,557 of JAIOQA010000556.1, read as the reverse complement.
AGCTGCAGGTGGCGCGCGCGGTAGATCGCCGAGAAGCCGCCCTTGCCGATCTTGGCCTCGAGGCTGTACTTGCCGTCGAGGACCTTGCCGGGCAAGACGTCGCTCAGCGCCTCGAAGGCGTGGTCGGCGCTGCGCCAGGCGGCCTCGAGCTCGTCGTTGCGCCGGGCCAGCTGCTGGTTGCGCTCCTCGAGCAGGCGCTGCATCCGCGCGATCCGCAGGTGGTTCGCGACCCGCGCGAGCACCTCCTCGGCGTGGAACGGCTTGGTGACGTAGTCGGCGCCGCCGACCTGGAACGCGGTCACCTTGTTCTCGACGTCGTTGAGCGCCGACAGGAAGATGATCGGGATGCCCGCGGTCGTCGCGTCGGCCTTGAGCTGCTCGCACAAGGCGTAGCCGCTCAGGTCCGGCATGTTGATGTCGAGCATGATCAGCGCGGGCGGCTCGAGCTGGATCGCGGCGAGCGCTCGGCGCCCGCGGTTGGCCACCCGGACCTCGTAGCCGGCGCCGCGCAGGATGCCGGTCAGGAGGCTCAGGTTGTTCGGGTTGTCATCGACGATGAAGATCGCGTCGACGGTCATGCGCCCTCCGCCGCGGCGCGCTCGAGCAGCGCGAGCAGCTCGTCGAACTGGAAGCCCTTGACCATGCGCGCCAGCTCGAGCGCGATCGCGCCGTGGTCGGGGCCGAGGCGCGCGATCACGCCACCCGCGGCGAGATCATCGCCGGCCGCCAGCGCGTGCCCGAGCTGATCGCGCCAGGCCGCCGGCAGCGCCGCGACCACGCCGGGCAGCACGCCGCCCTCGGACCACGTCGTCGCGGGCGCCTCGGTCGGCGCGACGTGCTCGTAGCTCACGCCGAGGGAGCGGGCGATGGCGTCGAACAGCGTGACCTCGCGGAACGGCTTGCCGATGATCTCGTCGCAGCCGGCCGCCAGGATCCGGGGGCGATCGTTCTCGAACGCGCTCGCGGTGAGCCCGATGATCACGGTGCGCGGACGCTGGCTCGAGCCCTCCATCACGCGGATCGTGCGGGTCGCGGCGTAGCCGTCGAGCACCGGCATGCGCATGTCCATGAACACCAGGTGCGGTCGCCACTGGTTCCAGACCGCGACGCCGATCTCGCCGTCGGGCGCCTCGCGCACCGCGAACCCCACGGACGACAGCAGGCGATGGAGCAAGAGCCGGCTGCTCGGATCGTTCTCGACGATCAGCACGCGCTGTTCCGGTTGCCCGGCGCGGAGGCGCACGACCTGCCGCGGCACGATCACCGGCGCGCCGCCCGCCGCCTCGGGGAGCCGCACCGAGAAGAAGAACCGCGTGCCCTCGTCGAGCGTGCTCGTGACGCCGAGCTCGCCGCCCATCAGCCCGACGAAGTGCCGGCTGATCGCGAGGCCCAGGCCGGTCCCATCGCTGTGCTGCTTGCCGGCGGCGGCCTGCACGAACGGCTCGAAGATCGCGCGCAGCGCCGCGGCCTCGATCCCGCGACCGGTGTCCTCGACGGCGAAGTCGACGACCTCGCCGGACCACCGCACGCGCAGCAGCGCGCCGCCGCTGTCGGTGACCTTGATCGCGTTGGACAGCAGGTTCATGAGCACCTGCCTCAGCTTGGCCTCGTCGCCGCGGACCCGCGGCGGCAGCTCGATCGGCTCGACCACGAGCTGCAGGCCCTTGGCCTGGGCCTGGGGCAAGAACAGATCGCGCAGGCTGCCCACGAGCTGGCGCAGATCGAAGTCGGTCGGGTTGAGCGCGGTGTGCCCGGCCTCGATCTTGGAGATCGAGAGCACGTCGTTGATCAGCCCGAGCAGGTGCTCGCCGCTGCGCAGGATGATGCCGAGGTTGTCCTGCTGGCGCTCGGTGAGGTTGCGGTCGCGGCCCATCAGCTGCACGAACCCGAGGATCGCGTTCAGCGGCGTGCGCAGCTCGTGGCTCATGTTCGCGAGGAACGTGCTCTTCGCGCGGCTGGCCTCGATCGCGTGGCGCTCCGAGGCCTCGAGCTGCTGGGCCAGCCGGACCAGCGTGGCCTCGTCGCCCTTGCGCTGCGCGATGTCGCGGATGATGCCGGTGTAGAAGGTCTCGCCGCCCGCCGACCAGGTGGCCAGCGACAGCTCGATCGGGAACTCGCTGCCGTCGCTGCGCAGGCCCTGCAGCTCGACGGTCTTGCCGATCACGTGGCGCGCCCCGCCCTGGCGGACCCGGGCCATGCCGGCGTCGTGCGCGGCCCGGAAGCGCTCGGGGATGATCGACGTGAGCGGCATGCCGATGATCTCCTCACCGGCGTACCCGAACATCGTCGCGGCGCAGCGATTCCAGAAGACGATCCGCCCGGCGCCGTCGGCCGAGACGATCGCGTCGTTCGCGGTCTGGACCACCGAGCGAAAGCGCAGCTCCGACGCGCGCAGCGCATCCTCCGCGCTGACCCGCTCGAGCACGCGCCCGAGCTGCGCGCCGATCGCCTCCATCACGTCGAGCAGCGGCGGATCGGGCTCGGCCGTCGTGCGGGCGAAGAACTCGAGGACCGCCGTCACCTCGTCCTGGAGGATCACCGGAAACGCGAACGCCGCGCGGACCGCCAGCTCGGGCGTCAGGTGCGCGCGGGGGAAGTTCTCGTCGACCGTGACGTCCATGATCCACAGCGGCCGACCCGAGGCCAGCACCCGCCCCGGCAGCCCCACGCCGGGCGTGAAGGCCGACGCCGCGGTGACCTCGCGGAACCGCGCGAAGCGCTCGGGTTCGTCGACGTGCCACACGCCCGCGGACCGCAGGGCGCCGTCGCGCATGACGAGCACGTGGCCGACCGGCCAGCCGGTCGCGGCGCAGATCTCGTCCACCGCGATCTGCATGACGACGTCGACCTGGGTCGCGACCGCGGTGGCGACGCTCAGGCGCTGCAGCAGGCCCCGCGCGCGCCGCTCCCAGCGGAACTGCTCCGCGACATCGCCGAGGTCGGCGGTGGCGTCACCCGCGAGGGAACTGGATAGAGCAAGCACGTGAACGATCAGATCTGTGGTGGCGGATTCGAACCACCGAGCGGAGGTAGCAGCCCGAGTGGCGTGCCCCGAGATGTGACGGCGCGAACCGCAAGAATCCGCGTGCAGACGACCGCACCGCATCGCGTCACGCCCCCGCGCCCATCCCAGCGCGCTACGATGCCGCCGATGAGTGGACGTGATCCGGGGTCCGGGCCGCCGCGGCGGGGGATCGACCTGCTCACCGAGACCCTCACGGTCGCGTCGCGCCTGCCGCGGCCGGTCGTCGCCACCGTCCACGTCGAGGTCCTGGCCGGGCCGGACGCCGGCCGCAGCTTCGAGGTCGCCGATCGCCTGGTGATCGGCACCCACGAGTCATCGACGGTCCTGCTCACCGATCGCACCGTGTCGCGCTTCCACTGCGAGATCGTGCGCGACGACGAGCGCCTGCTGATCCGCGATCTCGGCAGCCGCAACGGCACGTTCCTCGAGGGCGTCCAGGTGCGCGAGGCCTACTGCACGCCCGGCCTCGGCATCGTGCTCGGCGAGACCCGGCTGGTCGTGCAGGTCACGAACCACGAGACCCCGGTCGACACCTCGACCCGGGACCGGTTCGGGTTCATGAACGGCCGCTCGGCCGCGATGCGCCAGGTGTTCGCGACCCTCGAGCGCGTCGCCCCGACCGACGCGACGGTCTTGTTGCTCGGCGAGACCGGCACCGGCAAGGAGGTCGCCGCCGAGTCGATCCACCGCGAGAGCACGCGCGCCCGGGGGCCGTTCGTCGTCGTCGATTGCGGCGCGATCCCCAGCGAGCTGCTGGAGAGCGAGCTGTTCGGCCACGATCGCGGCGCGTTCACCGGCGCGATCCGGACCCGCGAGGGCGCCTTCGTGGCGGCCTCGGGCGGCACGATCTTCCTCGACGAGATCGGCGAGCTGCCCAAGGATCTCCAGCCCAAGCTGCTGCGCGCGCTGTCGCGCCGTGCGATCAAGCCGGTCGGTCGCGAGGGCTACATCGACATCGACGTCCGCGTGATCGCCGCGACCAACCGCGACCTCCGCCAGGAGGTCAACGCCGATCGCTTCCGCGGCGACCTCTACTATCGCCTCGCGGTGGTCGAGGTCCAGCTGCCGTCGCTGCGCCAGCGGCTCGACGATCTGCCGGTGCTCGTCGAGGCGATCCTCGACGACGTCCGGGCAAGGCCGGGCGATCGCAGCCGGATCCTGGCGGCGGCGTTCCTCGATCACCTGCGGCAGCACGCGTGGCCCGGCAACATCCGCGAGCTGCGCAACGCGATCGAGCGCGCCCTCGCGCTCCGGCCGTGGGAGCTGGCGCCGGTGCCCGAGGCACCGATCGAGCCGGCGAGCGCGCCGGTGCGAGGCGATCTGGCCCCGGCGGTCGATCTGACGCGCCCGTTCAAGGAGGCGCGCGACGAGTGGACCGGCACGTTCGAGCGCGCGTATCTCGGCGCGCTCCTCGATGCGCACGGCGGCAACATCCGCGCCGCCGCGAAGGCCGCGGGCATCGATCGCGTACATCTATATCGGCTGCTGGCGAGGCACGGACTCCGGCGCGCTGATACCGAGTCCTGATACTGGCAAGTTGCCGCGGGGCAACACACGCGCTCCGGGTCGTCGATATATGTTGCTTGCGCGCATCCGGGCGCGCGCGGGCCCAAGCACCCGATCTCGCTCACCGACGACGCCTCAGTTGCATGGCACGCAACCCGCAGTGTCTCCCCTGCACAAGGAGACCGCGATGCAATCCCCGACTGCTGCCCTCGACGAGATCGAACGCGACGTTCGTGACCGAAATTCCCACCGCGACCTCGCCGCCGCGCTGACCTGTGACGTCTCGGCCGTGCTCGCCACGACGCCCCACTACCAGAACCGCAACGAGCGCCTCGCGATCGACTTCGCGGTGCTCAAGCCGGCGATCGGCGCGCTCCGGGTGATGGATCCGCGCGTCGTGGTGATCGAGCCCGCCCGCACCAACGAGCGCCACCGCCACGCCCACGAGTCGCTGTTCTACGTGATCGCGGGTCGTGGCGTGCTGTCGGTCGGCGATCGCGAGGTCGAGCTCGCCGCCGGGATGATCGCGATGGTGCCGCGCTGGGAGATGCACCACGCGCGCAACACCTCGGCCGACGCCAACCTCGTGCTCCTCGCGATCACCGACTTCGGCCTCACCAGCGCGGTCCTCGGCGACTACGATCGCAAGACCCGGCTCCGGGAGGCCGGCGAGGACTCGATGGCGCCGGCGACGGCGGAGGTGGCCCCGTGAGCGCCTCGACCCATCCCGCGTTCGCGCCGCACGTCGTCGATCGGCTCCGCGCCGTCACCACGCCGCGCTGGCTCGGCGTCGACGAGTGCCTGATCCAGGAGGGCGCCCTCGACACCACGCTCTATTACGTCGAGCACGGTCGTCTCCGGGTCGAGACCCAGGAGCGCGGCGTGTTCGCCGAGGTCGGCGCCGGCAACGTCGTCGGCGAGTACGCCTTCCTCGACGACATGCCGCGCAGCGCGCGGGTCTTCGCCGCCGAGCCCACGTGCGTGCTGCCGCTGCGCCGCGAGGACGTGCGGGCCGCGCTCGGCGACGTCGCGGGCGCGCTCGAGGACTTCACCGCCTCGCTCGTCAACCGCGTGCTCGCGCGCCTCGGCTCGGCTAGCGGCGCGACCCTCGCGTCGGACTTCCTGACCAACCTCGAGAGCACCGCGCGCACCCACCGCGCGGTGCGCCATCCGTACCTCACCGCGCTCGCGACCGGCGACGTGCCGGATCTCCACGGCGCGCTGCGCGACTTCGCCACGCAGTACTACGGCTACTCCGCGCACTTCCCGCGCTACCTGACCGTGGTCATCAGCCGCCTCGAGGTCCCCGAGCACCGGGCCGCGCTGATCGAGAACCTCACCGAGGAGTCGGGCCACTACTCCGAGGACGACCTCGCCGAGCTCGCCAAGTTCGGCGTCCATCGCGAGTGGATCGAGGGCATCGCCCACCCGATCCTGTTCCGCCGCTTCCGCACCGCGATGGGCGTGGCCGAGGCCAGCCGCTGGAGCGACGAGATCGAGGTCGTGAACTGGCGCGAGATGTTCCTGTCGGTGCTGACCAGTGGCTCGCCCGCCGAGGCGATCGGCGCGCTCGGGCTCGGCACCGAGGGCATCGTGCGCGATGTCTACTGCCAGCTCACCGAGTCGATCGATCGCCTCGGGCTGCCGGCCAGCGACACGGTGTTCTTCCCGCTCCACACCGCCGTCGACGATCATCACCAGGAGACGCTGCGCGACATCGCCATGTCGTTCGCGACGACGCCGTCGGACCGGCGCGATCTCGCCAAGGGCATGCGCAAGGCGCTCGCGCTCCGCGCCGGGTTCTGGGACTGGATGCTCGAGCGCGCCCGCGCGATGGACGTCACGCGCGAGCTGCGCCCGCGCCGCGGGATGCGGCCGGCCGCGCCCTGGATGGACGTCGGGCAGTCCTGACCGGGCGCGGCGACGAGCGCGCCTCACGCTGATCGCACGCAACCGCCGCGCGCGCTGCGCGATAGCCCCGCGCATGAACCGTCCCGATCTCGCAGCCCGGCGGGTGCCATGACCGCCACCTCCTCGGATCTCCAGCAGGCGTGGGAGCTCGTCTCGGCGATCGAGCCCATCGCCGAGGTCGCCACCGGGCGCATCGCCGAGGTCCACGTGGTCATCGCCCGCGCCACCACCGCGCAGACGGCGATGACGATGCTCACGAGCGCCGAGCGCGCCGAGGCCGACGCCGCGATGGTGACGGTGCTCGGGCGCGCCGCCGCGATCGCGATCGCCGCCGACGATCCGGTCGCCGATGACTGGCTCGCGCGCGCCGAGCGCACGAGCCGCGACGACAAGCTGCGCGAGCGCTTCACCGCCGGGCGGCGCACACCCGACCGCTACCGCGCGCTGGTCCATGGCCGCTACCTGATGGCCCGCGGTCGCGAGCGCGAGGCCCTCGCGCTGTGGAAGGACCTCGCGCAGGAGCAGCCACGCGACGCGATCGGCCGCGCCGCCATCGACGAGCGCAACGGCCCGCGCCCGCTCAAGGGCACCCCGACGCTCGGCCGCCTGAACGGCTTCGGCGCCGGGTTCTACGGCGAGCGCGACGCGCGGCCCGACGGCACCTACGTCACCACCCACTGCATCTCCGCGCTGTTCATCCCGGTGCTGCCGCTCGGCGCGTACCGGGTCGCCCGCGCCGGCGGCAACGGCTATCACATCCTCACGCGCGAAGCGCTCTCGCCGTTCGCGAAGACCGCGCGGATCGCGATGGCGGCCGCGGTCGTGCTCGGGATCAGCGGCGCGGCGATCGCCAGCTACGTCCGCGATCCCGATCGCCTGGCGCGCGGGCGCTTCGACGACGCGCTCGAGCTGGCGCAGGGCGGCGATCCCGAGGCGGCGCTGCACAGCCTCGACACCGAGCTCGGCGGCGAGGACCTCGGGCGCGTCGGCGACGACCGCGCGACCCAGGCCGGCGCCGCGATCGTCCGGCTCACCGCCGGCTACCTGCCCAGGCCGTTCACCCGCGCCGAGCTCGATCAGGCCACGCGCGTCGTGAGCCGCTACCTGGCGCTGCC
>JAIOQA010000555.1 GCA_021413675.1 Deltaproteobacteria bacterium | reverse complement strand
GCGGTGGCCGCGCTGCCGGCGCGCGCCGCCGAGCGCTTGATCCGGCGCGTCGACGCGGTCGGGCAGGTCACGACGCTGGCGCAGAGCCGCGATGGCGCGCTGTGGATGGGGACGAGCCGCGGCCTGCGCCGTCACGACGGTCGCGACTGGACCCCGATCGCGACCGACGCGATCCGCACCACGATCCACCGGCTGGTCGCGCATCCCGACGGCATGCTCGTCGGCGAGGAGTACGGGCCGGTCTGGTTCCTCGCCGCGGATGGCGCGGCCCCTCGCCAGCTCGTCGACGATGCCGGGCGGCCGTTTCGCGGCCCGGTCGGCCTGGCGGCGGCGCCCTCGGGCGCGACGTGGGTCGCCGATGCGCACGGGGTCTGGACCGGGGCGCCGCTCGCGCTGCGCCGCGTGCCGGTGCCCGCCGCGCTGATCGCGGAGGTGCCGCGCGTGATCGCGATCGGCGCCGATGGCGGCGCGTTCATCGCGACCCTGCGCGGGCTGTGGCACGTCGCGCCCGACGGTCGGAGCGAGCGCCTCGCCGACGCGGCGCCGCCGGCGGCGCTCCTCGTCGAGGGCGATGCGGTCTGGCACCTCGCGTGGGGCGGCGCGCTCACGCGCTGGCAGGGCGGCGCGCTCGCGCCGATGTTCGCGCTCGATCCCGCGACGACGCGCGCCAAGCGCGGCATCTCGCTCGTGCGCCGCGGCGCGACGCTGTGGGTCGCCTATGATCTCGTGCTCGTCGCGCTGCGCCCTGATCGCGCGCCCGAGATCCTCACCGCCTCGGCGGATCTTCCGAGCGGCGGCCCGCTCCTGGTCGACCGCGAGGGCTCGCTCTGGCTCGGCACGTTCCGCGGACTCCGCCAGCTGCCCGAGCCGGAGACGGTCGCGCTGACCGACGTCGATGGCATGCCATCGGCTCACGGCCGGTTCGTCGCGCTCACCGCCGAGGGCGTGTGGCTCGCGACCTGGCAGGGCGTGGGCCTCTTGCGGAACGGGGCCGCCCGCGCCGAGCTCGGCGATCCGCCCGAGGCGGTGGTGCGCCGACCGCTGTGCGTCGACGGCGCCGGGCGGCTCTGGGGCGGCGCCGGCCGTCGGCTGTTCCTGCGCGCGGCCGGCGTCAGCGGCACCGTCGAGATCGGTGGCGCCGCGTTCTACGACTGCGTCAGCGAGGCCGGGCGCGTGTGGATCGGGACCGACGCCGGCGTGTTCGCGATCGATCCGGACGCGGCCGCGCCGGTGCGCGTCGGCGCGCCGCCGCCAGACGCCACGGGCGCGCCGCTCGCCGAGCAGATCGCGATCGACGCCCGCGGCCGGATCTGGATCGCGCGCGACGCCGAGGTCTGCGTGGCGTCCGGTGCACGTGCCGAGCCCGCGGACTGGGCGTGTCTCGACGTGCCCGGCGCGGTGACGATCCGCGATCTGTGGGTCGCGCCCTCGGGCGCGCTCTGGCTCGCGACCCGCCCCGGCGGTCTGATGCGGGTCGTCGCCGACGGCGATGGTGGCCCGAGGTTCGAGCCCTGGGCGGATGGCACGGGCCTCCCCGGTGGCATCGAGACCCTCGCACCCTCGCCGCGCGGCGGGGTCTGGGTGACCACGCCCGACGGCCCGCGCCGGATCGTCGAGGATCGAACCATCACGGCTGGCTGGCGCGAGGTCGAGCGCCTCGGTCCGTGGCAGGGGCTGGTCACGAGCGGCGTGACGCACGTGGCGGAGGACCCCGATGGGGGGCTGTGGCTGGCGTCGACGGCCGGGTTGATCGCCGTGCCCGCGGCGGCGCGCGCGGCCCCGCTCGCGCCGCCGACCGTCGCGATCATCGACCTCACCCGCGCTTCGGCGCTCGCCGGGGATGCGCGCGTCGCGCTGCCGGCCGGCGACAACATGCTCGCGCTCGGGTTCGCGCCGAGCACGCGGCGGGCGCCGGAGCTCGTGCGCTACCGGGTGCGCACCGATCGCGGGGCCTGGTCCGCGCCCGGGCCCGCCGCCGAGCTGCAGCTGCGCGACCTGTCGTCGGGCGAGCGCACCCTCGAGGTCGAGGCCTCTCTCGATGGCGTGACGTGGGGCCCGGCCGCGCAGCTGATGGTCGCGGTCGCCACGCCGTGGTTCCAGCGCGCGTGGGTCTGGGCGGTGGCCGCGGCGATCCTCGCGCTCGCGCTGGCAGCGCTGCACCGGGCGCGGGTCGCGGTGCACGTGCGGCTCGAGCGGCAGCGCATCCAGATCGCGATGGAGCTCCACGACGAGATGGGCTCGGGGCTGGGCAGCATCGGCATGCTCGCGAGCGTCGCGACGGCGGAGCCCGACGGCGGTGCGATGGGTCGCGAGGTCGCCGCGACCATCGCCACCACCGCCACGGAGCTCGGGCACGCGCTCGGCGATATCGTCGGCGCGCTGCGCCGCGGCTCCGGCACCCTGGACCTCCTCGGCCAGCGCCTGGCGTCGCGCGCCCAGGCCGCGCTCCCCGCCGGCGTGGCGCTCGGGTGCGCGCTCGACGGCTTGCCCGCGCTGCCGCTGCGCCCGGCCGTGGCCCGCGCCGTGCTGATGATCGGCCACGAGGCGCTGCACAACGTCGCGCGCCACGCCGGCGCGACCCGGGTCACGATCGGCGTGCGCCCGATCCGGGGCCGGCGCTGGTGCCTGTGGATCGAGGACGACGGCTGCGGGCTCGGCGACCGCGATGATCGCGGGCTCGGGCTCACGAGCATGGCGGCGCGCGCGCGCACGATCGACGCCCGGCTGACGATCACCGCCGGGGCCGACGGCCGCGGGACGCGCGTCGAGCTCGCGTTCGCGGTCGCGCGTCGAGCGCCGCCCCGCGAGATCGCGTCGTTGTGGTCATGAGCGCGCTCGGCATCGCCATCATCGAGGACGACGCGCGCTACCGGCGCAGCGTCGAGCTGCTGATCGCGCACACCGAGGGGCTCGCGCTCGCCGGCAGCTTCGCCAGTCCGCGCGCGGCGCTCGCGGCGGTGGAGGCGGGGGCGTGTCCCTGGGACGTCGCCCTGGTCGACGTCGATCTGCCGGGCATGACGGGCATCGAGCTCACGCGGCGACTCAAGGCGCAGCACCCGGGGCTCGCGGTCTTGATCCTGACCGTGTTCGAGGAGCCCGGGACGATGCTGCAGGCGATCTGCGCGGGCGCCGACGGCTATCTGCTCAAGCGCTCCAGCGCGCGCGATCTGGTGCTGGCGATCCGCACCGCGCGCACCGGCGGCGCGCCGCTCACCGCGCCGGTGGCGCGCGGCGTGCTCGAGCTGGTGCGTCGCTTGGGGCAGACCGAGGCCGCGCGCGCCAGCGGGCCGGCGCGCGTCGAGCTCTCGACCCGCGAGCGCGAGGTGCTGCGCTGCCTGGTCGACGGCCGCAGCTACCAGGAGACCGCCGCGGCGCTCGCGGTCCAGCTCGACACGGTGCGCACCCATGTCCGCAACCTCTACCGCAAGCTCGAGGTCAACCGCGCCGCCGAGGCGGTGGCGCGGGCGCTGCGCGACCAGCTGGTGTAGCGCCTCGCGACTGGCCCGCGGTGAACGTCAGCCCGCGGTGAACGTCAGCGTCTTCGCGACCGAGCCGTTGACCAGGAAGCGCACCACGTAGTCACCGCGGGTGTTGCCCAGGGTCCACCACCAGCGGAAGCGGCGCTGGCGCTCGGTGCCGGTCAGCGTGATGTCGGCGCTGCGGTTCCACTGCTTGCCGTTGGGCCCCATGATCTGCACCGCGAGCGTCTGACCGGCGAGGCCGTTGCCCGTGTACATGACGGTGCTGAACTGGGCGCCGATGTTGAGCAGGTTCGCGTTCATGCCGGGCGACTTCGCCGCCGCATCGGAGACGTGCCCCAGCATCATCGCGACGTCGAGCAGGTGGACGCTCGCGCTGTAGGCCGGCGGGCTCGCGAACATGTTGTCGCGGAACGGATCGAGCAGCGTGCCGTTGTACTCGTGGACCTCGAAGTGGAGGTGCGGGTCGGTGCTGCACCCGGAGCTGCCGACCTCACCCAGCTTGGTGCCGGCGTTGACGTGCGCGCCGGTCGAGACCGCGACCGAGCCGTTGCGCATGTGCCAGTACCAGGCCTCGGAGCCGTTGGCGTGGCGCACCTTCACGTAGTTGGCGTTGCCGGTGCAGCTCGTGTTGCGATCGAACTCGCCATCGTGCGTCTCGATGACCGTACCGCTGGCGGCGGCGAGCACCGGGATCCCCTTGTCCATCGTGCGGAAGCTCGCGATGCAGATGTCCTCGCCCTGGTGGCCGTCGTAGGTCTTCTGGCCGCCCGCGTAGTCGCGGAGATCCCCTGGATCGGTGTCGAGGTCGACGTAGTTGTTGATGACCCACGCGCTGCCGTTCGCGCCGGCGAGCGGCCACTGGAACGAGGTCGGACCGAGGCAACTCCCGGCCACGTAGTAGCCGGGGTTGGTCTGCGAGACGCGCACGTCCCCGATGGTCAGGACCGTGCCGATCTGCTGGCCCGAGCCGACGGCGCAGTACACGCCGACCCCGCAGCTGACCGCGCGCCCCGCGAACACGTGCGTGAACACGGTCGCGTCGACGGAGGTACATCCCCACAGCGACGGGGTGACGGCGGCGATGGACTCCTGGGCTTCGCCCAGGGGCCCGTCGAGCTCGTCGTCGGCGATGCAGCCCGTGACCTCGACCAGCGTCGCGAGCAGCGCCAGGGAAATGGATCGTCGGATGAAACCTGTGGTGCGTGCGGACATCATCTGTAGTCTCCTCGGGAGAACGTGCGAACCGGCACGCGGCCATCGATAGCGGAGGCCCGCGGCGCGCGGCATCGCATGGGCATGTGAGTCCGCGCGCGGGCGCGCCGCGGTCCCGAGGAGGTCGGCTACGGTCGCTCGAGGTACGCCGCGGTCGCCATGCCGCCGGCGGTACACACGCCGACCACCGCGCGGCGCTTGCCGCGGCGCGCGAGCTCCAGCAGCGTGCTGCCGACGTAGCGCACGCCCGACATGCCGTACGGGTGGCCGAGCGGCACCGCGCCGCCGTTGACGTTGGTGATGTCCCACGGCGTCTCGAGCTGGGCCTGGTTGTAGAGCGTGGTCACCGCGAACGCCTCGTGCAGCTCCCACAGATCGACGTCGCTCATCGCGAGCCGGTGATGGGCCAGCAGCTTCTTGATCGCCGGCGTGATCGCGATCGACATCTCCTCGGGCGCGACCGCGCCGAGCTGCATGCCGCGGAACAGGCCGAGGATCGGCAGCCCGCGCTGCGCCGCCTTGTCGGCGTCCATCAGCACGATCGCCGCAGCGCCGTCGGACAGCTGCGAGGCGTTGCCGGCGGTGATCGTGCCGCCGGGCTGCACCGGCTTGAGCGCCGCGAGCGCCGCGAGCGTGGTGTCGGGCCGTGGACCCTCGTCGCGATCGAGCGTGATGGGCTGATCATGGGACGCGCCCGTCGCCTTGTCGGTGACCTTCATCGTGGTCGTGAAGGGCACGATCTCCGCGGCGTAGACCCCGGCCGCGGTCGCCGCCGCGACCCGGGCCTGACTCCGCACCACGTATTCGTCCTGGGCCTCGCGCGAGATGCGGTATTTCTGCGCGACGTGATCGGCTGTCTGGATCATCGTCCACCACACGCTCGGCATGCGCTGGCGCAGCGGCTCGTAGAAGAAGCTGTTCAGGTTGAGCTTGAACTGCACCAGGCTGATGCTCTCGACCCCGCCGGCGACGACGACCTCGGCCTCGCCCGCGGCGATGCGATTGGCCGCGATCGAGATCGCGCTGATGCCCGAGCCGCAATAGCGGTTGATCGTCATCCCCGGGATGGCGTCGCCGAAGCCGGCGTCGAGCGCGGCGTTGCGCGCCACGTTGTGGCCGGTCGCGCCCTCGGGCAGCCCACAGCCGACCACGACATCCTCGATCTGGCCGGGCTCGAGCTGCGCCCGCGTGACGGCCTGGCGCAGCACGTGTGACAGCATCGGGATGCCGTGAGTCTGGTTGAGCGCGCCGCGCTGGGCGCGGCCGATCCCGGTCCGACAATAGGCGACGACGGCGACGTCTCTCATGACTCCAACCTCCGAGTCGCGGCGCGCGCGGGAGATGCGATATGCAGGCCGCGGGCTGCGTGCTCCACTGCGCTTACCATGAAGCTCTCGATCCCGGTATCGACTCACGATCACGCGCAGGGCGCCGCGCACGCGCACGTCACGCTCGTGCAGTACGGCGACTACGAGTGCTCGCACTGCGGACGCGCGTATCCCATCGTCAAGGCGGTGCAGCGCGCGCTCGGCGCCGAGCTGCGCTTCGTCTTCCGCAACTTCCCGCTCACCCAGGTCCATCCCCACGCGCTGCACGCCGCCGAGGTCGCCGAGGCCGCGGCGCTGCAGGGCAAGTTCTGGGAGATGCACGACGCGCTCTACGAGCACCAGGCCGCGCTCGACGATCACCACCTGATCGACTACGCGCGCGCGCTCGGGCTCGACCCGGCGCGCGTCGCGAAGGACGCGTCGAGCGACGCGGTCGTCGGCCGCATCCGCGCCGATCTCGCCGGCGGCGACGCGAGCGGCGTGCAGGGGACGCCGGCGTTCTACATCAACGGCGTGCGCCACGATGCGAGCTGGGACGAGGCCACGCTCCTCGCGGCGGTCCGCGCCGCGCACGGCAAGGCGCACCCGTAGCGAGCTGCTACGCGGCGCCGAACCGGTTATGGTCCCCGCATGTCCGAGGACCTGGTCCGCTACGAGCTCACTGACAAGGTCGCCGTCCTGACCATGGACGACGGCAAGGCCAACGCGCTGTCGATGCCGATGATCGAGGCGCTGCTCGCGGCGCTCGCGCGCGCCGAGCAGGAGGCCAGCGCAGTCGTCCTCGCCGGGCGCGCCGAGCGGTTCTGCGCCGGGTTCGACCTGCGCGTCATGATGAGCGGGCCGGACAACGCGATCGCGCTGCTCAAGGCCGGCGCCGAGCTGCTGCTCCGGCTGTTCGAGCTGCCGCTGCCGCTGGTGATCGCCGCGACCGGCCACGCGCTGGCCGGCGGCGCGCTGGTCGTGCTCACCGGCGACGTGCGCTACGCCGCCGATGGCGCGTACAAGCACGGCCTCAACGAGGTCGCGATCGGCCTGCCCGTGCCGCTGCTCGCGATGGAGCTGGCGCGCGCGCGCCTGTCACCGACCGAGCTCACGCGCGCGACCCTGCTCGCGCAGATCTACACGCCCGCCGAGGCGGTGCGCGCCGGCTACCTCGATCAGGTCGTGCCCGCCGACGCGCTGGCGACGACCGCGTTCGCGGAGGCCAAGCGCCTCGGCGCGCTGTCGCGGCCCGCGTACGCCGGCACCAAGCTCCGCCTGCGCAGCGCGACCGCGGCGCTCATCCGCGGCAGCTTCGAGGCCGACGTCGCGCGCGCGCTCGCGCGCTGAGGCGGTGCGCTGGTGCGGGGCGGGAAGCGCACGCGGATCTGGCCGTCGATCCCGCGCGCGGCGCGCGAGCGCGTGACCGCGCGGCATCCTGACGGGTGTAACGCGCGCTCGGTGTTCACGCTCGAGCGCGCGCCGGTCGGCGAGATGCTGCTCCATGTCGTCGCGGGCCGTGCCCCAGATGCCCCGCTCGCGCTCGAGTTCCACGTCTCGCACCCGAACCCGCTGGACACGGCCGCGCCGGGTCGCCGACACTTGCGGGGAGCGCGCGGGGGCGCGCGTCAGGAGGACCATGCGCATCGTTCGCTCGACGCTCACCGTCGCCGCGGCACTCGCGACCGTCACCGCCGCGCGCGGGATTCCCACCGCGCGTGCCGATGACCCCGCGGTCGGGGCTACCACCTACTTCACGTACGAGACGTTCATGAGCCCGGCGCAGGAGCCCGGCGAAGAGTCCGAGACGCCGAAGGCTGCGCAGAAGGTGTTCGGCGCGACCAAGCCGTCCACGGCTCGCGCGCGGCGCGCGAGCCGCGGCTTCGCGCGCGTGCGCTTCCAGCGCGATCTCGCCCGGGCGGTGCTCGAACTCGAGCTGAAGGGGATCGATCCGCTCGACATCGTCGCGGTACAGGTGCAATGCGGCGCCCCTGACGGCGTCGGCCCGAGCCTGGTCGACGTCGGCAAGTTGCTCGACCTGGGCAAGGCGCTGCACGGCGGCAAGCTGAGCGTCCAGATCGGCCTCGACGCCGTGGCGACGACGCAGGTGTGGCCTGCTGGTCTCCCGTTCCGCATCACCGAGAGCTGCCCGGTCGAGCCCGGCACGCCGGCCACGGTGACCACCATCGCGGGGATGGAGCGGCTCGCGCGTCGCGGCTTGCTCTATGTCAACGTGCGGACCAAGGCGCACCTGTTCTTCGGCGAGATTCGCGGTCAGCTGTTCATCGACCAGTAGCGGGCGCGTGGGTGAATCGCGCGGGCGAATTGCCCACACGGATCGTGCGCGATCCGGTGTCGATCGCTGCCACGTCGGCGGGTGCTCGCTGCGTGTCTCCGGCACGCGCGATGCACAGGGCTTGGGCATGCCGTTCGAACTGCTGCGGTCCCCGGGGCGCGACGATCTCTCCTTGGTGGCGCGCGACGCGCCGCCGCCGCCGCGCATCACATCCTCCATGCGTGTCTTGTTGTCGCTCGCGCTGGTCGCATCGCTCGGTGCCTGCGCTCACACGGTCCGCGATCCGGTGCGCGCGCTCGAACAGACGCGCGACTTCCGCCCGCTGATCCGCGGCGGGGTCACCAACGGCGGCGTGTATTTCACGGACGCCGCGTGTGCGCGCACGTTCGCGACCCCCGGCGCCATCGCGCCCGCGCAGCAGCCCGAATTCGCCCGCTGCCTCGCGACCCTGCACTTCACGCGCAGCGCGCGCACCGATGCGCTCGGCGACGTCGTGGTCATGGACTACGCGCCCGGCTTCGAGATCGAAGCCCGCGTGGTCCCGGATCCCGATGGCCCGCGGCTCACGTGGATCGGGCCTTCGTCGCAGCGCGCTGACGGTGACGTCCTGCCGACGATCTCGGGCGACGCCCTCGAACGGCTGCGCGTCGCCGGCACGGTGGACGGGCCGGTCGACGACGCGGCCATCCCGGCGCTCGAGGCCGACGTCGCCGCTGGCTACGACAGCGCCCACGCGTGGGTGAAGCTGTGCCTCGATGGGAACGGTGCGGTCCAGTCGGCGCACGTCCACGAAGTCACGTCGCCGCGCGCGATGCGCGCGTTCCTCGCCGCCGCGCAGCGCTGGGCGTTCCGCCCGTTCGTCGTCGATGGTCACGCCGTGCCGGTGTGCGCGATGGCGCGCCTCGACTACCCCGCGGTGAGACATCCGGTCGCCGAGGTCATCCCGTTGCCGCCGCCGCCGTCGCGCGGCGCCGATGATCCGCTGGTGTTGCCTGCCAGCGAGCGCTCTCCACTGCGACCCCTCGCGCGCAACTCGCGACTCCAGCCCGACCCACACACGCAGGCCCGCATCCTGTACGACCAGGCCTCGACGGTGCAGGGCTCGTTCCGCGTCTGCGTCGACGCGGCCGGCCATGTCGAGTCGGTGTTGCCCTTGCGCACTACCGGGTACGCCGCGTTTGACAACGAGCTCATGAGCGCGATGCACGCGTGGACATACGAGCCCTATCTGGTCGACGACAAGCCCACGCCCGTGTGCGCGCCGATCACGTTCATCTACAGCCCGACACCGGCGCCTCGCCACGCGGGGCGCTGACGGGGCGAGCGTCACGCTCGCCTTCGGGCTCGGCCGCGGCGGGATGATTCACCGCGGCGGCCGGCGTGGCTGATCGATGACCCGCGGCGCGCTCAGGGCGCCTTGCAGTAGCGATCGATCGGCGCGGTGTCCAGGCCGGTCTGCCGCGTCTTCAGCGTGACCTTCCGCAGCTTGACCGGGATCTCGCAGTGGACATCGAGTTGCCCGTCCCACCGCGGGTTCTCGACCTCGCCGCCGTAGTTCAGCACGCACAGCGCGCCGTGCTTGCCGACGACCTCGATCGTCGTCGAGCCCATCGCGACGTCGATGCGCCCGCGGTCGGGCGTGCACAGGCCGACATCGATGACCACCGGCTTGCCCGAGCCCGGATCCCAGTCGAGGGTTCGCGGGCCGTCGAAGTCGGCCTGGGGGCCAGGTGGCCGCGCCTGCGCGTCGGGCGGCGGCGGCGGCGCGTCCGGCGGTGGCGGCGCATCGGGCGGCATCATCGCGTCGGGCGTGGGGGCATCGACCGGCGCGGCAGGTGGCGCGATCGGTTCGGCGGGGGTCGCCGGGCGCGGCGACGAGGAGCACGCGGAGGCGAGGACGAGCAGGGCGGCGCGGCGCATCTGGGCAGTGTAAAGCACGGAGGTCCCACGTCGGTCTGCGCGCCCGTCGACGCGCCCGTCGACGGCCGGATGCCGCCTGTCGGCAGGCCGATCCGATCGTGTCGCCTGCGCGCGTGAAGCCGCGATCGAGGACCGGCGCAGGGCCGGCGCGTCCTGATCGGCCGGGGCGCGTGCTCAGTCGTCGGCGCGCCCCGCGTCGGGCTCGCCGCCCAGCGCGCGCAGATACGCGTCGTACGCCGGGACGTGGGGCGCGGTCCGCGCGAGCGCGACGAGATCGCGCACCGCGGGGGTCGCGTCCAGCGCGGCCGCGTAGCGCGCCACGTCGTCGGGCAGCGCCACGTCGTAGGTGCGGAAGCGCGCGCGCATCGGGTAGTACATGGCGTCGGCGATGGTGAAGCGCCCGAACAGGTAGGGGCCGCCCGACCGATCGAGCGCGTCGCGCCACAGCTCGAACACGCGCGCCACCTCACTGGCGGTGGCGTCGTCGAGCGCGAGCGGCGCGGGCAGGCGGCCGAACAGGTGAGACGACAGCTGCGCGCGGATGCTGGTGAAGCTCGACATCATCTCGCAGGCGACCGCGCGGGCCCGGGCGCGCGCCAGCCGGTCGTCGGGCCAGAGCCCGGCCGCGGGGAACGTCTCGGCGACCCACTCGCAGATCGCCAGCGACTCGTGGATCGCGGTGTCGCCGACGTGCAGCACCGGGAACAGGCCCGTCACGCTGCCCAGCGCGCGGCGGCTGGTCAGCCGATCGCCGCTGGTCTCGGCGGCGGTGTCGGCCGGGTCGCGCGGGTCGCGCTTGCCCAGCTCGACCTCGGCGGTCGAGGTCGTGAACGAGGCGCCGGCGTGGCGCAGCGCCAGCCACGGCCGCATCGACCACGACGAGTATGCGAGGCTGAGGACCGCGAGGCGCAGGGGCGGGGAGGTCGGCATGGGCGATGGTTGCCACGGAGGCGCCGCCGCGGCGAGCGCGTGGGCGCGCGGCGCGGCGATCTGTGCTGGTCGTGCAGTGGTCAGCGGCTCGTCACGGTGCCCTCGAGCAGGAACTCGTGGGCGCCCTCGCGCACCACGCGCACGCCGCGCAGGTGAGCCGCGTACACCGTCGCGCCGTCGACGCTGGTGACGTGGTCGAGCTCGACCAGGAAGTCGATGGCGAGCGGATCGGCGGCGTCCAGCGCGAGCAGCGCCTGGGCGCGCGCGGCGTCGACCGAGACCGCGCCGCGCAGCGTGCCGATGTCGAGGCGGGCGTGGCCGCCGAGCGGCATCTCGCCGCGCGTGATCGACGGAACGGCGGTGAACGCCAGCGGCGGCTCGGTCTGCACGCCCTCGAGCCCCGCGCCGATGAAGGTCAGCGTGCGGGTCTTCGCGTCGTAGGCGTCGAAGTGGGCGCGATCGAGGCGCACGACGAACGTGCCCAGCCGCGCCTGGAGCGCGTCGAGCTCGAGGTCGTCGACCAGCGCCTCGAGCTCGCGCTCGCTGATCCGCGTGCGGTTCCAGTCGAGGGTCGCCGCGGTGAGCGCGGGCGCGGCGATGGTCTCGGCGGCGCGGACGTAGGGCACCTCCGCCGGGCGCGCGTCGATCGGCGCGGTGGTCGCGGACGCGTCAGCGGGCACGGGCGTGAGCGTCGCGACCGTGCGCTCGCGCGGGCAGGCGGTCAGGGCGATCACCGCGAGGGCGGCGGCGAGGCGAGCGATCGTCGTCATGCATGTCATGACAGTCGCGCGCGCCGACGATTGCGGGGGCGCTACCCCGCCGCATGCCGTCGAGGATTCACCGGGGGGCGTCGCAACCCGGTGCGGTGGCGTGATTTCGCGAGGTTGCGCGCGCGCCCGGCGGTCGACGCAGTACTTCGGTCAGTCGGAGCGACCGCGCCGCGTTCATCGAGCCGCGCCTATGCGCCTGCACGAGCGCGACCGCGTCGCTGCCGCGGCCGCGCGGGGGCGGGGGACCGGCCCGCCACCCGGTCGACGAGCTCGGCCAGCGCCGTGATCAGCTCGTCGGGCGAGTGTCCGGGCGGCGGACGGAGCACGGCTTCGAGCACGGCGCTGCCGGTCATCGTGGCGAGCAGGTAGATCATCGCGTCGGAGAGCGGCGCCGTGCCCCCGGTCTTCACGCCGAGATCGCGCGTCGAGCGGGCCAGCGCGAGGAGCAGCGTGCGGGCGTTGTCGACGGCGGGGATCTGCCAGAGGAACGGTACCTCCTGCGCGATGACGCGGACCACGCCGCGGCGCTTCGCGACGGCGGCGTACATCGCGCCCAGCCACAGCCGGGTCGCGGCCTCGCGTGGCGACGTGGTGATGAGCTGCGTGCTCGCGCCGAGATCGACGAGTAGCTCGTCGAGCACGTGGCGCACGACCTCGGCGACCAGCGCGTGCTTGTTGGGGAAGTACTCGTAGAGCGACGCGATGCCCACGCCCGCCACGTCGGCGACGTGGTTCGTCGTCAGCGCCTCGTAGCCCTGGCGCTCGAGAACCCGAGCACCAGCCTCGACGATCGCGCGGTACGTCCGCCGCGCGCGCGCCTGGGTGGGGAGTTTTCGAGGGGCGAGGGTGGGCTGCGCGCGCTTTCGGAGCATGGATCGAACCCGAGTAGAACCGAGCTTTTACTCGGATTATGGTTCTACCATGTCGCAGGCCGCCTCCGAGATCGCCGCGCTCAAGCGCGTCGGCGACCATCGCCGTCCGTCCCTTCGCGTCCAGCGCGCCCTCTTCCGCGTGCTGGTCGGCTCCGACCCGCAACCGACGGACGCGCAGGTCGAGGAGCTCAAGCGCTTCATGGTGATGGGCGATCCGCTGGCCGACGCCGTGGTGGAGCTGTTCGGGTCGCTGCCCGGCGGGCGCGCGCTCCTCGACCAGGCGCTCGAGCACGGCATCGATACCCTCGACCAGCCGCCGACGGCGCTGACCGCGCTGTTCGCGGCGCTCGATCGAGAGCCGATCTGGCTCGATCGCGACAAGCTGGCGCTCGCGTGTCAGGTCTCGCGGCGCGTCGGACACTGGGGCGAGCTCTCGCTTCGCAACCTTTCGCTCATGGGCGGCTACCTGGGTGCGGCCGCCGCCAAACCGCTGGTCTTCACCGGCCAGCTCGAACAGATGACGCCGCGGCGTCTGGTCGAGACCGGCAAGTTCTGGATGGACGTGACGACCGTCGGCGGCCTCGAGCGCTTCGCGGAGGGCTTCAAGAGCGCGGTCCGCGTGCGCATCATGCACGCCCACGTGCGCGCGATGCTGTTGAAGTCGGGCAAATGGGACCCGGCCTGGGGCCGTCCGCTGAACCAGGCCGACTCGATGGCGACGCTCCTCGAGTTCTCGACGATCTACCTGGTCGGGCTGCGCGCCCTGGGCTTCATCTTCACCAGGCGCGAGCGCGAGGCCATCGTG
Organism: Deltaproteobacteria bacterium; assembly: GCA_021413675.1. Lineage (GTDB taxonomy): Bacteria > Myxococcota_A > Polyangia > Haliangiales > Haliangiaceae > JAIOQA01. Next base: position 53,678 of record JAIOQA010000555.1, on the reverse strand, counting down.
CACCTGTGGCGCTACGTGGGATACGTGATGGGCGTGGACGATCGCATCCTGCCGACGTGCGAGGACGACGCCAACCGCGCCATGTACCTGGTGTCGGCGACGATCCCGCCGAGCGACGACGACACGCGCGCGCTCGGCTCCGCGCTGGCGAACGTGCCATTGCACTTCGCGGGCGATCGCTGGCTGAGCCAGCGCGCGGCGCGTCTCGAGCGCACGCTGCGCATCGGCTACACCCGCTACGTGCTCGGCGATCGCGCCGGCGACGCGCTGGGCCTGCCGCGCACCGCGGCGAAGTACCTGTGGCCGGCGCAGGTGCCGGTGCGCCTCGGCCTCGAGCTGGTGCGCGCCAGCGTGCCGCCGGTGAACCGGCTCTACGTGAAGCTGGGCGAGCGACTGGCGGCGAGCCAGTTTCCGCAGCAGGTGAAACGAACCCGAGCGGACACGTCGTTCACGCCGAAGCCGCTCGCCCGGTAGGCGCTTTTCGCGGCCGATCAATCATCCCAGTGAAACAGGGCGTCGAATGCGCGGTACACGCCATCACCGAGGATCGTCGGCACCGCAACGTCCGCTGGCAGAAGTCGGCCGAGCGCCTGGCTGCCGAGCCGAACATATCCTTGTCTGCCGAGCCATTCCTCGACCCGCGTCGCCAGACGAATCACTTCATCCGTGACGAGGGCATCCACGCCTCTGAAGGAGGGAACATAGGACGTCGACGTTCCGCGATTCGCGTTCCACCACCGCTGTCCTTCGAGGAAGCAATAGCAGGGGGCCAGGCGGCTGAGCAGCACGACCAACCCGATGACGTGCTTGTCGCCCGACCCGCGCGACGAGAGGTCGCGGCACCCGAACCACGCGTCGACGAACGACGCATAGCCCGAGCCGTAGTGGTCAAATTCGGCGAAGACCTCGATCGTCAGGTCGGTCGCCAAGCCCTCGACGACGCGACCGAGCTCACGTTCGACGGCGCCCTCGTCGAGCGGCGACCAGGGTGACTTCAGCTCGCCATGATGGGTGGCGAGCAGGTCGCGGTCGGGTACTGATCGAGCCATCGACGGACGTCATCGGTGCTCGCACCAGGCGCGTATCGCGCCTCGGCGATCGCCAGCGCCTCGGCGGCGCTGATCGAGCCCCACGATTCCCATCCTTGCACGGCGAAGTCAGGTGGACGCTGCAGGACATCGCGCGCGCGGTCCCGCGTCCCGTTGCCGCCGATCCACGCGACGACCACCACGGCCTCGCGCGCCGGGTCGATGATGCGAAGCCTGACATCGCTGGCCACGGCTACGCCTCGGTCCGGTAGACCAGCGAGATGAAGGCGTCGCGCCCTGCGTGCCTCCCATGAATGTCTCGCCAGAGCAGCCGGCCGTCCTCATCGCCGCACAGGTCGAGCAATTCGTCGATCTGGTCTGCCGTCACGCGGCCCCACGAGAGGATGCCGTTCGCGACCACATCCGGGGCGCGGCCCAGCCACTCCGCGGCCAGCGCGGGCTCGAGGAACAGCTCCAGCACGTCGGCGGTCGCGCGTGTCGCCCGATCGATCACGACGACGGTTCCGAAGGTCTGCAGAGAGGTTGGCATCATGTCGAGAGGTGATCGTCGAAGGCGCCGCGACCGTAGATCGTCTCCAGGAACGCGTCGAACGTCGCCCCGAGCGGCACGGCCGCCGCCAGGTCGAAGATGAACGGTACGAGCACGACCGACCACGGCGCCGTGCGGCGGTCGAAGGCGTAGGCCTCGCCGCCGCCGTCGGATCCGAACACGAAGACCTCGGGGCAGAACTCGTTGGCGCCGCAGGCGACGTTGAACTGGAGCAGATCCTCGATCGTCCACAGCTGTGCATGGGCCCGGCCGATGGCGCCCTCGCCGCCGTTGGCGCCGCGCATGAAGCGCAGGTACTCGTCCGGGAGTCGCACACCCGACGCCGCCTCGAACAGCGCGATCGCCACATCGCTGGCGGGTGGGTTGCGACGGAACTCCGCGAGCAGGCACGCCTGATGCGGCGGCAGCGTGCCGGCGGGCCAGGTACGGCCGTCCACGGCAGCGGGGAGCCGCGAGGCGCGCGCGTCGATCGCGGTGATCCCGTACGCGACGGCGGCGACCTCCCGCTCCAGCGTGGGCGAGCACTGCGGCGACTCGACCGGCGCCCGCGAGTCCGGGTACAGCGCGAAGACCGCGCCGCTCGCGAGCCGGCGGAGCAATGGCAGGTCCTGATCGTAGGGCCACGTCGTGCTGCGGCTGAAGCGCAGATCGTTCAGGCTCCAGAACGGCAGGAGCGCGCGCAGCACCGGCTCTGCGGCAGCGAGCATCGCCAGCTCACGACGCCACGTCGTGCGATCGCGGGTGAGTGTCTCCCAGGCGTCATCGATGGCGCCGACGTGCACGTCAGCATCCGGCATCCGCGACCTCGACGAGCGCGTGGACCTGCGCCGCCACGAAGGTCCGGTCGCCGATGCTGCCGACCTCGCTCTCCGGATCGAACGCCAACACGCCGGCGAGGGTCGCGTGACTCTTCAACTGCAGCGTGACCTCGCGGCCGACCGCGCCCGAGAGCGCACGCAGCAGGCGGCGGTAGCGCCGCTGCTCGACCGTGCCGTGGTCCAGCACGACCAGCTCGCCGGCGGCGATGCCCTCGTGTGCCGCGTCGTCGTCGATGTCGAACACGCGCTCGGTGAGCGGACCGCGATCGCCCGGCCAGAAGCTGAGGATCGCGACCCGGTCGACCGCGTTCCGGGTCGCGAGCTCGCGCGCAACCTCGACGACGGCGGGCCAGTCGGCGAAGCCGCACAGGCAGCGCCCCTGCGCGACGAGCATGGTGCCCACGACGCCGGCGTAGTGCGCCGCAAGCCCGCGATGGATCTCGCCGCCCAGGCCGAGCTCGAGCTGGCGCACTCCCGGCGGGATCGCGATGCCTCGCGCGGGCACGAAGACGTTCAGCATCTGGCACACGGCAAGGACAGCGTAGCCGATCGGCCCGTCGCGCGCGGCGTTGCCAGGCCAGTCGACGGCCACGCCCGCACGACCGTGGAATCGCGGACAACGATCACCATGGCGATGCCGTCGAACAACGTCGGGCCGCGCCCGGCAACCGCCTCGGCAAGCGCTCGCGCTGCCCGTGGCTCGTCATCCGAGGTTGCGCTTTCCATCCGCGGCGGATCTCGCGCCGGAGCTAGCGCGTGTGGCCCTCGCGATCGACGCGACGCGCGGACCGGGCGAACCCCGGCTTCGGGTGGCGCGCGGGGATAGATCCAGCCCATCCGGGGCTTGGACCCGAGATGTCAACCTGATAATATATCGGCGCAACCAATGAAGCGGCAGGTTCAATACGAGCTTCCGTGGCGAACGCGGGGCGGAAAACGCCCGAACTCGGGGCGCAAGGCCCGGGGCCCGCGGCCGAGCGAGCCGCATCGCGTGCGGCCGGCAATCGACGCGCGCCACCCGCTACACGTCGTGATCCGGGCGCGGCCTGGCCTCAAGCTGCGCCGGCGCGCGGGCTGGCTCGCGGTCCGGCACGGGCTCGCGATCACCTGCCGGCGCAGTGACTTCCGCATCTGTCACGTCTCGGTGCAGGGCAACCACGTCCACCTGATCGTCGAGTCGGACAGCCACGTGTCGCTCGCCCGCGGCATGCAGGGCTTCCAGATCGCGTGCGCCCGGCGGTTTAACGCGCACACGCATCGCCGCGGCGGCGTGTTCGCGGATCGCTATCACCCGCGACCGCTCGCGACGCTGCGCGAGACCCGCAACGCGCTGGCCTACGTGCTGAACAACTGGCGGCGACACCGCGAAGACTCGACCGCCCGCAACCTCGCGTTCGATCCGTTCGCGTCAGCGCGCGCGTTCGACGGCTGGGCGAACGATCCGCGACGCAGCCATCTGGAGTTCGTCCCGGTCGTGATGCCCACGACCTGGCACCTCACGACCGGCTGGCGGCGCTGCGGCCCGGTGTCTCCCTACGCCCGTCCGGGCCCGATCGAGCATCGCGTGCGCTGAAGCAAACCGAGGCGGCGATACGCCGGAGCAGGCCTCGATCCGAGGGCTCGAGGTCCGGCCCCGTCCAACGTTGCTGGCGTCGCAGGGCGCCGCGGGTCACGGCTTACCGCGCTGCTGGAGCGCTGGTGTTGCCTGCCGGCTACGCCGCCGGTCCCAGGACCGCGCATTCGACGGCGTCGATCGAGGCGACCGCCGCGACCCGGCGCCGCGGTCGCGAGGCGGGGCTTCGCCCGCCGTGGCGAAGGCAACGCAGTCGACGTCAGCGCGCGTTCACACCTGGCAAGGTGCGGTCACGCGCGCCGACGATCCGCGTGACCGACCCACGCGGCCCTGGGTTTGCATTTCGCACGGACCTCCGCATCTCGCGGAACCACGGGTGCCATGAAGAAGTTCGTTTCTGATGTCGTGAATATTCGTCGAGCGCTGTTTGCCGGAGCCACGCTCGCGCTCGCCGCGTGCGGCGGTGATCCCTCGCGCGGTGACGGGCCCGATGCGCGTCCGGCGGCGATCGATGCGGTCGCGGTGAGCGAGTGCGAGGCCGTCGCTGATGATCTGTCGCCGACCCCTACGCCGGGTCCGGCCGATGGCATCTACACCGAGTCGAGCCCGCTCGACAACCGCGTCCGCCCCATGTGCACGGTCGCCGACGATCACGTGCACACGTACTCCTACTACGTCGAGATCGATCGCGGTCGCGCGATCGCGTACCGCCGGGTCTACCTGCCTGGCGAGGGCTGCGGCCTCTCGTTCGACGGCGGCGGGGTGAAGGAGATCATCGAGGAGACCGTGTTGCGCGGCTGCGGCCCGCGCTACACGACTGCGGAGGGCAGCTTTCAGCAGGTCGTCGAGCTCCGGAAGCGCGACGATGGATCGGTGGCCCGGTCGTACCGGTTCTTCGGCGACGGTCCCACCGATGCGCGCTGGCGCGACGTGATCCTCAGCGGCCTCGCGAGCTCCGATCCGTTCGACGGCCCGCCAGAGGACATCCACTTCCTGACCTACCGGCGCGCGCTGCCGTAGTGCCCCTGCACCCGCGGGGCATCGCGCGTCAGCCGGGTGTCACGCCGTCGCGGCGACATCCTCGGCGCGCGCCACGTCCTCGTCCGTGATCGCGACCGTCGCAGCGAACGTCAGGTGCGCGAAGCGGACGCGCGCGCACACCGCGGCGATCGCCGGCGGCCGCGCGGCCATCGCCACCGCCAGCGCCGGACGCTCGAGGAGGCGGTACGCCCCGCGGTTGAATTCACCGTCATAGGCGAACAGCCCGCGATCGGCGACCTCGCGCCAGGTGTTGTCCCAGCTGCCCGGTGGCTGCGCCGCGACGCCTGTCGGACCGGGGAGCGCGAGGATCGCGGCGATCGCCACCTCGTAGCCCTCGATGTCGCGGAGATACGCCGGCGGGGCGGCGCTACCGCCGGCGGTGCTGAACAAGGCGACGTGGCCATCGCGATCGACCGCGAGCCAGTCGTGCTCGGTGCCGCGGATGTCCTCTGCGGTCACGCGCATGCCCGCGCGCCTCCACCCCGCACGCCCGGCGTCTGCCTCAGATCCGCACCGTGCGCTTCTTGCCGCCGCCCGGACCGGCGGGCACATCGCCCTCCACCGCGGCGGTCGCGACGCGCGTCGCGCTGGGCAGCCCCGCGAGCGCGGTCTCGACCTCGCGCAGGCGCGCTTCCTCGGTGCCCATCTCGCGCAGGTCCTTCACGTAGCCATCGAGATCGACCTTGCCGTCGGCGATCGCGAGCGCGCCGAGCAGGACCTCGATGATCGCGTGCGGATCGCCGACGCGGATGATGTGCTCGCGCGGGATCACCGTCGCCCACTGCGCGAGGATGACGTCGTCGGAGTAGTTCTCGTAGACCTTGGCCTTGTCCTGCTCCGACTTGCTCGACGCATCGGGCGCGTAGTCGAACTCGGCCACCACCACGTCGCTGGCCTCGCGAGTCTGGCCCTCGGGCGAGATGATGCCCTCGATGTGGCGGATCTCGCCGCCGATCTCGAGCTCGACCTTGAAGCTGGTCGGCTTCTGATCGGCCTCGTGGAACCGGAAGTTCTGGACCCAGACCTTGTAGCGACCGGTGGGCGCGGCGCCCTTGGCCCAGCGGATGTTCTCGACCGGCTTGGTGCTGTCGCCCTGGACGTTCATGTCGACGTCGAGCCAGCCGCCGCACGACGACTGCTTGTTGCCGAAGTAGATGTGCGTGCCGCTCGGCGACATCGCGTGCAGATCGAGATCGTTGCGGTTGTCCCAGAGCAAGGACGCGCGCACGTCGACGCCGTCGTACTGGCCGCCGTGGCGCGTGACGCGCGCCTTGATCTCGGCGTCGATGTTGCCCTTGCGCTCGGCCATCGTCTTCTGGGGATAGATGAGGAAGACGTGGAACTTCTCGTGCAAGAGCCGGAACGCTTCGGCGGCGGGCATGTCCTCGGCGAGGTCGTCGCCGATGATGCGCTTGACCACCGCGCGGTCGAGCGTGGGATAGAAGCCCTCGTCGCCGAAGAAGAAGAAGTAGCCCTTGCGCCCGCTGCCCGCGGCGAGCCTCACCGCGTTGGTGCGGCTGTAGAAGTAGGCGGCGAGCTCGTAGCTCTCCTGGCCGGTGCCGCCGCCGCCCTCCTCGATCCAGATGCGCTGCAGCACCTCGTCGAGCCGGTTGTCGCCCTCGAACTGCCCGACCTGCAGCGGCGCGCGATCCGCGAACGCATCGCCGATCGCGCAGAAGCTGATGCCGGGGTTCTCGGTGTAGCCCTTGAGCTCGATCTGCCCCATGAGCTGCGGCAGCTTCTCGTACATGAGCTTGGTGTCGTCGCCGCGCGAGCGCGTGACGTCGAGCGCGATCACGATCGGCGTGACGTTGTTGACCTCGCGCCGCTTGCCGTAGGGGTTGAGCGCGGCGTGCACGGTCGTCGGCGCCGCCGCCGCGGGCGCCTGGAACGCGGCGTTGTTGCCCGAGCGGTACTCCTGCGCGATGTCGAGGCTGTAGCGTCCGCCACCCATGGTGTCTCCTTATAGTTCGAGCGGCACGAACGTGTGCTCGCCGAAGATCTGCGTCCGGACCTTCTCGGCCTGCAGGTAGAGCTGCCAGGCATCCTGCGGTCGGCCGCCCTGCGACTCGACCGCGAGGTACTTGATGAAGCGCGCGAGGCGCGGATCCATGTCGGGCAGCGCCTTGGTCTCGGGATCGCCGCCGACGGCATGGATGATCACCTTGCCGAGCGCGTAGAGATCCGACGCGGGCGTGGGCTTGCCGCGCTCGCGCACCTCGGGCGGGCTGTAGCCCTCGTTGGCGGCCTTGAAGCCCTGGCCGGTCTTGGCCGGCTCGATGATCGCCCAGCACCAGTCGACCAGCCACAGCATGTGATCGTGCGGCCGGATCAGGATGTGCGCGGGATCGAGGTTGCCGTGCAGGATGCCGTGCTTGTGGGCCCAGCCGAGCGCGGCGAGGGCGCGGCGCATGACCCACAGCACGTGGCGCGCGGGCAGGCCGGGCTCGCCGCGGGCGCGGCAGCGATCGCGGACCTGGGTGAGATCGTAGCCGTCGACGTGATCGAAGACGGTGCCGAGGCGCCCGTCGGCGGTCCGGAACTGATCGCGCGGCGGCACGAAGTGGATGAGCGCGCCGGCGCCGCCCTGGGACGTGCCCTCGTCGCCAGCGGTGCGGGTGGTGAGCAGCCCCAGCACGCGGCTCTCGTGCTGCATCAGATCGTTGTCGCTGGCCTGATCGGCGATCTTCACCGCGACCTGCGCCGGCGGCTGGGCGGCGCGGACGTGGCCGCCGAACACCGTGGCGATGTCGCCGTGCGCGAGCGTGGTCGTGCACTGGTAGGTCGCGCGCTCGGTGGTGACCGCGAACTCGACCCGGCGCGCGTTGGTCGAGGCGGCCGCCTTGCGCGCGCTGGCGTCGCGCACGGTCGCGAGCGCGATCGGCTGCCAGTCGCCGTCGGCGGCCGTGACGATGCCGCCGGTGTCGCCGCCGCCGAAGGTCGAGCGCGAGTTGTCGACGACCCGCGCCGACGACTGATCGATGTTGATGACCTGGGTCGCCGGGCCCTCGGCGCCGATGCGCAGATGGATGTCGTGGAAGGCGTAGCGGCTGGCCTCGCCCATGAGATCGACGACGCGCAGCTCGCCGGCGAGCTCGTGGAAGCCGGCGCGGGTCGGCTCGAGCGCGAGCGCGATCACGACCGCCTGGCCCGGGAACACCGTCGGCGCGTCGAGCGGCGCGAGCGTGAGGTCCCCGAGCCGCGGGTGGATCGCGCAGCGCTCGAGCGCGAGCGGGCCGTCGTTGTCGACGCGCAGCCGCACCAGCCCGCGCGCGCCGACCGCGAGGTGGCGGAGCGTGCCGACGTCGATCGCGAGGCGCACCGACGGCGGCGACGGGCCGTCGGGCTCGAGCTCGGCGCACAAGGCCGCGTGGGTCGCGAGGGTCACGCCGAGCCGCGCGCGCAGCTCGTCGAGCTGGGTCTGCTTCGCGGCATCCAGCGCGCCGTCCTTCACGAACCGCGTGAGCACCACGCGGTAGCGCGCGATCGCCTCGGGCGTCTCGATCGAGGCCGGCTGACGCGCGCCGCACGCGCCGCAGAACGCGGCGCCCTCCCGGAGGCCCTGCTTGCACTCCACGCAATCAGCCACGATCTAGAAGTACACGATGCGCGCGCGCCGCGCCGCGGATCGCGCGCTCGATTCGCGGTACCCTGGAGGCCTCGAGGGGGACGATGTCCGACACCACGCCTTGTCCGCAGTGCGCGCGTCCGAACGATCCGGGCGCCGCCTTCTGTGCCGCGTGCGGCGCGAGCATGCTCGCGAGCACGCAGTGCCCGAGCTGCAACAGCCTCAACCCGATCGGTAACAAGTTCTGCAACCGCTGCGGCGGCTCGCTCGAGCACGCCGGCTGGGCCGGTGAGGCGTCGACCGGCGGCGTCGTCGACGGCGTCTGGGAGCGCAGCGGCGACGAGCTGATCCGCCGGGTCGATCCCGAGGACGCGCGCCGCTACCTCGGCACCCGCACCGTGCGGGTGCCGGCGGGCACCGTCGGCGTCGTGCTGGTCGACGGCGTGGTCGAGCGGATCATGCCGCCCGGCGAGCGCACCACGCTCGGCGTGTTCGAGCGCATCGCCAACTTCTTCCTGCACCGCGAGCGCACCGCGTTCTATCTCGTCGATCAGCGCACGTTCCCGATCCCGTTCGTGGTGCAGACCCGGGCGAACGCCGCGGGCGAGCTGGTGAAGTCGCAGGTGCTCGTGACGTTCACGCTGCCGCGCGGCGATCGCGCGGCGCTCGCGGGCTTCATCGCGAACGTGCTCGGGCCGCGCCCGGCGTTCTCGACCGGTGAGCTCTACAACCTGGTCCGGCCCGAGGTGGTCGGCGTCGCGCAGCGCGTGCTCGAGCGCGCGGCCGTGCCGGGGCCGATCTCGTACCCCGACGCCGAGGCGCAGATCCGCACCGCGCTCGCGACCGAGCTCGGGCCGCGCTACGGGCTGACCCTCGACGCGACGCTGGCGCCGCTCACGCGGATCGCGAGCGTCACGTTCCGGATCGGCACCGGCAACGTGCCGCAGGTGCGCGCGTGCGTCAGCTGCGGGCGCGATCTGCCGGTCACGCTGCGCTTCTGCGACGGCTGCGGGACCAAGCAGCCGGAGTTCCTCGTCGGCGGCGAGTCGCCGACCGCCGAGACGCCGCTGTTCACCGCGGATGGCCAGCAGCTCGAGCTCGAGGTCGTGGTCCGCGTGCAGGGTCAGCACGACGAGCTCGGCGCCGACGCCGTCGCGCCTGCCCTGGTCGGCGCGGTCGCCGCGCACCTGCGGGTGACCACGCTCGCGGCCTTGCTCTCCGACGGTGGGCTGACCGCGCTCGAGCAGGCGATCACGCCCGCGACCACCGCGACGATGGCCGGCCTCGGGCTGACGATCGCCGCGCTGGCGATCGTGGATGTCCGCACCAAGCTCGGCGCGTGGCGGCTGTCGGCGCAGGCCGATCTGTCGCGCGCCCGCGAGGAGGTCGCGCTCGGCATGGAGTGGCTCGATCAGCGCGACGCCGAGCTCGATCTCGCGCAGCTCACGCTGACGCGGATCCTGCGGCAGCAGCGCCAGGAGCGCGATCAGAAGTTCGCGCTCGCCGAGGCGGCGACCGCGGATCGCGAGCGCCGAGACGGCCTGGCCGCGCGCGAGGCCGCGGTCGATGTCGCGGCGGCGGAGCGCGCCGGCGCGACCCGCGCGGTCGTCGACGGCGTCGAGCAGGCGCGGCAGAAGCGCGAGGTCGAGCACGCGGGGGCGATCCGCCAGGCGCGGGTCCAGGCCGAGCTCGACGAGCTGCGCGCGCGCCGCGATCTGGACTTCGCGGATCAGGAGCGCCGCAAGCGGCTCGAGCTCGAGCTGGCGGCGATCGCCGAGAACCAGCAGCTCGACAAGCTGCGCGCGATGGCGGCGATCGATCGCGAGACCGACGCGCAGGCGCACGCGCAGGAGGTCGAGAAGCGCCGCATGCTCCAGGGCCTGTCGCCCGAGGAGATGATCGCGGTGCAGGCCGCGGAGCTGGCGAAGACCGAGGGCGGCGGCGCGGCCTGGGCCAACGTGCTGGCGCAGAAGGCGAGCGCCGACACCGAGCGGCGCCACGCCGAGGACACCCGCGCGCTGCTCGAGCGCCAGCAGGCGAGCGCGGCCTCGATGGCGGAGAAGGCGATGGCCGCGATGGCCGCGGTCGCGACCTCGCGCGCCGAGGCGCCGCCGGTGATCGCCGGTGGCGGCGGGCCGGTGGTCACGGTCGCGAACACCACGCGGATGGCGCCGATGCGCGCGTGCAAGGCGTGCGGCGCGAGCATGAAGCCCGACGCGCAGTTCTGCGGCGCGTGCGGCGCGACGCAGGCGTGAGCGGCCGGCGCGTCGAGGTCGTGCTCGGCCTCGGCTTCGGCGACGAGGGCAAGGGCGCGACGGTCGACTGGCTGGCGCGGCGCGCGCGATCGGCGCCGCTGATCATCCGGTGGAACGGCGGGCCGCAGGCCGCGCACCACGTGGTGACGAGCGATGGCCGCACGCACTGCTTCGCGCAGCTCGGCGCGGGCATGTTCGTCGACGGCGCCCGTACGCACCTCGGGCCCGAGATGGCGATCGATCCGTTCGCGCTGGTCGCCGAGGCGCGCGCGATCGCGGAGGTCGGCGTCGCCGATGCGCTGCGGTCGGTGACGATCGATCCGCGCGCGATCCTCGTGACGCCGTGGCACGCGATCGTCAACCAGGTGCGCGAGCTGGCGCGCGGCGGCGAACGCCATGGCACCACCGGCCGCGGCGTGGCGGAGGCCAAGCTCGGCGCGATCGCGGTGCGCGCGGGGGCGATCGGTGACGGGCTGCGCGCGGCGATCGAGCCGCTGCGCGCGGCGCTCATCGCCAAGGCCGAGCAGCTGGCGGGGGACTCCGAGCCGGCGCGCGCGCTCGCGGCCCGCGCCCATCGCGGCGATCTCACCGCGGCGTTCTTCGACGCGACCCTCGCGATGCGCGACGCGCGCGTCACTGCCGAGGTGCCCGCGGCGGACCACGTGATCCTCGAGGCTGCGCAGGGCGCCTTGCTCGATCGCGACCACGGGTTCTTTCCGCACGTGACGCCGAGCCGGATCACGCGGGCGGCGGCCGAGGACGCGCTCGGCGCGATGGCGATCGCCCCCGCCGCGCTCGAGGTCTGGGGCGTGCTGCGCGCGGTCCACACCCGCCACGGCGAGGGCCCGCTGCCGTCCGAGGACGCGGCGCTGACGGCGGCCTTGCCCGAGGCCCACAACCCCGACGATGGCTGGGCCGGGCGCTTCCGGGTCGGCTGGTTCGATGCCGTGCTGGCGCGGTACGCGCTGGGGGTCGCGGGCCCGATCGATCGGCTGGCGATCACGTGCCTGGACCGCGTCTCGTCGGTCGAAGGCCCTGCGATCGTCGACGCGTGGCAGCACGGCGCCGTGCGGATCGCCGATCTCGGGACCGTCCCTGCGAGCGAGCGCACGCGCATCGCGTTCGCGGCGACGCCGGAGCGGCGCGCGGTCGACGACATCGGTGCAGCGATCGCGCAGGCGATGGGGCGGCGGATCGAGCTCGCCGCGTGGGGGATGACCGCGGCGGACCGAACGCCGGGGTGAGCTGCGAATGGCGCGCGGACAGGTTCAGAACGGGACGCAGCCGAAGCGACTGCTGATGTCCAGCACGCAGTAGAGCCCGGCGTCGCAGTTCCCGAGCCCTGGCGTGCAGCTGCGCGAGCACACCCCGATCGGATCGGTGGCCCGCTTGTAGCAGTCGCATCCCGGCGGCGGCGAGTTCGGGTCGCAGGTCTCCATTGCGCACGAACCACAGTTCTGGTCGGTGCACGCCGCCCCGCCCGCGACGTAGCAGGTCCCGGGGTGGTCGCGATCGTTCGTCGCGTCGACACCGCAGTTGCCCGACGCGCAATCGGTGTTGGCGAGACAACCCTCGCCGATCGCGCGCCGCGGCAGGCACTGTCCCGGGCCCTCATCGAGAGTGCGCCACAGGCCGTCGCAGACCTGGTCAGATTCGCAGCCGCAGTTGTAGCAATCGCGCGCCGAGCCCGCGTACTCACACGCGGTCTGCGCGCCGTCCGCGCACACGTAACCCGATGGGTAGTAGAGCGCGTCGCACGCGCCGAGGCATGCAGCTACGGCGCCGTGTCCTTGCAGCAGCGGAAACCGATTGTCGGGAGGACCGTGTCGACGGCGGCGCGCGACGTCCGGAAGTCGCAGGTCGCGCCGATCGCCGGCGTGTCGTACGCGCCGCCGCGCAGCACCGCGATGTTGGTTCCGTCCGCGGTGACGCCGGTGATGTCGTTGGTCCACTCCTTCAGGTTGCCGGACAGGTCGAAGATGCCGGCGTCGGAGGTGCACGCCAGCGCGCCGGTGGGCACGAGGACGTCGTCATCGGCGCCGCCGGGGATGCCGTCGTGCAGCTCGGTGTTGCACGCGGCCGCGCTGAACACATCCCCGTAGGGATAGGCGCTGGCCGGCGAGCCCGCGCACGCGCCCTGCCACTCGGCCGAGGTGCACAGCCGCTTGCCCGCGGCGGCGCACGCGGCGACCGCGCCGGCGTAGGTCGCGCCGCGCCAGGGCAGCACGTCGGGGATCGAGCACGCGCGATCGGTCGCGATGCCCTCGTCGTTCGCGAGCGCGTCGGGGCGCGCGGCCTCGTAGACGTCGACGTAGATCGTCGCCGCGCCGATGGTCACCGGCGCCATCGCGTCGATGACGCGGCCCGGGCCGGTCGCGTCGTCGACGGTGCCGTTGCAGTCGTCGTCGAGGCCGTTACAGGTCTCGCTGGTGGCGCCGCTCAGCGGATCGGGCAGCACCGCCAGGTTGCAGTAGGTGGTCGACGGATCCTGAGGATCGCACTGGCGCTCGCCGAGGTCCTGGCACACGCCCTTGGCGCCGTTGTCGCATTGCTGGCCGAGATCGGTGAACTCGTCGTCGGGCACGCCGTCGCAATCGCCGTCCTGGCCGTCGCACTTCTGCTCGTGCAAGAGGATGCCGTTGGGCACCGACGGATCGAACTCGACCGCCGCCGGGTAGTCGCAGTACCAGGTCGTCACGGTGCCGCGGGTCGCGCAGATCATCGCGGTGCCCGCGCACGGCGTGCCCGGTGTGGCGCGGCACAGGCCCTGCGGCGGCGCGGGCAGATCGACCGCCTCGTCGACCTTGCCGTCGCAGTCCTCGTCGACGCCGTTGCAGTCCTCGGTGCCGGGCGGGAAGATCGGGCAGGCGTACTCGCAGCCCGGGACGTTGGGATCGAGATCCTTGAAGCCGGGCAGGCAGTCGATGAACTGGCACGCGCCGGAGACGCATTGCAGCTGCGCGTTGGGCGCGGTGCAGCGGTTGCCGCAGGTGCCGCAGTTCGCGGGATCGTGCTGCTTGTCGAAGGTGTCGTCGACGGTGCCGTTGCAGTCATCGTCGAGCTCGTTGCAGGTGGTGTCGGGGCCGCGCGGGATGCAGGTCGCGGCGTCGGGCGAGGCCGCGCCATCGCCGTTGCCGCCGTCGCCGGTGGTCGTGCCGGCGTCGGTGGTGCCGCCGGTACGGCCGTTGAGATCGAACGGGTTGACGTCGCACGCCGCGAGCGCGAGCGCCGCGAGCGCCAGATGGACGGCCCGCACTAGCGGCGCCTCCGCGTCGCGATCAGGCCGGCGAGCGCCAGCAGCACGAGGCCGCCGCCGCCCTCACCGCCGGCGTTGCAGCCACCGCCCGCCGCGGTGACGCGATCCGGCCGCAGCCGCGGGTTATCGGGCAGACACTCGGCGGCGCCGGTGCTGTCGACGTCGCAGTGGCGGCCCGCGCTGCAGGTCACGCCCGGGCACGGATCGGCGACGCAGGTGCCGCCGGCGCAGGTCTCGCCCGGCGCGCACGGCTTGCCCTCGCACGGATCGGCCACGCACTGGCCATCGACGCAGACGCGGTCGGTGCAGACCACGCCGGCGCAGGCATCGGGGTGGCACGCGCCATCGGCGCCGCACAGCTCGCCCTGCGGGCACAGCGCGTCTTCACAGTTGGGCACGCACGCGCCGGACACGCACGAGCAGCCGAAGTCGCCGCACGCCGCGCCATCGCACGTGACGCCGGCGCACGGATCGGCCACGCACATCGCGCCGAGGCAGACGTCGCCCGACGGGCAGCCGAGGCTGTTGCAGTCGAGGCACTCGCCGAGGCTGCACTGCTCGTTGGGCCCACAGGTCACGCCCGCGCACGGATCGACGCACGTGTTGTTCTGGCAGATCTGCTCGGGCGTGCACGCCGCGCACGGCCCGGGCACGCAGAAGTCGCCGGCGGGCACGGTCACGCAGTCGTTGCCGAACGGACACTGGAACTCGCCGGTCTCGCACGGCAGGCGGCACGCGCCGTCGATGCACGCGGTGTTGGTCGGGCAGGTCGCGTCCTCGTCGACCTTCAGGTCGCAGTCGTCGTCGAGGTTGTTGCAGGTCTCGCCGCCCGGATCGGGGTAGATCGCGCCGACGCAGACCAGATCGCCGGCGATGCACACGAACTGGCCGAGCTGACAGACGCCGTCGTTGGTCGCGCCGCACGCGCTGCCCGCGTCGGGATCGTCGTCGTCGACCGCGCCGTTGCAGTCGTCGTCGATGCCGTTGCAGATGTCGCGGCCGGTCGGCGTGCACGGGGTCTGGCAGTCGAGCGCCTCGTCGACGAGGCCATCGCAGTCGTCGTCGTCGCCGTTGCAGACCTCGGTGCCGGGCGCGGCGCCGGGCGTGGTGATCTGGCAGGCGACGCCGTCGCCGTTCGCGGCGCAGACGTAGGCGCCGGTGCCGCGGCACGCGCCGACCTTGCCGTCGTCGCACGCGGTGCCGAGCGCCGGGAACCCCTCGTCGATGCGGGTGTCGCAGTCGTCATCCACGCCGTTGCAGGTCTCGAACACGATCGAGTCGCTCACGATCGTGGCGAGCGCGTTGGCGAGCTGGTTCTCGTCGCCGACCAGGAATGCCGGGCGCGTGCCGGAGCTCGAGCCGGCGTGAGCGATCGCCTGGAGCTGGGCCTCCTCGGTCGGCAGCACCGAGAAGCCGACGACGTAGGTCTGCACGCCGATGTCGCTCAGCAGGTCGTGGGCGGCGTCGATCGGATCGCCGTTGCAGCTCTCGGCGCCGTCGGTCAGCAGGATCACGCCGTAGGTCCGGCAGCCGCCGCCGGCCGCCGCGTCGCACGCGATCTGCGGCTTCAAGAAGTCCTCGGTCGCGCGCAGCGAGTTGTCGAGCGGGGTCGGGCCGGTGCCGCGCAGCTCGCAGTCGCCGCCGACGCAGTAGTTGCCCTGGACCTGGGTGTTGACGAAGTTGCTCTCCTTGCCGTCGAGCCACATGAGGTAGCGGTTGATGTCCTGGCCGAACCCGACCAGCACGTCGGCGCCGCGCCGCGGCGGGCCGCAGTTGCCGGCGTAGTTGATGCACTCGTCGCCGGGCGAGACCTTGTTCACGGCGACGCTACCGATCGTGCCGCCGGGCACGCTGCACGACGGGGACGCGAGCGGCACCGTGTTGTTGGTCGGGTTGTCGTAGCTGCAGCAGATCGCGGCGCACTCGAAGGTGTGCGCGAGCTGACAGCTCTGGTTGACGTCCTGATCCTGGTGGTAGCGCGCGAGCGCGAAGTCGATGTCGGGGTAGGCCGCGATCACCGACGACAGCGCCGCCTTGGCGCGGAACAGGCGCGAGTCGTCGGCCTTGCCGTCGCCGTCCTGATCGAGGCCCGGGTGATCGACCGAGCCATCGCCGAAGGTCGGCGTGCCGCCGAGCGTGGTCAGCATCGAGCCCGAGCTGTCGAGGATCACCACGAACCGCGCACGGGTGTCGGTGACCGGGCCCACGCACGCGGGCACGTCGGCGGGGCAGGTCTGGGGCACGCCGCCGACGCACGACGGCATCATGCCGGTCGCGCACACCAGCGGCGGCAGGTCCTCGTCGATCTGATCGTCGAAGTCGTTGTCGTAGCCGTCGCAGAACTCGCCGAGGTAGCCGCCCGAGAGCTGGAGCTCGCCCGCGCCGCCGCCGGCCTCGCCCTGGCAGATCGCGCAGGTGCCGCCGAGCGCGCCGCCGACGTTGAACTCGGCCTCGTCGTTGATCATCCGGTTCGCGGACAGCACCGAGATGATGCCGCCGCCACCGCCGCCGCCGCAGTCGTCGCAGGTCGAGCCCTGCTGGGCACCGACGCAGTCGCCGGTCGGATCGAGCGAGCCGCGGGTGTCGCCGCCGAGCCCGCCGGCGGCGCTGATGCGCGCGGTGGCGTCGATGACGACGTTGTCGCTGGCGACCAGGACCGTGCCGCCGGCGCCGCCGCCGGCCGAGTCGTTCCCCGAGCCGCAGCCGCGCTTGCCATCGGCGACGATCTTGCCCGCGATCTCGATCGAGCCCGCGCCGCCATCGAGGCCGGCGAGCGCGATCCGGCCGCCGCCGCTGCCGGCGGTGTTGAGGTTGTCGAAGCTGTCGCGACAGCCCTTGTCGCCACCGGAGCCGCCGAACTCGGGATCCCAGATCGAGTGGTAGTAGGTCGTGCTCGCGGTGCTGGGCAGCGCGTCGTTGTTGCGGCAGTCGCTGGTGCTCGTGCACGACGTGCCGTTCGAGGTGTTGCCGCAGTTCTCCTCCCAGTCCTTGGGGAACACGCAGCCGCCGGCGGCGCAGTCCTTGGTGCCGCGCCCGCCCGCGCCGAAGTGCGAGCCACCGCCGCCGGAGTCGCGCACCGAGCAGCCGCCGGCAGCGGGCACGCCGCCGGGCTGCACGCCGTCGCCGCAGAGCGGGGTCTGGTAGCCGGTGCCGCGCGCGGTGATCGTCGAAGTCGCATCGACGAGGATCGTCTTCGCGCGCAGCTCGAGGTTGCCGGTGAGCCGCTTGCTGCCGCCGACGTACGCGCCCACCTGGATGACGCCGCCGTGGATCACGCGGACGTTGGTGAACGACCACACACCCGACAGCTGGCAGGTGATGCCGTCGACGACGAGGTCGGGGCCAGTGGTGACACACGGAGCGGCCGACGCGGTGCGCGCGAGGCCACAGATCGACACCACCGCGATCGCCGCGGCAAGGGCCCTCATAGGAGGACGAGTGTAGCGAAGTGGATGGGCTCGCTGGGGATTCACACGGGCAGCGCGCGCGGCGAATCGCGTGTCGCACTCGTGGGCCGATCTGCGAGGTGGGCCTTCATCGTGCGACCGGGCGCTTCGCGCGGCTGCCTCGTTGCCCAGCGAGTGGCTCAGCGACGGCGCAGGCGCGGCCCGGTCTTGCGCGCGCCCGCGGGCAGGCGGCTGCCGTCGAGCGCCTGCCACGGGAACACCGCGTGCGAGGGATCGCCATCCCGGCGAAACGCGATCAAGCCCAGCGCCTCGATGTCGCGTTCGACCATGGACCACGCGTAGTCGAACAGCGGATTGTGGGCGTTGCCGAGGCGGTCGAAGATCCGGCGCCGCTCCTCGAACGACAGCCGCAGCCACGTCCGGAACAGCGGTCGATCGGTGGGGTTCTCCACGCCGCGATGGACGCAGTACGCGTCCATCAGCGTGAGCTCGCCGTCGCGGGGCTGCCATCGGTGGGCCTCGTCGGTGTCGGCGACCTGCGCGTTCATCTCCCAGAAGTAGTCGTGGACCCGCTCGTCGAGGCCGGCGAAGTCGAACGGTTGTACGTAGTCGAGAGCCAGCACGGCTGGGGGCGAAGCACGATCGGGTCACCGGTCGCGAAGATCGGCACCTCGTAGTGCTTGCCGCGGTAGGCGAAGCGGTCGAGCCTGAGCACGCCCGGGGCGAGGGGCACGGGAGAAGTCGTGGTGGTCGCGCTCATGGCGGGGATGAGATGCCGCGGCGGCCGGCGTCACTTCACCGCGCGCTCGAGCGCGTCGATGTTGGCGAGCAGCGCGGCATCTGGCGCGAAGCCTCCTGGCACCGCGGCGACGAATGCCTCGAGCTGGGCGCGGTAGGGATCGATCGGCGTGAACGCGAGCGGTGTGTCGGGCTGACCTGTGGCGCGGTGCACGATCTCACCGGCGCCGCGCGCGCCGAGCGTGCCCCGCAGCTCGATCTCGCCGCCGTCGCCGCTCAGCGCGATCCGACCCTGGGCGCGATGGGTGACCGCCACCGAGACGTGGGCGAGGACGTCGTCGCCGAGCTGCAGCGAGACCTCGGCCGCGCGATCGACGCCGCTCGGCGTGCGGAGCGAGAGCGCGGTCACCGCGCGCAGATCGGTGCCCGCGCAGGCCATCGCCAGATCGATCGCGTGGGTGCCGAGGGCGGCCAGGGCCCACCAGCGCGCGTCGCGCGCGCCGGCACGCCAGCCGTGGGTGGCGGGATCAGGCCAGGCCCACTGCACCGTGATCGAGCGCAGCCGCCCGACCCACGTCGCGAGCTCGGCGAAGACGCGGCGGTGCCCGGCGTGGTGCCGATGGTGGTATCCGACCGCGAGGTGGACGCCGTGAGTAGCCGCCGCGTCGCGGGCGCGCACGGCGCTCGCGAGATCGAGCGCCAGTGGCTTCTCGACCAGGACGGCGACGCCGTGGGTGGCCGCTGTGACCACGCCGTCGACGTGCGCTCCATCGGGGGTGGCCAGGATGATGGCGTCGCAGACCTGCGCAGCGAGCATCGCGGACGTGTCGCCGAACGGGACGACGTTGGCGGGCGCGTCGACCTGCGTGAGGAACGCGGCAGTCCGCGCAGGATCGCGGCCCACGACCGCGGTCCAGCGGAGGAGGTCGCGTCGCGCGGCGGCGACCAGCGCGCGGGCGTGATGGTTGCCCGCGTCCCCGATGCCGACCAGCGCCACGCGCAGCACGGGGCGAGGGTACCGCGAGCCTGCGCGGCGCGCTGTGTCGATGATTGCATTGACAACTAATCGCGCGATGCCTAGAGTCAGGGGCGTGAAGGATCAGTTCAAGGACGGCTCGGTGGTCGTCGACAACGCGATCGGCTTCTGGATCCACCGGGTGTACCAGGCGTCGCGCAACGACATGTACCGGGAGTTCCGCGCGCACGGCGAGGACATCACGCCCGAGCAGTGGGCGGTGCTGATCCGGTTGTGGGAACGCGACGGCCGCCCGCAGTCCGAGCTGTCCGAGGCGACCTTCCGCGACGCGCCGACGATGTCGCGGATCCTCGACGTCCTGGTCGCGCGCGGGCTGCTCGAGCGCCGCCAGGACGCGGCCGACGGGCGGGTCCGCAACATCCACCTGACTCGCCAGGGCCGCGCGCTCGAGCAGAAGCTCGTGCCGCTGGTCGAGGCGATCGTCGCGCGCATGGTCGAGGGGATCGACGAGCGCGCGCTGGCCACCACGCGGACGACGCTCCGCAAGATGTTCGCCAACCTCACCGAGTGACGGGTTCGCAGGCGACCGGAGCGGCGTTCGCTCCGCGTCGATAATGTTGCATTGACAAGTACTAGCGAAAGGCAGGTTCCTCATGTTCGCTCCACTCTCCGTCGAGACCGCGCCCGCCGCGGCCCGCCCCATGCTCGCCGCCTCGGCCCGGAAGTTCGGGTTCGTGCCGGCCCCGGTCGGCGCGGCCGCCCACTCGCCGCCGCTGCTCGCGCACCTGCTCGCCGGGTTCGGTGCGTTCGATCGCACCGGCCTGACGCCGTTCGAGCGCGAGGTCGTCGCGATGACGGTCGCGTTCGAGCACGGCTGTCACTACTGCATGGCGATGCACACCGCGATGCAGGCCGATGCGCCCGAGGTCCAGCCGGTGGTGCAGGCGCTGCGCGAAGGGCGGCCGTTGCCGGACGCCAGGCTCGAGGCGCTGCGCGGCTTCGCGCTCGCGGTGCTGCGCGGTCGCGGGCGAGTGCCGCCGGAGACGCTGGCCGCGTTCACCCGCGCCGGGTACGACGAGGCGCTCGCGCTCGACGTCGTGCTGGGCGTCGGGGTCTACGTGCTGAGCACGTTCGTGAACATCGTCACCGACGTGGCGCTCGATCCGCCGTTCGCGCGGTTCGCGTGGCACCCGCCGCACGCGGCCGTCGCGGGTCAGTCGGCGTAGGCCGCGAGATCGGCGCCGCGCGCGATCGCGTCGTCGACGAACGCCTGCAGGCGCGCGACCAGCGCGCCGAGCGCGGCGTCGGCGCGGATCGCCGCCGCGATCGCGGTCAGCTCGGCGCGGAGCGCGGGCAGTTCGCTGCGATCGAACCGCGCGTTGGCGTAGTAGTCCTGCATCCGGCGCAGGAACGGCGCGCGCCCCGCGGCGGCCATCAGCCGGTCGTGCGCCTCGTCCTCGATCGGCATCGTCGCCAGGGCGGTGCGATCGCGTGCGATGATCGTGAGGTCGAGGGCCATGGGTTCACCGAGGGGCAGCGTACACGCGCGGCCGCGCCGGGGGCGCTTTTCCGCTTGCGCCGGTCGCCGTATAGTGTAAATACGACACCATGTCGATCGAGCGCTTCACCTTCTTCTTCACCGAGGCGTCCCCGTTCTCGCAGTGGTACCGGTGCCGGTTCGAGGCGCGGGGCCACACGTTCAGCTGCGCCGAGCAGTACATGATGCACGGCAAGGCGCTCCTGTTCGGCGACGCCGAGGTCGCCGCGGAGATCCTCGCGGCGGGGCACCCGCGCGTGCACAAGGCGCTCGGCCGCAAGGTCCGCAACTTCGACAACAACGTCTGGCTCGCGGAGCGCGAGGGCATCGTGCTGGCGGGCAACCGCGCGAAGTTCACGCAGGACGCGGCGCTCGAGGAGGCGCTGCTGGCGACGCGCGGGACCACGCTCGTCGAGGCCAGCCCGTTCGACAAGATCTGGGGCGTGGGCCTGGCGGCCTCCAACCCGCGGATCCAGGTCCGCGCGCACTGGCGCGGCAAGAACCTGCTGGGTGTGATCCTGACGAAGCTGCGAGAGGAGTTGCTGGCGGCGTGACGCTCAGGGATGCGCGTCGAGCCACTGCTGGATCTCGGCGACATCCTCGGTGCGGCCCGCCTCCGCGAACAGCGCGCGGGCCTCGCCGTAGAGCTTGCGGGCGCGCGCGCGCTGGCCGTGGGCGTAGAGCGCATCGGCGAGCGAGGTCCGCACGGTCGTGCGCGTGTCGATGTCGCCGCTGCCCGGGACCTCGGCGATCGCGAGGGCCTGCTCGAAGCCGGCGACACCCTCGGCGAACCGGCCGGCCTTGATCGCGCACGAGGCCAGCACGTGCCGCGTGGCGATGGTGCGGCTCGCCGCGACGTCCTTGCGATCGAGGATCGTGAGCGAGCGCTTCGCGAGCGGGATCGCCTGGACGCAGTCGTTGCGATCGAGCGCGAGGCTGGCGAGGTTCCCGAGCGATTCCCCGACGTCCGGGTTGTCGACCCCGAGCGCCTTCTCGCGGATGGCGAGGGCCTGGGACTTGGCCGCGAACGCGTCGGTGGTGTCGCCTTTCAGGCCGTAGGCCTCGCCGATCGCGTCGAGGACGTCGGCGGTGGCAACGTTGTCGGCCCCGAGCTTCGCGAGCCGGAAGTCGCGCACCTGCTGGAACTCGTGGAGCGCGTCGTCGTAGCGGGCCTGCTGGAGGTGCGTCACGCCCAGCATGTAGAGCGCCGCGAAGGTGTTCGGGTGATCCGGGTCGGAGCGTCGCAACCGCTGGTAGGCGGCGTCGAACTCGGTGGCCGCATCATCGAGGCGGCCCTGATGGATCGCCATCGTGCCGAGGTTGAAGTGGGCCACGCCGATGAGCGGCGAGTCGTCGGGCCAGCGCGCGCGCATGATCGCGAAGAACCGCTCGAACTCGGCTTTCCCTTCGTCGATCTCCTTCATCTGGAACGCGATGTTGCCGAGGGTCTGATGGACATCGGCGAGGGCGGGGTGGTCGGGGCCGACCAGCCGCTCGAAGATCTGCTGGGCTTCGCGTGCGGCGGCGCGCGCGCGTGTCACGTCGTTCGCGTCGTGCAGGAAGTTCGCCCGGTTCAGGAGCGTTCGTGCGATGACGATGTCGTCGGGATCGGCGACGCCGCGGGCGCGGGTCAAGGCGGTCACGAACGCCGCGTCGGCCTCGGCGAATCGCGACAGGTGGCCGAGCGCGACGCCGCGCGCGGCCTCGAGCTGGCTGCGGAGGTCCGGCGGGTCGCCCGCGCGCTCGAGGCCGAGCTCGGCGTCCGCGACCACGACGAGCGCGTCGCTGGCCTTGCCGACGTCGCTGAGGAAGTAGGCCATCTTGATCAGCGCCTCGGTCGCGGCGCGATCATCGTGCGCGCGGCTGGCCTCGAGCGCCGCGGCCCGGAAGTCGGCGATCCCTGCGGTCGTGTCGCCGGTCGCGGTGTGGGCGTCCGCGGCGGTGCGCAGCGCGCGGTAGGTCAGGGGCGCCCAGTCGATGGCGCGGGCGCGGGCGACCAGCGCGGTGGTCGCGTCGACGGCGCCGCGGAGGGTGCCAGCCTTGATGTCGACACGGGCGCGCTCGACGTCCGCCGTGAGGGTCGCGATCGCCGCGCGCGCCTTCGAGTCCGCAGGCTGCGGCACGATCGCCGATAGCCGCGGGACATCGGCGCAGACATCGAGCGCGGGCAGCGTGTCGACGATCTCGAGCGCGCGATCGACCGCATCCGGCGACGGCGTGGTTGCCAGCACGGCGTACGCGCTGTCGAGCGCGGCAAGGTGCTGGTCGAGACACGCCACCCGGCGATCGAAGAGATCATCCGACTGATCGCGGCGGACGCGATTCGCGCGGCACGCCTCGATCCGCATCGCCGACCAGCGATCGCGATACGCACCGAGCGCCGTGGTCGCGCGAGTCGCGGCGGCCTCGGCGTAGGGCAGCTTGGTGGCCGCGAAGCCATCGGTGATCGCGCGCGCGCGCTCCGCGGTCGCGACGCTCGCCATGCGGTCGGCCGCGTTCGCGCACGGGTCCTGGTTCTGGACGACGTCGCCGACGATCATCATCGCGACCGCGCCGCTGATCAGGCCGGCGCCGAGCACCCCGCCGACGATCCAGCCGGTGCGCGAGCGCGGCGCGAGCGCGGCGCACAGCGCGGTCATCGAGGGCCAGCGCGCGGCGGGATCGTGGCGCAGGCCGCGGCGCAGCGCGCGGATCGCACGCGCGGGCACCTTGGTGGCGCGCGGCGGCTCGGCGAGGCGATCGGCCTCCATCGCGGCCACCGTCTCGGCGCGGCTCCACGGCCCGCTGGTGAACGGATGGCGCCCGAACAGCAGCTGCCACGCGGCGAGGCAGAAGCCGTACTGATCCGAGCGCGGCGTCGCGGGCTCGCCGCGGTGCTGCTCCGGCGCCATGAACAGCGGCGTGCCGACGATCGCGCCGTGGCGCGTGACCTCGGCGAGCAAGAGATCGTCGCTCGACTCGGGCCGCGGCTCGGCAAGGTCGGTGGCGCGGGCGAGCCCGAAGTCGCCGACGTAGACCCGGCCGGCGCGGTCGACGAGGATGTTCGCCGGCTTGACGTCGCGGTGGATGATGCCGGCGGCGTGCGCGGCGGCGAGCCCGCGGCCCGCGGCGACGCACAGCGCGATCACCTCGCGCGGTGATTGCGGGTGCTGCGCGACGTACTGGTCGAGCGTCGTGCCGTCGACGAACTGCATCGCGACGAACAGGCTCGCGGCCGCGACCCCGACGTCGTACACCGCGACGACGTTGGGATGGTCGAGGCGGGCGAGCGCCTGGGCCTCGCGGCGCAGGCGCTCCTCGAGGTTGGTGCGCTGCGACTCGCGCAGCGGCGGCAGGACCTTCAGCGCCACGGTCCGATCGAGCGCGGGATCGAACGCGCGATAGACCACGCCCATGCCGCCCGCGCCGATGCGCGCGAGCACGCGGTAGCGGCCGACCGAGGTGCCGATCAGATCGTCGCTGCCGCCGCGCGCGCCCGGCGCGGTGGCGTCGAGCGCGCCGTCCGCCGGCGTGGTCGCGGCATTGCCGACGTCGGTCGCGCCGCCGCTCGCGTTGTTGGCTGACGACGTCGCCAGCGTCGCACCCGCTCTGTCCTGATCCGCCACCGCGGCCAGAGCCTGCCACAGGGGCGGCCGATCGGGTGGTGCGCCTGGCGTAGACTGCGGCGTCGCGGCGGCGCCGCGTCCGAGGAGCCGACATGGACGACGAGGCGACACCCGCGCTCGACCGCGACGCGGTGGTCGAGGACCTGGCGCACCTGCTCGCCCGCGTCGCCAGCCTGCGGTGCGCGGTGGCCTGGGACGCCGGCGCCTTCGAGCTGCCGGACCTGCACGAGGTCGCGGCGGTCGTGCTGGCTCACGAGCCCGCGGATCCGTCGCCACCGGTGACCCAGGACGCGCTCGACGCGCTGGTCGCCTGGGCCACCGCGGGTGGCGCGCGGCTCGCGCCGGGCTTGCAGGTATGCGTCGGTCCGCGCGGCGCGCGCGTGAGCGCGACCGCGCCGATCGCGGCCGGCGCGCCGCTGGTCGAGGTCCCCGTCGCGCTCATGATGCGGACCCGCGACGTGTTCGCGCGGTACCCCGCGATCGCGGCGTGGCTGGGCGAGCCACTGTTCGGGCCGGGCACGCTGATGCTGTGGCTCCTGTGCGCGCGATACGGCGCGGCCGGCGATCCGTGGGCGCCGTACGTCGACGCGTTGCCGCCGGAGGTGCCGGGTACCGCGCTCAGCTGGCCACGCTCGCCGGGCGCGCACCTGGTGGCCGCGAGCCTGGGCCGCAGCTTCCTCGCCGGCGTGTTGCAGCTCTACTGCCTCGTCTACCGGCGCCTGCGGGACACGGCGCCCGCGCAGCGGCCGCTGCCCCTCGAGGCGTTCACGCTCCGGCGCTGGTTGTGGGCCGGCGCGATCCTGTCGTCGCGGCAGACCGGCGTGGGCGACGAGCTCGTGCTGGTGCCGCTCTGGGATCTGCTCGACCACGACGAGGCGATCGGCGCCGAGACCACGGCGCTGGTCGACGACACGCTGCGCTGCACCGCGGGCGCCGCGTACGCCGCCGGCGATGCGGTCGCGATGTTCTCCGGCCGGCGCACGCCGAGCGAGCGCTGGGTGTTCGGCGGGTTCGTGCCGCCGGGGCCGCCCGATGGCGCGCGCGCCGCGCTCGCGTTCTCGCTGCCGCTCGCCGCGCCGCTGCGCGAGGACAAGCTGGTGTGGCTCTCGAGCGATCGCGATCGCGCCGTCGAGGTGACGATCGGCCGCGGCGACCTCGAGGCCGCGCGCGCCCGGGCGCGCTGGTACGCGCTCGACGACGCCGAGCTCCGGCGCCTCGAGCTGGCGTCGGTTGCCGACGCCTGGGATCGGCCGCTGACGCTGTCGCCCGCCGGCGAGGCGCGCGCCGAGGTACTGCTGCGCGACTGGCTCGTCGATCGCGCCGGCCCGGCCACGCCGACCGCGCCGTTCAGCGCCGAGCACGCGCGGGTGCTCGCCGCCGCGCACGCCCGCTACGCGGGGCTGATCACGGACGGCGCGCTGCTCCTCGACGACAGCGACGCCGCGCGGGTCGATGCCTTCCTCGCGGCGCACGCGGCGACCTCGACGATCTTGCGCCACAACCTGCACGCCGCTGGCCTCACCTTCACCGGGATGGGCAACAGCGGCACCTGGGCGGCCAGCACCGCGGGTGACGCGATCTGCGGCGTGGTCTCGCACGCGCGCAACGGTCACCTGTTTCTCCAGGCGCCGATCGATCCCGGAGCACTGGCGCGCCACGCGGTCGCGCGCTCGGGTCGCGAGATCGCGGGGCTCGCGGGGCCGCGGAGCCAGGTCGAGGTCGCGCGCGCGGCGCTGGGCCTGGCCGATCGCCCGGTCGCGGTCCTTCGCCACGAGCTGGCGTACGCGCTCGAGCTCGCGGCGCTGCGCCAGCCCGCAACGAGCCGCGCGCAGGTGCGGCGCGCGGGGCCCGACGATCACGAGACCCTGGTCAGCTGGCGGGGCGAGTCAGCGCGCGCGAGCGTCGAGCTGCAGCTCGCCCAGGGCCGGACGTTCGTCGCCGAGGTCGAGGGCGCGCTGGTCGCCACCGTGGCGATCGCCTGGGTGATCGACGACACCGCGCTGGTGGCCGACGTGTTCACGCCGATCGCCTCGCGCGGTCGCGGTCACGCGGGCGTGGTCATCGCCGGCGCCCTGGCCGCGGCGCGGTCATGGGGCGCGACCCGCGCGGTCCTGCTGGTCGACGCCGACAACGCCGCGGCGCGCGCGCTGTACGCCCGCCTCGGCTTCGCGCTCGTCGGCGACCACGGGATCGTGATCTTCGCCGACGGGACCACGTGATCGCAGCGCTGGCTTCCGGCGCTACTTCTTCTTGCGCCAGCCGGTGCCCTCCCAGCGGTACTCCTCGTCGTAGTTCTCGTCGTCCTTGCTGGCGTGCTGCAGCTTCACCTTGTCGCCGTCGAAGGTGATCTTGTCGTCCCACTTGTTGTTGCGGTTGGCGTCGACCTTGATGCGGTTGACCGTGCTCTGGCCCGCGTCTTGGTAGACGCTCACCTTCCAGGCCTCGCCCTTGGTCGCGTCCTTGATGCGATCGCTGTCGATCGACCGGCCGCGGTACGAGATGACGACGCGATCGTACGGGCGCTCGGGCAGATCGATGTCGCCCGTCGGCGTCGCGCCGCTGCCCATCACGCTGCCGCCGCTCCCCGCGCTGCCCACGGCCGGCTGGGGCGTCGGTGGTGGCGTCGGCGCCGGCGCCGACCCGGACGCGACCGGCGCCGCGCTGGCGACGTAGCCGTTCTCGTCGGTCTTCGCCCCGCTCTTGCACGCCTTGATGGCGAGCACGCCGAACGTGATCATCAGCGCCGTCGCGATCAGCAGGAACGTCCGCAGCTTCATCGAACCAGCCAGCATCAGGCACCTCCCATGACCATGCCGCGTTGCTGCGGCACGGTGCAGTTGCAGTATTGATAGCGACACGGCGTGGCCTCGCTCGCCAGGCGCAGCGAGCCGTCGAGCAGGTTGCCCAGGCGCTCGGCGCGCTGCCGGCGCGCCGGGTAGCAGCGATAGGCCTCGCCCTGGTGATCGACGATCAGGTAGCGCGCGCCGGCCCAGCACGGCCGGCCCTCGAACGACGGCGCGATCGCGCCGGTCCCGTTGTGGCCGCCGAGCTGGATCAGCACATCGCGTTCGTCGTCGGCGTAGTCGATGACCTCGCGATCCTGCTTCTCGGGCTGGACCCGGAAGCGGAGGCCCGCGGCGGCGAACTCGGCGGCGATCGCCGGCAGCCGCGGCAGGCTGGCGCGGGTCGCGACGCAGGTGACCACGGTCTTGCCGCGGTGGTGCGGCGCGAGCGCGGTGAGCTTCTCGATCATGGCCTCGGGCGTCGTGTACTCGAGGTGCAGCGACGCGGAGATCAACCCCGGGCGCGCGGCCGTGATCGCCGCGAACTCGATCAGCTCGTCGAGCGGGGCCGACAGGTTGGTCACCACGCTGACCCGGCGACCGCCGTCCGCGAGCGCGCGCACGCAGCCGAGGAGGTCGGGGTGACGGAAGGGCTCGCCGCCCGACAGCTTGATCTCCCAGTCGCCGGGCAGCGCGAGGAAGCCGGCGATGAAGCGCGGCAGATCGCGCGCCCACTGTCCGCGATCGTCGACGAACCGCTGGGTGCAGTACGAGCAGCGGTAGTTGCACGTCGTGTTCATGTTCCACGACGCGACGCCCTCGAGCGGGTAGTGCGGCGCGCGCGTCACTCGGCCTCACTCTCCATCGGGCCGTCGGGCGTCACGCCCTCGATCATGCCGCGATTGGCGGGCACGGTGCACGGACAGATATCCCAGGCGCACGCCTGCGGCGCGGTCGCGCGGGTCAGCTCGCCCGTGAACACGTTGCCGAGGAACCCCGCGCCGTGGCGCTTGGCGGTCCGGCACGACCACGCGTCGCCGTCCTTGTCGACGACCGCGTAGTCGACGCCGGCCCAGCAGGTGCGGCCGCGATACGACGGCGCGAGGTTGGCCTGGCGCGGGCCGGGGCGGCGACCGGTGAGCGGGATCAGCGCCTCGGGCTCGGCGTAGTCGTGGACGCCGCCGTCGACCTTGTAGAGCTGCGGGAACCAGCGCAGGCCGCGGGCCTCGATCGCGGCCTTGCCGCGCGCGACCTCGGGCAGGCGATCGGGGATGACCACCTGGTTGACGACGAAGCGCGTGGCCGGCTCGAGCTGCAGCGCGAACCACTCGGCCTTGGCCGCGAACTCGTCGATGTCGGCGAACTCGAGGTGGAGCGACGCCGAGAACACCGCGAGCCGGCCGCGGGTCATGTGCGCGAAGCGCATGAGCTCGGCGCGCGATGCCGAGAAGTTGGTGAGCACCGACAGCGTGTGCCGGGTGCGCATCACCAGCTCGGGCACGATCAGCTCGAGGAACAGCGGGTGCGCGAAGGCCTCGCCGCCGGAGCACTTCAGCTCCCACGTGCCGGGCAAGGACGCGAACGCGCGGATCGCCTGCGCCAGCTGATCGCGTTTCGGGCGGCCCTTGCGGTAGCGCGCCGACTGGATGCAGTACGAGCAGTCGTAGTTGCACGCGCCGGCGACCTGCCACTCGATCGTCGGGATGCGCGCGGCCTCGGGGCTCATGACACCACCCGCAGGCGCTTCACCGGCCGCGCGCCGGCGCCGGTGGCCGCGCGCCAGACCTCCTCGCCGAGGCGCGCGCGCACCCGCTCGCTCCACGCGAGGTTCTGCTCGAACTTGCCGCAGCGCTCGCAGCCCGGGAAGTAGTCGCCGCCGCGCAGGCGATCGCGCAGACCCTGCCAGACCGGGCCGTGCCACAGGTCGCGGAAGCGCGCGTCGGCGAGCGAGCCGACCCGCACCGCGGTGTTGCAGCAGTAGAGGACATCGAGGGTCGCGGTGATGCGCGTGTAGACGTGGCCCATGAAGCAGCCGACCTCGGCGATCGGCACGGTCGCGCTGGGATCGCCGTCGAGATCGGTCTCGTCGCGATCGTCGCCGGTGCCATCACCGTCGGGCACGATCGCCGCGGCGAGCTGGGCCTCGAAGAGATCGAGGTTGGTCGCGACCCCGAGCTCGGTCGCGAGGGCGCGCGCCTGCGCGACCCCCTCGGTGCGCAGCCACGCGCGCTGGTCGTCGGTGATGCGGCACGCCTCGGTGCCGCCGGTGAGCGACGCGAGCTTGAAGTTCACGCGCGCCGCCTTGAAGAGCGCGCCGAACCGCACCATCGCCGGCACCTCGGGCGCGGTGTCGCGGTTGATCACCTGCACGTGCCGCACCTGCGCGCCGGTCGCGTGCAGCCGGCGCAGGTGGCTGCACAGCCGGAAGAACTCGCGCTCGTCCCAGCCCGGGTGAAACGCGGCGTAGGTCGCGGGCGTCGCGCCGTGCACGCCGATCAGGAACGCGTCGACGCCGAGCGGCGCGAGTCGATCGATGTCGGCGGCGATCAGGTTGGTCATGAGGGTCAGGTGCCAGCCCTGGCGCTTGACCAGCGCGATCATCTCGTAGATGTCGGGGTGCACCAGCGGATCGCCCATGCCCGACAGCACGATCGATCCGACCGAGCCGAGCGCCGCGAGATCGTCGACGAGCTCGGTGAAGCGCGCGAGCTCGAGCCGGCGTTTCTTCCACGACGGCGGCCGCGCCTCGGTCAACAGCGGCGAGTGATCCCAGCAGGTGATGCACGCGGCGTTGCACGCGTTGGTGACGTCGACGTGGACCGTGGATGGGCCGCCGGTCGGCACGCCGGTGGCGATGCCGTCGAGGATGCGCGCGGTGCGCGCCGACTGCTTGCCGCTCACCTCGGGCCCTCGCCGAGCGCGCGCAGGACCTCGGCGACCGGGCGCGCGCCG
The DNA here is from genome assembly GCA_021413675.1 of Deltaproteobacteria bacterium. GTDB lineage: Bacteria > Myxococcota_A > Polyangia > Haliangiales > Haliangiaceae > JAIOQA01. The sequence continues at coordinate 23,570 of JAIOQA010000555.1, read as the reverse complement.
CCGCCCTCGCTGCGCGCGAACCGGCGCAGCGCATCGAAGAGATCGTCCTCGCGGCCGAGCCACGCCGCGGTCGCGGCCGCGAACTCGCCGATCGCGTAGCTGCGCTGCACCGGCAGCGCGTTGATGAGCGCGACCGCGCCCATCCAGTCCGCGAACCGGGCCCACGCCGGGAACAGCACCTCGATCGCGTCGACGGTGGCGTCGAGCGAGGCGGCCGGGAACTTGCGGCGCAGCGTGCGCAGCAGCGTGGCCGCCAGATCCGCCGGCACGCGCGCCTCGGTGACCACCGCGAGCAGGCGCTCGACCCGCGCGGCGGCGCGCGACTGCCGGCGCGGTGGGCTCGCGACCAGCGCGCCATCGGCGACCAGCTCGGCCAGCATCGCGTCCCTGGCCTCGAGCGCGCTCGGCGACTCGCCGACCACCGCGCGCACCAGGTCGAGCGCGCGATCCGCGGCGACACCATCCGTGCCGGCGGCGCGGTGCGCGGCGGCCCAGAGCGAGGGCGTCAGCACGCTCTTCGCCATCGCCACATCGGCGGCGGGCAGCACCGTCGCGAGCACCGCCGCGGCGGCGGCGCGGGCGCCGTTGTGCGGGACCAGCGCGCGCGCACACGCGGCATCGCCGGGTGCCTCGAGCAGATCGGGGATCGCCTCGAGCGTCGGCGCGAGCCGGCCCGCGCCCGCGGCGGCGGCCATCGCCGCGCGGCCCTCCTGATCGTCGGCGAGGCGCGGCTGCGGCAGGAACACCGTGGGCACGCCGGCGAACATCAGCTCGTTGACGCTGTTGTAGCCGCCGGCGGAGACCGCGGCGTCGAAGCCCTGGAACAGCTCCATCGGCACGTAGCGATCCATCCACGTGATGTTCGCGCCGCGTCGCTCGGGCCCGAGATAGAGGGGCCCCGCGCCGACGACGACGTGCCAGCCGCGCGCGACCAGCGCGTCGCACAGGGGCGCGAGCGTGCGCGGCGCGGCCTCGTCGCCGCCGCCGCCGAGGGTCACGTAGACCGCACGCGCCCCTTCGGGCACGCCGAGCGCGGTGCGCGCGGCGGCGCGGTCGAGCAGCTCTTCGCGCTCGCGCAGGAGGATCGGCCCGACCCCGCGATCGTCGGGGACGATCTGCGTCTGGTACATCGGCACCAGCCCGCGGTACGCGTCGTCGCCGGCGATCTCGTCCTTGACCGCGCGCGCGACCAGCACCCGCTGCGGCACCAGCTCGAGCACCGACACCAGCTCGCCGAAGCTGCCGCCCGGGAACGTGTCGACGAGGATCACGTCGGGCGCGATGCCGGCGACCGCGTTGAGCACCCAGCCGCGCGCGACCGCCAGCCAGCGGGTCGGATCGATCTGCGCGTCGCGCATCATCGCCTTCGACGGCAACTTGAACGCGGCGAAGCCCTCGCGCCGCGCCAGCGTGTCGGCCTCCGACGTGGTCAGCACCCAGCACTCGGCCTGCACGCCGAGCAGCGCGGCGTAGCGCCGGACCCAGCGCAGGATCGCGAGCTGGCGCACGAGGTGGCCCACGCCGCGCCCGTTGATCGCGTACGAGACGACCCGCAGCCGCTTCACGACAGGTAGCCGCCCTGTTCCTGATCGCGCGACATGAACGCGGTGGCGGCGTGCGCGGTGTCGGGCTCGTCGGTCATGTCGACGTAGTCGGGATCCAGGAGCGGCACGATCGTGGGCCGCGCCTGGTAGTAGCCGTAGAGGTTGGGCGCGAGCCGCGGCGGCGGCGCGCCGAGGAAGTGCATCCACCACAGCGACGAGTCGTTGCGGAGATCGAAGTCGGCGTAGTTGTCGGCGGCCATCAGCGCGTCGACGCGGCGGCGGACCTTGTCCTGCTGGGCGCGCAGCGCGGCGGCGCGGTCCGGGAACTTCTGGTCGATCGTCGTCGCGGCGAACGTGCCGTAGGCGTTCTTGGGGCGCGAGAACTTGGCGCGCTTCTGCTGGTACTTCTGCCGGCGGGTGTCGAGCTCGCCGACCAGCGGCCGGATGCCGTCGTCGCGGATCTCCGTGATGAACTGGCGCTTGGCGTTGAGGCCGGCGAGCTTGCGCACGCAGACCCGGACCGCGCGCTCGAGCTCGGCATCGCCGGCGACCCACTGCTCGAGCAGCGCGACGTCCGCGTGCTCGAGGTGCTCGCCGAGGAACTGCTGGGCCTGGGCGAGATAGATCGAGTCGAGCTTGCTCAGGCGATCGGCGAGCTGATCGCGCTCCTGGACCAGCGCGTGCACCGCGGCGATCTCGGCGTCGAGGCGCGCGACGTCGGCGGCGAGGGTGTTCCGCGGCTCGGCCCACTTCTGGTACGCGGGTAGCACGTCGTCGCCGAAGTCGGCCATGCCGAGCGCCTTGCAGATGCGGTCGCCGGCGGCCCAGTGCTTCCAGTACGCGCCCTGCCACCAGTGCTCGGTGAACTTCGGCGTGTCGTAGCCGATGTCGACGAGCTCCTGGAACCCGAGCTGGCTCTCGAACTTCTCGCACTCGGCCTGGAGCGGGGCGAGCGACTCGGCGGCCTGGTCGCGCTCCTGGGTCAGCGTGCCGTCGGGGCCGACGAGGAGCGCGCGGCGGGCGTAGCGCGGATCGCTCTCGAGCTGCGGCACCCGCGAGGTCAGGACCTTGCGCTCCTGCGCCATCGCGACCCGCGGATCGCGGCGCGTGAAGCCCTGGAACCCGGTCAGGCGCTGGGCCTTGTCGATCGCCGCGTCCTCGAGCGAGGGCAGGTAGATCGCCGCCAGCTCGCGCCGCGCCTGCGCCAGCTGCTCCTCGAGCTGGGTGATGCGCGCGCCGAGATCGTTGGCGAGCTGCTTGTGTTCACCGATCAAGCCGCCCAGCTCGTCGGCCTGTTGACGGAACGCGTTCGCGACCTCGTTGCCCCTCACGACCCGAGTGTCACCGGGGCGGATGGGCGACGCAACGGACGCCGCCGGGTGAAGCGCGGGATATGCTCCGCGGATGCAGCACACGCGCGCGCTCGTGGTGATCCTCGGCCTGCTCGCGGGCGGTACGGCGGCGGCGGCGCCGGCGGAGCAGCCCAAGACGCTGGTGCAGATCGGCGGTGACGCGGTCACCGTCGACGGTCGCGCCAGCCTGTCGACCGATGATCTGTTCGAGGTCGGCACCGCGGCGTTCAAGCCCGCGGCGAAGTCGTTGATCGTGGATCTGGCGCTCACCCTCAAGCAGGCCGACGCGATGATCCGCGTCGACTGCTACACCGACGACGTCGCGCCCGACGGCGATCGCACCGGCGCGTGGCTGACCGCGCTCTCGACCGCGCGCGCCGAGGCGTTCCGCGCCGCGCTGGTGAAGCGCGGCGTGCCGGCGAAGCGCCTGCTGGCGAGCGGGCAGGGCCCGACCCATCCGCTGGCCGATGCCCAGGCCAGCCGGCGCATCGAGCTGGTCGTCATCCGCGAGGTTCGCCCGCCGGTCGCCGCCGACCTCGCCACCTACACCAAGCGGTTCCGCGGCAAGGGGCCGCTCACCGCGACGCTCGAGACCACGTCCGGAACGCTGCACTGCGAGCTGTTCGAGGCCCAGACGCCGATGACCGTCGCCAACTTCGTCGGGCTCGCGACCGGCCAGAAGGCGTGGAAGGATCCGGACACCAGCGCGACCGTCCGCAACCGGCCGTTCTACGACGGCCTGATCTTCCACCGCGTGATCCCCGACTTCATGATCCAGGGCGGCGATCCGCGCGGCGTCGGCACCGGCGGGCCGGGCTACACCTTCGACGACGAGATCGTGCCCGAGCTGACCCATCGCCCGGGCGCGCTCGCGATGGCCAACGCCGGTCCGTCGACCAACGGCAGCCAGTTCTTCATCGATCTCGGCGACAACCGCTGGCTCGACGGCAAGCACACGATCTTCGGGCAGTGCAAGGAGCTCGACGTCGTCAAGGCGATCGGCGCGGTGCCACGCGGCGCGAACGATCGGCCCAACACGGCGGTCGTGATCAAGCGGGTGCGGATCAGCCGGTGACCGGGATCCGTCGGGGTCTGGGTCAACGCGCGGTGTAGACGACCGAGGCGTCGCCGCAGGTCGCCGCGCCGCCGGCGGGGGCCTCGAACTGCCAGCCCGGGACGTCGGCGCGGACGGCCTCGTCGAACGACGCCAGGCCCGAGGTGCGGGTGAGCTTCACCGACTGCACCGCGCCGGCGCCGTCGACGCAGATGTGGACGCGCGCGGTCGCGGTCGCGCCGATCACGTTGCTCATGTGGACGGCGACCTGGTCGGCGGTCGGCATCACGGCCTCCGCGCGCAGCGCCGGGAACTCGCGCGCCGCGGTCGGCGCGGGCTGCAGCTGCAGGCGGGCCAGGCCGACGCGCGCCTCGCGACCGCGCAGCTCGGAACCGGCGGTCGCGCACGCGGCGACGGAGAGGAGGGAGACGGTCGCGAACAGGATCGAAGAGCGGGTCATCATGGTGAAGCGCGACCTTTTCAACAGTCGTGCCGGGTCGATCGCGGCAAAACCCGGCCGCAAGTGCGCGTTCGCGGGTCGCGCGGCGGCGGTTTCGAGGGCATTTCGCGCGCGCCTGTAGCTCGCGGCCCGTCGCAGCCACGCCAACCCACCGAAACCCCGGGGTCGCGGTGCCCGTCGCATGTGTCGCGCGCCCGGGAATGTCGCTGCGCCTGGCCCGGTTGACATCGCGCGAGCCCGGACCGATGGTTCGCCGCGCTCACTTCCAACGATCGACAAGAAGGATTCGACAGAGGCTGTATGGCAGAGCGTCTCGGCGACGACGTCGCGAAGATCCAGGGTCGGTTCACGGCACTCAAGGCGGAGGTCGGCAAGGTCCTGGTCGGGCAGGACGACATGCTCCATCGCCTGCTGCTCGGCCTGCTGGCCGGCGGTCACGTGCTCCTCGAGGGTGTGCCCGGCCTCGCCAAGACGCTGGTCGTGCGGACGCTGGCCGACGCGATCGACGGCAGCTTCTCGCGGATCCAGTTCACCCCCGACATGCTGCCCGGCGACGTCGTCGGCACGCAGGTCTTCAACCCGCGCGAGGGCACCTACGCGGTCAAGAAGGGGCCGGTCTTCGGCAACTTCATCCTCGCCGACGAGATCAACCGCGCGCCCGCCAAGGTGCAGTCGGCGTTGCTCGAGGCGATGCAGGAGCGACAGGTCACGATCGGCGACTCCACCTTCAAGCTGGCCGAGCCGTTCCTGGTGCTGGCCACGATGAACCCGATCGAGCAGGAGGGCACGTATCCGTTGCCCGAGGCCCAGCTCGATCGCTTCATGCTCAAGCTCAAGGTCGGCTACCCGTCGAAGGACGACGAGGTCAAGATCATCGATCGCATGGCCGGCGCGGGCAGCGAGCCCAGCGCGCAGAAGGTCATGCACACCGATGATGTCCTGGCGGCCCGCGAGGTCGTGCGCCAGGTGTTCGTCGACGACAAGGTCAAGCGCTACGCGGTCGACCTGGTGACCGCGACCCGCGATCCCAAGGCCGCGGGGTTCCCGTCGCTGGCCGCGCTCATCGACAACGGCGCCTCGGTGCGTGGCTCCTTGTGCCTGGTCCGCGTGGCCAAGGCCCAGGCGCTGCTCGCCGGTCGCGACTACGTGTCGCCGCACGACGTGAAGTCGATCGCGCACGACGTGCTCCGGCACCGCGTGCTGGTCAGCTACGAGGCCGAGGCCCAGGGCAAGACCTCCGATCACGTCATCGCGCAGATCCTCGAGAACGTCGCCGTCCCATAAGGGAAGCCCGTGCTACCCGCCGAGATCGCCCAGAACGTGCGGCGCATCCAGGTCGTGACCGGTCGGCAAGTCGCCGACGTCATGGCCGGCGCCTACCTGTCCGTGTTCCGCGGCCGCGGCATGGAGTTCGACGAGGTCCGCCCGTACGTGCCGGGCGACGACGTCCGCACCATCGACTGGAACGTCACCGCCCGCACCGGCGAGCCGCACGTCAAGCGGTTCGTCGAGGAGCGCGAGCTCACGGTCATGCTCGTGGTCGACGTGTCGGCGTCGCTCGAGTTCGGCTCGGGCCGGCGCTCGAAGCTCGAGGCCGCGGTCGAGCTGGCGGCGCTGCTCGCGATGTCGGCCACCGCCAACGCCGACAAGGTCGGGCTGTTGCTGTTCCACGGCGGCGCCGACCTCTACATCCCGCCGCGCAAGGGCGGCAAGCACGCGGTTCGCGTCATCCGCGAGATCTACGCGCGCAGCGAGGCGGCCGCGAGCGGTCGCGCCTCGGCGGGCGATGCGTGGTGGGGCTGGCTGCGCGAGATCCCGCGCGGCGTCCGCACGCTGTTCGGCAAGCTGCGCGAGAAGTCGGTGGCCAAGCCGCGGAGCTCGACCTCGATCGCCGCGGCGCTCGAGTTCTGCCAGAAGGTGCTGCCGCGCAAGACCGTCATGTTCCTGGTCTCGGACTTCATGGACGAGGGCTACGTGGAGGTGCTGCGCCACGCCCACCGCAAGCACGATGTCGTCTCGGTGGTCGTGCGCGACGAGCGCGAGGCCCAGATGCCGCCCGCCGGGCTGGTGACGCTCGAGGATGCCGAGACCGGGCGCACGCGCCTGGTCGACACCCAGTCGCTGGCGTTCCGCACCGAGCTGGCGCGCACGGCGAAGGCGCGGCGCCAGAAGCTCGAAGATGACCTGCGCTCGTCGGGGATCGATCTGATGACGATCGACGCCGAGCTGCCGGTGGTCGATCCGGTGCTGCGGTTCTTCCGCGAGCGCGAGCGGCGGAGGATGCGCCGATGAGGGCCTGGCTCGCAGCGAGCGCGATCGCGATCGCGCTGACCGCGTGCGGCGGTGGCGACGACGCCGCGCCGACCACGACCTGGCCCGATCCGCCGACGGACGCGATCGTCAAGCCGACCGAGTCGGGCCCGGTCAAGGCCACGCTCGCGGTGTGGCCGCCCAGGCCGTCGCTCGGCGATCCGCTGTACGTGCGGCTCACGGTCGAGGGCAAGGCCGGCGTCACGCTCGACGTGCCGTTCGAGCACGACGCGCTCGGCCGGTTCCGCATCTCCGGCTTCGATCAGCGCCACGAGCACGCCGCCGATGGCGGGCCGCGCGAGATCCGCAACTACGCGCTCGACGCGCTGGCCTCGGGGCGACACCGCATCCCGCCCTTGCGCCTGACCTTCACGCCGGCGGGCGCGACCGAGCCGGTCGAGCTCTTGACCGACGAGGTGCCGCTCGAAATCGAGCCGGTGCCGGCGACCCGCGTGGCGGCGGAGCTCAGGCCCGCGCACGGCGCGATCGATCCGGTGCTGGGCGAGGCCTCGCCGTGGCCGTGGATCCTCGGCGGCGCGGGCGGCGTGCTCGCGATCGGCATCGCGGTGTTCGCGGTGCGCCGCGTGCGGCTCCGCCGCGCGGTGGTGGCGCGCGCGACCGCCTACGAGCGCGCGGTCCTCGCGCTGGGCGAGCTGGCCCGGCGCGGCGCGCCGACCGAGGGCGACGCCGACGCGTGGTTCGTCGAGCTGTCGGCGATCGTCCGGCGGTACCTCGAGGACCGGTTCGCGGTGCGCGCGCCCGAGCTCACGACCGAGGAGTTCCTGCGCGAGGCCGGGCGCTCGCCCGAGCTCGCCGACGAGCAGCGCGCCGGCCTCGGCGAGTTCCTCGAGCGCTGCGATCGCGTGAAGTTCGCGGGCTGGCGGCCCGGCGCCGACGAGTCGCTCGCGATCCTCGCGGTCGCCCGCGCGTTCGTCGATCAGACCCGCGCGATCGAGACTCATGCGGAGGCTGCCTAGATGTGGGCCCCGGGCGATATCGAGTGGACTCACCCCTGGTACCTGCTCGCGGCGCTGGCCGCGATCCCGGTCGTCTTGATGCTGCGGCGCTCGCCCGGCCGCGTGGTGTTCTCGTCGCTGGCGGCCTTGCCGCACGGCGGCGGGAGCTGGCGCACGGCGCTGGCGTGGCTGCCTGACGCGCTGATCGCCAGCGCGGTCTGCGCGCTCGCGGTCGGCATGGCCGGGCCGCGCGCCGGCGAGAAGGACTCCGAGGTCCACGCCGAGGGCATCGCGATCATGATGGTCGTCGACACCTCGGGCTCGATGCAGGCGCTCGATCTGTCGCCGCCGGGTCGCGAGGAGACCCGCCTCGACGCGATCAAGCGGGTGTTCCGCACGTTCGTGCTCGGCGGCGGCGGCACCCGCGGCCGCACCGACGACGCGATCGGCCTGGTCAGCTTCGCGCGCTACGCCGACACCCGCGCGCCGCTCACGCTCGATCACGGCAACCTGCTCGCGGCGCTCGACGCGCTGTCGATCACCCGCGAGCGCAACGAGGACGGCACCGCGATCGGCGACGGCCTCGCGCTCGCGGTCGAGCGGCTCGGGCAGACCCCGGCCAGGTCGCGGGTCGCGATCCTGCTCACCGACGGCGTCAACAACGCCGGCGTCGAGGCGCCCGCGGGCGCGGCCGAGTGGGCCAAGCAGCAGGGCATCAAGGTCTACGCGATCGGCGCCGGCACCAACGGCATGGCGCCGGTGCGCATCGGCGCCGAGGTCGTGGCGCAGCCGGTCGAGATCGACGAGGAGCTGCTCACCAAGATGGCGGTCACCACCGGCGGGCGCTACTTCCGCGCCACCGATGACGAGAGCCTGCGCGAGATCGTGAAGGAGATCGATCAGCTCGAGCGGACCCAGCTCGCCGAGGTGAAGTTCCTCGAATACAACGAGTACTACGGCTGGTGCGTCGCGATCGGCCTCGGCCTCGCCGCGCTGGCGATGATCATGCGCGGCACGATCCTGCGGAGGTTGCCGTGAGCGACTTCGACTTCACCTGGGCCAGCCCCGAGCAGGTCCACTGGATCTGGCTCGCGCTGGCGATCGTCGTCGGGCTGGGCGCGCTCGAGTTGCAGCGCGCCGATGCGCTGGCGCGGTTCATGTCGCCGGCGATGCAGGCGCGCCTGGCGTCGCGGCCGACCCGCGAGCGGATATTCCTGCGCCTCGGCCTGGTGTTCCTGGCGCTGGTCTGCGGCGTGCTCGCGGTGATGCGGCCGCAGGCGCGGGGCCAGACCGAGACCACCGCGCGCGCGCAGACCAACGCCGACGTGATCGTCGTGCTCGACGTCTCGAAGTCGATGCTCGCCACCGACGTCCCGCCGACCCGGCTGACGCGCGCGCGCATCGAGATCAAGAACATGATCAAGCAGCTCTCGACCGCGCGGGTCGGGCTGGTCGCGTTCGCCGGGCGCGCCGCGATGATGTGCCCGCTGACCGCCGACCACGCGTTCTTCAACCTCGCGGTCGACGGCGTCGACACGCGCAGCGTGAGCCGCGGCGGCACCCGGATCGGCGACGCGCTGCGGACCGCGGTGCGCGCGTTCCCGAAGGGCCAGGGCGCCAAGCTGATCGTGCTCATCACCGATGGCGAGGACCACGAGTCATTCCCGCTCGACGCCGCCAAGGAGGCGCGCGACGCGGGCATCCACGTGATCGCGGTCGGTCTGGGCAGCGAGACCGGCGTGCCGCTCATGATCGCCGATCCCAAGACCGGCGCGGTCAGCCAGCTGATGCACGACGGCGCGCCCGTCATCTCCAAGCTCGACGGCGACACGCTCCGGCAGATCGCCGTGACCACCGAGGGCGCGTACGTGCCCGCGGGCACCTCGGCGCTCGACCTGGAGTCGATCGTCAATCAGCACGTCAAGCCGATCGTCCGGGACGCGGACGACGCGGCGACGCGGGTCATCCCGACCGAGCTGTACCCGTGGTGGGTGCTGGCCGCGCTGATCGCGCTCGTCGGCTCGGTCTGGGTCGGCTCCGCGACCGAACGGAGGCTGTCATGAAGCGCATCAGCGTCCTGCTGGTGATCGCGCTCGGCTGCGGCGGCGAGCACCGCCCGGCCCGCGATCAGTACAACGACGGCCAGGCCGCGCTGCAGGCGAAGGACTACGCGAAGGCCGAGGATCTCCTGGTCAAGTCGTTCGGCGACGCCGGCGTCGATCCCGAGCTGCGCTACCGCGCAGCCTTCGATCTGGGCGTGGCGTTCGCCGAGCACGCGAAGTCGCTCACCGAGGGCGAGAAGCCGGACCTCGACGCGGCGTTGGGGTTCCTGCACGAGGCCGCGGCCTGGTTCCAGACCGCGAACCAGGCGCTCCCCGACAACGGCGACGCCAAGGCCAACCTCGCGATCGTCGTCGCGCGCGCCCAGGCGATCGCCGACGACGTCAACAAGGGCAAGAACGGGCTCGAGCCGCGGCTCGATCGGCTGATCGCGCAGCAGCGCGACGTGCGCGATCAGGCGCAGGCGGTGTGGGATCAGGTCGCGGCCGCCGGGCCGGGCGCCGATCCCACGGGCCACCGCGATCTCTACCTGACGCTCGCCACTACCGAGCGCACGCTGGTGGCCGACGCCGGCACGATCGCCGACATGGCCGGCGACGAGATCGGCGCGATCGGCGCCAAGCCCGAGGCCGAGCGCAAGGACGAGGAGAAGGCGCGGCTCATCCAGCTGCAGAACCTCGATCTCTACGTGCAGGAGGCGCGGACCGCGCTGTCGGATGCGCGGCGGCACGCCCAGGGGCTGGCCGGCGAGCTGGCGAGGAAGTCGACCGAGCAGGCGCTGGACGCGCTCAAGCGCGCGCGCGAGCAGCTCGATGATCCGATCGCGGTGCTGCGCTCGATCGCGCAGGACGAGCTCGCGCTGGTCGATCAGGTCGATCGCCTCGGCGGCTACAAGGGCGGGCCGTCGATGATGGATGCGAAGGCGCCGGCGGGGCCGGTGCCGGCGTCGATCGCCGGGCCGGTGCTCGCCGATCGCCAGGCGGTGCTGATCGCGCGGCTCGACGAGGTGATCGCGCGGCTCAAGGCCGGGCTCGCGAACGGCGCGAACGCGGCGAGTGGGAGTGGCAGCGGCAGCGCGCCTGGCCTGGTGCCGGGGCCGAGCACGGCGCCCGGCGCTGGGTCCGGGGCTGGATCTGGATCGGGCGCGGCGCCGCAGGATCCCAAGACCCAGGCGCTGCTCGCCGCGGTCGCCGCGGCGCTGCCGTCGCTCGACACCGCGCACACCGAGTTCGCCAAGGCCCGCGAGGCCGTCGCCGGCGAGAAGGTGCCCGAGACCCTCGCGGCGCAGCGCGCTGGCCTGGTCGCGATCACCCGCGCGCTCGAGCAGTTCGCGGATCTGCGCCACCTGATCGAGCTGGCGTGGGGCGAGACCAGCGCGCTCGATCGCATGCTCGGCCCCGAGGGCCAGAAGCTCGGCACGCCCGACGAGCGCGCCCGCGCCGCCGAGGAGCTGCTCGCGCGCAACCGCGATCGGCTCGCGCGCATGACCGGCATGATCAGCGAGGAGGTCGCGAAGGTCGACGCCGAGGCCCAGGCGGCCCAGGCGCAGGCCGCGCAGGGCCAGGCACAGGGCCAGCCCGCGGCGGATCCCGCGCAGCAGGCCGCCGCGGCCAAGCAGCAGCTCGCGCGCGCCGAGGAGCTGCGCGGCCAGGCGCTGGCGGACCTCGACGAGCTCGCGAAGCGGCTCGCGGCCCACGGCGCTGATCCGCACCAGCCCTCGCAGGACGCGGTCGCCAAGCTGACCGAGCTGCGCAAGCTGTTCTTCTCGCTGATCGAGCACCTGCAGCAGCTCACCAAGGATCAGGCGGAGACCCGCGATCAGACCGCGTCGGCGCGATCGCAGGCCGACGACGCGCGCACCGCGCTGTTGCCCGGGCTGATCCAGCGCCAGACCGAACACACGGCGATGGCGCAGGCGATCCAGGAGGCGCTCGCCGCCGAGGCCGACAAGGCCGCGCAGGCGCCGGCGCCGGCCCAGCCCGGCGCGCCGAACCCGGCCGATCATGCCAAGGCACTGGCCGATGCCGCCGAGGAGGTGCGCCAGGCGCAGGAGGCGATCGCCTCGGCGGGCACGAGCCTGACCAAGGCGCGCGATGAAGCCGCGCAGGCGAGCTACGATCTGCAGCCCGTGCTCGACGATCAATCGCAGGCCGTGACGCACCTCGAGAACGCGCTGCGGCTGCTGATGCCGCCGCCGCCGCCCGACGACAAGAAGGACCAGAAGGACAAGAAGGATCAGAAGCAGGATCAGGGCGGCCAGGGCCAGCAAGATCCGAAGGACCAGAAGGGCCAGCAGGATCAGCAGGACCAGCAGGGCCAGCAGGGTCAGGACAAGCAGGACCAGCAGCAGCAGCAACAGCAGCAACAGCAGCAGGGCAAGCAGGGCCAGGACGACGCCTCGGCCGCCGAGGCTCAGCGTCGGGCGCAGGAGGTCCGCGACGGCGAGGCTCGCCGGCAGCGCGAGCGCCAGGAGCGCCAGCAGATCCAGCCCGAGCCCGTGGACAAGGACTGGTAACGATGGGCACATCGTCCGTGATGCGCGCGGTGGTTCGTCGGGTCGCTTCGCTCGGACTCGCGCTCGCCCTGATCGCGCTGGTGGCCGTGTCGGCGCGCGCCGATGCGGACGCGCGCCTGCAGCTGCGGCTCACCACCGAGGCCTACGCCGGCATGCCGATCGGGCTGCAGGTCGTGGCCGATGGCTTCGAGGAGAACCCGGCGCCGACGCAGCCGACGCTGACGATCGCCGGCGCGACCGTGCAGGCGCTCGGCGTGCAGCCGAGCGTGTCGCAGTCGATCCAGATCGTGAACGGCCGGCGCTACGAGTCGCGCGAGGTCCGCTGGGTGTTCGAGTACCGGATCTTGATCGACAAGCCCGGCAGCTACGACATCCCGGCGTTGAGCCTCACCCAGGGCGCGCATCACGCCGCGAGCCAGCCCACCAGGATGAACGTCGGCGAGCTGCCCTCGACCGATGACATGCGCCTCGAGCTCGGCGTGCCCGAGCGGCCGCTGTGGGTCGGCGAGCGCTTCCCGCTGTCCATCTCGTGGCTGGTGCGGCGGGCGCCGCAGGACCAGCAGTTCACGATCCCGATGATGCTCGACGACACCGCGTTCCAGATCACGGCGCCGCCGGTCGCGGATCCGCGCCAGGCGCTGGCGTTCCCGGCGGGCAACGGCGACGTGCAGCTGCCGTACGTCCGCGACGAGGTCGACACCGGCGGTCAGCACTACACGCGCTTCACGTTCACCGCGCTGGTGACGCCGCGCAAGGCCGGGCACCTCGACCTCGCGCCGGCGCAGGTCGTGGCGCGGCTCGCGGTCGGGCAGCAGGACTTCTTCGGCCGCAGCGACACGCGCCTCTACCGCGCGCTCGACAAGGCCCGCTCGATCGAGGTCAAGCCGCTGCCGCTCACCGGGCGTCCCGCGTCGTTCGCCGGCGCGGTCGGCGAGTCGTTCTCGATCGGCGTGCGCGCGTCGCGCACGGTCGTGTCGCTGGGCGAGCCGGTCGATCTCGACGTGACGATCAAGAGCGCGACCCGCCTCGACGCGCTGTCCCTGGGCACGCTCGACGGGCTGCCCGCGGATCGCTTCAGCGTGCCCGCGGATCCGCCGGCCGGCGTGCTGTCCGAGGACGGCCTGACCAAGACGTTCACGGTGCCGGTGCAGGTCGTCGGCCCGGCCAACGAGATCCCCGCGATCGCGTTCGCGTACTTCGATCCGGCCAAGGGCACGTACGCCACGATCAAGAGCGATCCGATCGCGCTGCAAGTGAAGGGCACCGCGGTGGTCGGCGCCGCCGATGTCGTCGGCGCGCAGAAGCCCAAGAGCGGCGGCGCGGCGCCGGCGGCGGCCTCGAGCGAGCTGTCGCTGGTCGGCGCCGAGCTGGCGCTGTCGTCGCCGGGTGATGCGTTCGCGACCCCGCTCGCTGGCAGCACGCTGTGGGCGGTGCTGGCGGTGCTGTACCTCCTGCCGCTCGGCATCTTCGGGTTCCGCTGGTGGCAGGTGCGCACCGCGACCGCGCGCGGCGAGGCCAGCGAGGTGCGCGACGCGCGCGAGCGGGTGGCCGCGGCGATGGCCCGCGCGGCGAAGGAGCCGGCGCGCGAGACCGCCTCGGAGCTGTCGGCGGCGCTGCGCGCCCTGGCGCGCGCGGTCGGGCGGCCGAGCGGCGACGGCGATCGGGTGATCGAGGCGATCGAGCTCGAGAGCTTCGCGCCCACCGCGGCGAGCGCGCCGCTGTCGGCGGCGGTCCGCGCCCAGGTCGAGGCCGCGATGAAGGCGTGGCTCGCGGCGCCGCGCGGCCGGAGCGTCGCCGCGGTCGCCGCGCTGCTCGCGATCCTGCTGATGCCGGCGATCGCGCGCGCCGACGGCGATCGCACGGTCCAGGCCCGCGCCGCCTACGACCTCGCGATGACCACGACCGCGCCGGCCCAGCGCCAGGCCGCGTTCGCGCGGGCCGCGGCGGCGTTCGCGGCCGCGATCGACGAGCACCCCGATGGCGCCGAGCTGCTGACCGACTGGGGCAACGCCGCGCTGCAGGCCGGCGACCTCGGCACCGCGACCCTCGCGTATCGCCGGGCGCTGGCGATCGATCCGGGCGCGTCGCGCGCACGCAAGAACCTCGACTGGCTGCGCGGCCGCGCGCCGACGCGGCTGCAGCCGACCGGCGGCGCCGCGACCGACGCGCTGTTCTTCTTCCATCGCACGTGGACCAAGAGCCGCCGGCTGGTGGTCGGCGCCGGCGCGTTCGCGATCGCGATCCTCTTGCTCGCGCCCTGGGGCCTGCGCCGCCAGCGCCTGCGCCGCGGCTTCGCGCTGCCGGCGCTCGCGGTCTGGCTCGCGATGACGATCTCGGTGCTGGTCCAGCGGGACGCCACCGACGACGCGGTGATCGTCGAGACCACGGTGCTGCGCGCCGCCGACGCCGCCAGCGCGCCGGCGGCGATGGTGACCCCGATCCCCGCGGGCATCGAGGTCGCGGTGATCGAGCGCCGCAACGGCTGGAGCCGCGTCACCGTGCCCGATGGCACCGCGGGCTGGCTGCCCGATGGCGCGGTCGCGATGGTCACGCCGCCGACGAAGTAGCTATGCTGCGCGCGTGACCACCGTCCGCCTCTATCACGCCGACTCGTTCGCCCGGGCCTTCACCGCGCGCGTCCTCGCGCACTCCACCTGGCGCGATCGCCCGGCGGTCGTCCTCGATCAGACCGGCTTCTATCCCGAGGCCGGCGGCCAGGGCGCCGACCACGGCGTGCTCGGCGGTGTGCCCATCATCGACGTGCAGCACGACGACGCCGGCGCGATCCATCACGTCGTCGAGGCCGGGCACGAGCGGCCGGCGATCGGCGCCGAGGTCGCGGGCGCGATCGACTGGCCCCGCCGGCGCGTGCACATGGCGCTGCACACCGGCCAGCACGTGCTGTCGGCGGCGCTGGTCAAGGAGGCGAACGCGGCGACCCAGTCGGCGCGCCTCGGCGAGAACGCGTGCACGATCGACGTCGCGCGCGATCCGATCCCCGAGGCGGAGCTGGCCCGCGCCGAGGACCTCGCCAACGCGGTCATCGACGACGATCTGGCGATCCGCGCGTGGTTCCCCGAGGCCGGCGAGCTGGCCACGCTGCCGCTGCGGCGCGAGCCCAAGGTCGACGACAACGTGCGCGTGCTCGCGATCGGCGACTTCGACTACTCGCCGTGCGGCGGCACCCACTGCGCGCGCACCGGCCAGATCGGCTCGATCCGCATCCTCGGCACCGAGCGCTACAAGGGCCTGACGCGGATCACGTTCGTCGCTGGCGCGCGGGCGCGGGCCGAGCTCGCGGCGCGCGATCGGATCGTGCGCGGGCTGGCGAGCGCGTTCACCTGCGGGCCCGCGGAGCTGCCGCCGGCGGTCGACAAGCTGCGCCGCGATCTGCAGGCGACCCGCGAGGCGCTGCGCGATCAGACCAGGCAGCTCGCGGCGCTGGTCGCCGCGTCGCTGGCGTCGGGCACCGACGGCGCGGTCATCGCGACCGTCGATGGCGACGCCGAGCTGGCGCGCGCGGTCGCGTCGCGGCTGGTCGAGCTCGGCCGCGATGCGCTGCTGGCCGCGCCCGGCGCCGAGGGCACCGCGGTCGTGATGATGCGCGCCGCCGGCTCGGCGCTGGACTGCGGCGGGTTGCTGGGCGCGATCGCCAAGGCGAGCGGCGGCCGCGGCGGCGGTCGCCCGGATCGCGCCGAGGGCCGGGTGCCGGCGGGCATCGACTGGCCGGCGGCGGTCGCGGCGGCGATCGCGGCGCGCGCGTAGATCGCGTCTCGCTGACCACGCGGCGCGTGGCTCGCGCGACACGCACGATCGTTCGCGGTCGCGACGTCGTCGAGCGGGCGCAGCGCCGCGAGTGGCGCGCGCCTTGCTGGGTCGTGGCGCATGTCCGATCCGGGATGGGAGGCTCGGGACGCCCGCGCACCACTCGCGCGCGCCGTCGATGACGAGGCGCCGCGACGCCAGGTCGCGCGTCGCACGCGCCGCACGATCGCACTCGCGTTCGGGGGCACCTCGCTGCTGTTCCTCGCACTCGCGCAGACCAGCGGCGCGCCCGACGCGATCGCCGTGGTCGTGCCAGTCGCGGCGCCGCCGATCGTCGTGCCGCCGGTGATCGTGCGTCCCGCGCCGCAGGTGCTGGCGATCCCGGTGCTGGTCGCGCCGCCGATCGACGATCCCGCGTGCCCGGTGCCGCCGGTGCCGGATCGCGCGATCGGTCGGCCGGTCTCGCCCGGCGTCTACGACGATCGCGCCGACGCCGAGGCCGCGCAGGGGATCCGCCTCGAGCCGGTCGTCGAGGTCGCGGCCTCCGCCCGCCG
Organism: Deltaproteobacteria bacterium; assembly: GCA_021413675.1. Classification (GTDB taxonomy): domain Bacteria; phylum Myxococcota_A; class Polyangia; order Haliangiales; family Haliangiaceae; genus JAIOQA01. Next base: position 6,999 of record JAIOQA010000555.1, on the reverse strand, counting down.
CCCGGTGATCGCGGTGCGCGTCGCCGACGAGGCCTGGGCCTCGATCGACGACGGCGCGCATTTTCGCCAGGTGCTCGCCAGCGACGAGCCGATCCGCGCGATCGCGATCGACGACGACGGACGGATCTACGCCGCGACCGACACGCGGCTCGGCATCCGCGACCCGCGCGGCGCCGAGCGCTGGGAGCTGCACGCGAGCGCGACCGGGGACCGCGAGCGCGAGCCCGCCGGCGCGCTGATCGCGGTGGGGCGCGATGCGCTGTGGGTCGGCGACGGCCAGCTCCTCGTCAGCCGGGCCGGCGGTCGCTGGCGCGCGCAGGCGACCCCCGACGGGCGCTTCGATGATCTCGTCGGTGGCCGGGCCTGGGACGGCGTGATCTACCGCGGCGGTCACATCCAGGACATGTGCGGGCTCGACGACTACGTCGCCAGCAGCTACGCGCTCGGCGGCGAGCTGGAGAGCGCGACGTTCCACGCCGGCGGTGGCGGCCCGGTGCTCGAGACCCTCGACGACACCGGCGCGAGCTGGCGCTACCGCCTCGGCTGCGTGCGCGGCGGCGACGATCCCACCGAGAGCGCACCGTGCGAGGCGCGCGATCCGCGGCGCCGGGCGCGCAGCCTCATGATGGCCCAGCTGCAGCCCACGATCGGCGCGCGGGCGCTGTTCGTCGAGCGCGGCACGCTGGTCGAGCTGTGCGGCCTGCGCGCTCACCCGATCGCCCACGCTTTCGGCGACGACCCGATCGTCGCGGTCGACGGTGGCGGGCGCCCGCTGGTGATCCGCGACGGCCACCTGTGGCGCTGGTCGCCGCGCTACGGCTGGCGCGAGCTGTTCCGCGGCGCGACCGGCGCGACCTGGTCGGGCGACGGCGAGTAGCCCGACCCGGCTCAGAGGCTGTCATCCTTTCGGATGGCAGCCTCTTTTCGATCGATCGGCCCGCGCGAGGACGCGCAGCCCGATCTCCTCCGGATCCTGAACCGGCTCGCTTCGCTCGCCTCAGTCGATCAGCGCGACCGCGCGCGCGTCCTGCTCGGCTTCCTCGGCCAGGCGGCGCAGCACGTCGACGAAGCTGACGATCCCGACCGGCGTGCCAGCGGCATCGACGATCGGCACCGCGCCGATGCGGTGCTCGACGATCTGGCGCGCGACCGTGCCGACGTCGTCGTCCGGCACGGCGGTGATCGCGCCGGTCGTCATGATCGACGCGACCGGGACCGTCCGCGCCGGCGCCGGGCGTCCCGCGAGGTCGCCGAGCAGCGGACCGCGCAGATCGCGATCGCTGAGGATGCCGACCAGCACGCCCGCCGCATCGACCACCGGCAGGTGGCGCAGGCCGCCCGCGAGCATCGCGCGCGCGGCCTCCTCGGCGGTGGCCGTGGCGGGGATCGTCGTCGGGTGCGGCGTCATGATGTGCGCGATACGGGTCATGGCGAGGCCGATGATCGCCCTCTGCCGCGCACCGCGCAAGCCGCGCGATCGTCGCGCGCGTGAGGCAAACCGCCGCTACTCCGCGGCGTTGACCTGGAAGACCGCGCGATCGTCCAGCCGGACCGCGGACAGCCGCTTGCCCCACACGCAGCCCGAGTCGGTCGCGACGTGGCGCTTGCCGAGATCGAGCCCGAGCGCCGCCCAGTGGCCGAACACGACCTCGTGATCGCCCCACGCCGGCTCGGGCAGCGCGAACCACGGCGCGAAGCCCTTCGGCGCGTCGCGCGGGTGGCCATCGAAGTCGGGGTTCGCGGCGCCGTCGGGCGAGCAGGTGCGGACCCGCACGAAGTACGACAGCAGGCCGCGCACCCGCTCGGCGCCGGTGAGCGCGTCGCGCCAGCGCGGCGTCGCGCCGTCGAGCTGCGCGAGCCAGCGCTTCCAGGTCGGCGCGCGGAGCCCGGCCTCGAGCTCGGCGGCGAGAGCGCGCGCCGTGGTCGCGCTCCACCGCGGGTGCAGGCCCGCGTGCACCAGGATGCGCCCGGCCTCGACGTGGATCAGCGGCTGCGCGCGCAGCCAGTCGGCGAGCGCCTCGATGTCGGGCGCGGCCAGCACGCTGTCGAGCGTGTCGCGGCGCTTGGCCGCCGCCGTCCCCGCGATCCGCCCGAGCAGGTGGAGGTCGTGGTTGCCGAGCACGACCGTGACCCGCGGCTCGCCGCGCGCCCAGCGCAGGACCTCGAGCGAGCGCGGCCCGCGGTTGACCAGATCGCCGACCAGCCACAGCCGATCGTCGGCGGTGAGCGGCAGCCGCGCGAGCAGCCGCTCGAGGCTGGTCATGCAGCCCTGGACGTCGCCGATCGCGTAGAGCGCCATGCGATCCCTAGACCGAGATCGTCTCGGTGAACCAGCCGACGCGGCACGAGCCGACGCGCAGCGCCAGCGCGCCCTTGCCGCGCACCAGGTACACGATCCGTCCGCTGTTGGCGTTGCCGTTCGAGCGCATGAACGACGGCTCGTTGGCGCCCGCGAACAGGCCGCGGCCCCAGCCGTCGAGGTGGCCGACCACCTGGTGGGCCTGGCCGGCGTCGACCAGGGCGCAGCCGTCGGGCGCGCAGTCGACGTGGACCGGCTCGTTCCAGTCGAGCTTCTTCGCCGACGACAGCACGTGGGTCGGCAGGTAGCCGACGTTGTCGACGCGGACCTCGACGCGGGTCAGGTCGTCGCCGAGCGGCGTGCGCGTGACCTTGCCGATCGTCACCGCGGGCGCGAGCGCGGCGAGCCGCAGGTAGACCTCGCTCTGGCCGCGGCACACGGTCTCGAGCTGGTTGAGCGGCGGGTTCCAGATGCCGATGCGCGGATCGAGCCCGCCGACCTCGACCTCGCCGAGCTGCGGGTGGTGGAACGCGCGCCACGGCCGGAACACGCGGCCCTCGTTCTCCTCGCGATCCCACCACGCCATCTTCACGACGTCGGCGCGCGACAGCCGGTTGTAGTAGTCGACGAACTTCTTGGGGCGGGGCAGGCCGAGGCGCGCGAACAGGTCCCAGAGTTCGACGACGTAGGCCAGCGCGCCGCGCTGGTTGTAGGCGTAGTCGGTGAGGTCGCCGTGCAGCGGCTTGTCGGGCTGGTAGAGGAACTCCTCGTAGCCCGACACCGTCGGATAGCCGACGTGGGTGTCCATCCACGCCTCGAGCTGCCGGAAGATCGCGAGGTCGTCCTGATCCATCTTGCTGTCGGGGCCGTGCCCGAGCGGCCGGATCAGCACGCCGCCGAACGTGTGCAGGTTGAGCCACGCGAAGATCTCGGGGTGCGCGCTCGTGAACGCGACCACGTTGCGTGCCTCGGGCTCCGACGCCGGGAACGGACCGGCGCCGATCTGCTCGTGGTGCGGCGTCCACGACCACGGGAAGTTGCGGTTGAGATCGATCGGGTTGTCGCCGAGGTAGTGCGGCGCCGGGATCGTGTGGCCGTCGAAGTGCTCGATCGTGCCCTCGGGGTAGATCCGGTAGAACGGGCCCTCGTCCTCGATCTCGCGCTGCACCAGCACGCCGGGCAGGTTGGGCGCCTCGACGTAGTCGCCGCCCGGGTCCTTGACGCGCATCACCAGCGCGAGGCCGTCGCCGTCGATGTCGCCGGTGCGCCAGCGCGGCGCGCCCCGATCGGGGCGCTCGTCGCGCGGCACCGAGCGGACGTACTGCGCGGTGGTCAGCACCTTCTCGGCGCCGTCCGGCGACATCCGCGGCAGCACGAAGAACCGCACGCCCTTGAGGCGCGCGACGATCGGGTGGGCGAGCTCGTGGACCGTGCCGGTCACGTGCAGCCGGATGACGTCCTCGGCGATCGCCAGCGCGACGCTCGAGCCGGCCAGCTCCGACGCGTGCATGTTGCCGTCGACCCAGGCCGCGGGGCGGCGCTCGTCGAGCGCGGGGCCGATCGCGAGCAGCCACTGCTCGCGGCCCTCGGGCGTGGTGCCCAGGCTCGACAGGCGCACGACCTCGGGGAAGGCGTCGGCCCAGGCCTTCACCTGCGCGGTCAGCGCGGCGTAGTCGAGGTACGAGTGGCGGAAGCCGCGATCGAGATCGTCGAGCGAGGGACGCGTCATGCGGGCGCCAGCGTACCCCGGGCTCGTCGCGCGGTGCGCGTCCGGCCGCGCCGTCCTTGCGGCCGCGGTGCGCGCCCCGCGGTTCGCGCCGCGGTTCGCGCCGTCCTTGACACGCCGCGGCTCGTGTTATATTTCGTATTACAAAGTAATCAGTCGTCCGCAGGCGCGGACGCGAGGAGCTCCGAGATGGAACCGATGCCTGCGACCTCGACCGCGCTCGTGCCCCACCGCGCCCGCCGCGCCGATCGCGCCGAGGGCGCCAACCTGCGCGACGCCGCGCCGGCGCTGCTCGAGGCGATCGCCGACCTGGTCCGCCGGGTCACCCGCAACGTCGATCGCCTGACCACCGACGTGGTCGCCGACGTCAACGCGATCGGCAAGGACGGCGAGCGCCTCGCCGCGGCGGCGCGCGCGCAGTGGGAGGGCTGGGCGTCGACCGGGCGGGCCACGCCGCGCATCGCGAAGGTCGTGCGCGAGGGCGCGCAGCTCCTGGCGCTCTACCGCTGGCACCTCCTGCGCGCGAAGTTCGGCGGCTACGACCGCGTGCCCGAGGCGGTGCACCAGCAGCTCGCGGCCCGCGCGCGCGACGCCTGCATCGAGCTGCGCGGCGGCGTGCTCAAGCTCGGACAGGTCGCGTCGTGCCGGCCCGATCTGGTCGGCCCGATCTGGGCGGCGGCGCTGGCCGAGCTGCAGGATCGCGTGCCCGCGGTCCCGGGCGACGCCGTGATCGATCGCCTCGAGGCCGAGCTCGGCGGCCCGGTCGGCGAGCTGTTCGCGTCGTTCGAGCGCGAGCCGGTCGCGGCCGCGTCGCTGGCTCAGGTCCACCTCGCGACCCTCGCCGACGGCCGCGAGGTCGCGGTCAAGGTGCAGGTCCCGGGCATCGACGAGATCATCGAGGCCGACATCTCGGCGCTGGCCGCGCTCGCGGCGATCGCTGGCGATCTGATCCCGGGCGCCGACCTCGGCACGTTCGCGCGCGAGCTGGGCGCGGCGCTGCGCGAGGAGCTCGACTACGTGCGCGAGGCGGCGTCGGCGCGCGAGATGAGCGCGATGATGGTCGCGCCGCTGTTCGTGCCCGAGGTGATCGCGAGCCACTCACGCGGCACGGTGCTGACCTCGGCGCGGGTGATCGGCGCGCGCCTCGGCGATCACCTCACCGCCGCCGACGCCGGCGAGCGCGCGCGCGTGATCGGCGCGATGATCGATGGCGTCGCGCGCCAGGTGTTCGTGCACGGCGTGGTCCACGCCGATCCGCACCCCGGCAACTTCCTGGTCGCGACCGACGGCCGCGTCGCGGTGCTCGACTTCGGCTGCGTGCTGCGGCTGTCGGACGCCGAGCGGCGCGGCTACGCGCGGCTGCTCGGCAAGCTGTTCACCGGCGACGGCAACGGCGCGGCCGAGCAGCTGCTCGCGCTCGGCTTCGTCGGTGATCGCACGGCGCTCGTGACGATGGCGGAGCTCATCTGCGCGGCGATGAAGCCCGGCGTGGCGGCGGCCGACGTCGACTACGGCGCGCAGATGAAGGGGATGATGGCCGAGGTCCAGCGCGCGGCCCGCAGCGGCGGCATCCAGGTGCCGCCGGGGTTCGTGCTGCTCGGCCGCGTGCTCGCGACGATCGCGGGCCTCGTGGTCGCGTACAAGCCGGCGCTCGAGCTGTTCCGGCTGATCGGCCCGCACGTGGCGCGCGCGACCTGAGGATCGCGGCCGGCCCGATTATGGATCATCGACCGGATCCGCGGGGCCTTGATGTCGGCGGGATGATCTCTGCCGGGGTGTGCGGGAGCGCCCGGTGTGATCGGCGCAACCAGGGCGCACGACGGGGTGTCCGGAAACCGGACCCGGGCGACATACTGAATCATGGACCAGAGCGATCGATCGATGCCTGTTGCGCGCGTGGTTCGTCAGGCCGGTGCGCTCGTCGCGCCGCCGCGCGTCTCGCTCGGCTCGCGCCTGCGCGGTGCGGGCCTGGTGCTCGCCACCCGCGGCCGGGCCACCGCCGAGGTCGCGCTCGGCCTGTGGCCGCTGACCGCGATCATGATCGTGGCCGGCGCGCTGCTCTGGTCGGCGGGAACCGCCGGCTCGCCCTGATTCGCGGGCGCGAAGTCCCGGCCCTCACGCTGCGGTCCGGCCAGCCGCGCGGGGTGCCGCTGCGGCGCCTCTCGGGGTGCTGCAGGGAGCGCGGCCTCTGGATCGGCGCGGGTCGCGTGAATTCGCATAGCTAGCCCGGGTGCGGGGCTGGCTCGCGCGCTGCAATGACACCGCGCGTGTACCAGCTCGAGCGCGCGATCGATGCCACCGATGATCTCGAGGACCCCGAGCTCGAGCTGCTGGTCCCCGGGCGGCGGATCCCGACCTCGGCGATCCGGCGGCGGTTCGCGATCGAGGACCTGGACGCCGACCTCGGCCTGCCGCGCGGCGCCGGGCGCGGCGCGGCGGCCCAGCCGAGCGGCGCGCGCGAGCTCGATCTCGATCTCGACGTCGAGCGCGATGGCGCCGGGCCGGTCACCTTCGACCAGCTGATGGCCCGCGGCACCGCGACCCGCGTGCCCGCGGCGGTCCGCGCCGCGCTCGAGGCCGCGCACGGCCTGGACCTCGGCGGTGTGCGGCTGTGGCACGTGCCCGAGCTGGCGCACCACGACATGCGCGGCCTGTCGCGCGGCCTCGACATCGCGGTCGCGGATCTCGCCGACATCGAGACGATCGAGCACGAGCTCGGTCACGTGCTCGATGGCGAGGGCGTGCGCGAGGCCAACGCGTTCGTCGCCGGCCTGCACTTCGCGCACGATCCGGTGCGCGAGGCCCGCGCCGATCGGCTGGGCCGCGCGCATCGCGAGGGCGGGGACGCCCCGCGCGCGATCGCACCGCGCACGCCCGCGCTCGCGGATCCGGCGTCGCCCGCGCTCCCGTCGATCGATCGCGGGATCGAGCTCGCGGCGGTCGCGCCGCTGCGCGCGCCGACGCCCGCGATGCA
>JAIOQA010000554.1 GCA_021413675.1 Deltaproteobacteria bacterium | reverse complement strand
CCCGGACCGCGCTCGATCTCGAGGAGCGCATCGCCGCGGTCCGCGCGCTCGCCGCGACCGGCGCGATCGACACCAGCCCGGCGTGCCTCGCGATCGTCCAGGCCGGCCCGACCCAGCCCGCGGCGCTGACCCGGGTCGCCGCCGCCGCGGTGGTCGCGCTCGACAGCCCGCGCACGCTCGAGCCGCTGACCCAGGGCTGGCTCGCGAGCAAGGATCCGCGCGCGATCGACGCCGCGCTCGCGGTCCTCGCCGAGACGCCGATGGCGACCTCGGTCCGCGCGGTGCGCGGCCTGACCGAGGATCGCGCGTCGGGCGTGCGGGCCGCGGCGTGCACTGCGCTCGCGCCGTCGGCGGGCCTGGGCGCTGGCGCGTGGTCCGCGATCAACTCCGCTGCCGAGGATCGCGACGCCACGGTCCGCGCGGCGTGCCTCGCGGCGATCGCGCGCGCGAACGGCGATCCGCCGCGCTCGACCTACGGCCGCGCGCTCGCGGCGCTCGAGGATCGCGACGAGCGCGTCCGCGCCGCCGCCGCGCTGGCGATCGCGCGGGTCGCGCCGGCGAAGGCAGCGCGCGATCTGCGGCCGCACCTGCGCGATCGCAGCCCGCTGGTCCGCGCCGCGGTGGCGCGCGCCTGGGCGAACCTCGACGGCGCCATGGCCGCGCTCGCGCCCGCGATCACCGATGACGATCCCACCGTGCGCGCGGCGGCGATCCAGACGCTGGCCGCGCGGCCCGATGGCGCCGCCGCGATCGCGACCGCCGCGGGCGATCGCGATCCCCGGGTCCGCGCCGAGGCGGCGGCGGCTCTCACCGACGACGCCGCGCTCGCGCGCCTGGTCGGCGACGACGATCCGATGGTCCGCACCGCGGCGGTCGTGCGCACCGCCGCCCGCGCCGGGCGCGAGCGCGCCCAGGCCGACCTCGCCGCCGCGCTGGCGACCGCGCCTGCGGCCTCGCTCGAGCGGGTGCGGCTCGCGCGCGCGTGGCTGCTCGCGCCATAGCTGGGCGTTCGCCGGGCGTAACCCCCGCCCTCCACGCGCGTAGGTATCGCGAGGAGCCGCCCATGTCCGCCCGTCGCACCGCTCTCGCGCTTGTCTTCGCGTTCGCCGCCTGCGCCCAGGCGTCCGACGCCTCGGCTGATCACCGCGCGCATCCGATCCGCGCCTCGAAGCCGAGCGCCGCGGTCCTCGAGAAGGAGCTCACGCCGATCCAGTACGCGGTGACCCAGCAGGACGCCACCGAGCCGCCGTTCGACAACGCCTACTGGGACAACCACGCCGCCGGGATCTACGTCGACGTCACGACCGGCCAGCCCCTGTTCAGCTCGCAGGACAAGTACGACTCCGGCACCGGCTGGCCGAGCTTCACGCGGCCGATCAACCCGGCCGCGCTGCGCGAGAAGCCGGATGGCTCGGCGGGGATGGACCGCACCGAGGTGCGATCGAGGATCGGCGACGCGCACCTCGGTCACGTGTTCGACGATGGCCCCAGGCCGACCGGCCTGCGCTACTGCATGAACTCGGCGTCGCTGCGGTTCGTGCCGGCCGACCAGCTCGTCGCGCAGGGCTACCGGTCCTACGCCCCGCGCTTCGCCAGGCGGTAGCCACGCGGTAGCTACGCGTCGAGCTCGAGCAGCTCGACCTCGGCGGCGGTCGCCATCCGCCGCATCTCGGGATCGACCATCACGACGACGGCATCGTCGCCGTCGCCGAGCTCGACGCCGCGGCGATAGCTGACCTGATCGTCGGCGGTCACCCGCAGCGTGCGCACACCGCCCGGTCGCGGATCGGCGTCGGGCGCGCACCAGCGCGCGAGCTCGTGCGCGGCCTTGCTGTGGCCGGTGTGGCCGACCACCTGCGCGAGCCCGCGCGGCAGCCGGCGCGGATCGAAGCGCCGCGCCCCGCGCGCGGTCTGCTCCCAGGCCGGATCGGCGCCCGGCCGGTCCGGATCGGCGGGCCGGTGGTAGAGCAGGCCGCCGCCCTCCTGGCCGTCGGCGCCGGCGGCGTGCAGCGGCGCGAGCGACAGCGCGCGCGGCCGACCCGCGGCCCAGTCGTCGGCGACCGCGGCGACCGCCGTCGCGAGGTGGCGATCGAGCGCGGCG
>JAIOQA010000553.1 GCA_021413675.1 Deltaproteobacteria bacterium | reverse complement strand
CGGGGTGCCGGCGAGCGCGGCCGCGTCCGCCGCCGCCGACTCGCGCGCGCTCAGGCCGTGGCGCTCGCCGAGCGCGACGTAGAGCACCACGCCCACGCCGCCGAACAGCGCGGCCGCGAGCAGGAGCCAGCCGAACATGCTCGCGCCGCCGCTCGGCTTGACCGAGCCCAGCGGCTGCACCATCGCGGTCGCGTCGCTGAACTCGGTGTCGAACGCGATGTTCGACGGCGCGTTCATCGACAGGCCCGACAGGCCGTTCAGCGAGACCGGCCGCGCCGGCGCGGTGAACCCCGGCGACGTCAGCGCGAGCCCGCCGCCCGCACCCATGCCGACCGAGACCGAGCCCGGCGGGGTCGTGCTGCCGATGCCGCCCGGCATGATCATCGGGTTCGACGGCGGCGTCTGGGTCGAGACGTACGACGGCGGCGGCAGGTTGATCTGCGGCGAGCTCGACGCGCGGCCGACCACGGCGCCGTCGTACATGCGCACCGACAGGCCCGGGTTCATGCTCGCGACCAGGTTCGCGTCGGTCGTCATGCCCAGGATCTGCGCGACCGCCGCGCCGCGCCCGGCGAGGCACTTGGTGATCTCGTACTCGAACGCCTCCATCGACGGCGGTCGGTTGTCCGGATCGCGCGACATCGCGCGCATCACCAGCGACGACACCGCCTCGGGGATGGTGGAGCGCAGGGCCGCCGGCGACACCGGATCGACCGTGGCCTTCTTGGTGAGGATCTCCATGAAGTTGTCGCCCTGGTAGGGCGGCACTCCGGTGAGCATCTCGTAGAGGATCGCGCCGAGCGCGTAGACGTCGCAGCGCTCGTCGGCGGGCCGGCCCGCGGCCTGCTCGGGCGCCATGTACTCGGGCGTGCCCATCGCCATGCCCGGGCTGGTGAGGCGGCGATCGCGCGCCTCCTCGGCCTCGGTGGTCTTGGCGATGCCGAAGTCGAGGACCTTCACGAAGTCGGCGCCGCCGTCGCGGATCGTGAGGAAGACGTTCTCGGGCTTGAGGTCGCGGTGGATGATGCCCGACGCGTGGGCGGCGGCGAGCGCGCGGCAGATCTGCGTGGCGATGCGCAGCGTGCGCGCCATGTCGAGCGCGCCCTCGCGCTCGATCACCATGCCGAGCTCGACGCCCTCGAGGTACTCCATGACGAAGTACACGGAGCCGTCGGGCGTGGTGCCGGAGTCGGTGACGTCGACGATGTGCGGGTGGCCGATCTTGGAGGCGGCGCGGGCCTCGCGCCGGAACCGCTCGACCAGGTCGGGCATCCGGCCGTAGCTCGGGTGCAGCACCTTGACCGCGACCCGCTTGCCGATCTCGACGTGCTCGGCGAGGTAGACCTTGCCCATCCCGCCCTCGCCGATCAGCTCGTCGATGCGGTAGCGGCCGTCGACGATCTGGCCGCGGAAGTCGGAGCTGTCGTTGGGATCGGCGGGATCGATCGCGAGCGCGTTGGCGGCGGCGCCGCTGGGCCCGAGCACCATCCGGCCCTCGGCGGCGGCGCGGCGATCGTTGGCGCGGCGGCGATCGTTGCCGAGGTCGCCGCGATCGGCGGCGCGGCGGCCGATCGATCCGGGCTGGCGCACCGCGGGGCCCGCGGGCTCGCGCAGCTCGTAGCCGGTCGACTTCTCGATCAGCTGGCGCAGCTCGTCGGTCGGCGGCAGGGTCAGCGCGCGCGTGCGCACGCTCGACATCATCGCCTCGCGCTCCGCGCGCTCGCGCTGGATGTCGTCGGCGAACAGCTCCTGGAGGAACGCCGCCATGCGGCCCTGGTCGGTGGTCGGCGCGTTGCCGGCCAGCCAGGTCTGCAGTGCCTTCTGCATGTCGTCGCAGGTCGCGTAGCGATCGGCGCGATCCGAGGCCAGCGCCCGCAGACAGACTTCATCGAGCTCGACCGGCACGCGCGGCGCGCGCTTCGACGGTCGCAGCACATCGGGGTTCTTGGCGCGGGTCAGCAGATCCTGCGGCTGCTCCTTGCCGGGCGGGAACAGCTGACGACCGGTGAGCAGCTCCCACAGCACGATGCCCGCGGCGTACATGTCGCTGCGGCCATCGAGCTTCTCGCCGCGCGCCTGCTCCGGCGACATGTACGCGACCTTGCCGTAGATGATGCCGGGCGCGGTCTTCTCGAGCTTCAGCGTGGACGACGCGAGCCCGAAGTCGGTGAGCTTGACCTCGCCGGTGTAGGAGATGAGGACGTTCGGCGGAGAGATGTCGCGATGGACCAGCTCGAGATCCGGGAACGCGTGCGCGTAGGCCAGGCCGCGGCACAGCTCCTTGACGATGTAGACCGCGATGTCGATCGGGAACGCGACCTGCTTCTTGGCGCAGCGGTTCCACACCGCGCGCAGGTCGCGGCCCTCGACGAAGTCCATCGCAAGGAACAGCTCGCCCTCGACCTGGCCAGCGTCGAACACCGGGATCAGGTTGCCGTGGGACAGCTTGACGACGACCTTGGCCTCGTCGCGGAAGCGCGCGATGTACTCGTTGTCCGCGAGGTGCGGCAGCACGGTCTTGATGACCATCAGGCGCTCGAGCCCGCGATCTCCGGAGAGCGCGAGATACAGCGCTCCCATGCCGCCCTGAGCCAACGGCCCAAGGAGGTGGTACTTCCCGAACTTCCTCGGGTATTTGTCCCGGATATCGGCTGCGGTGGCCATGGGCCGTCCCTCGACCGGGGACCTTAGCACGCGGGTCGGGCCCACTCCAATTGGTGGATCCCCGAGAGGGTCACCCAATGTGCGAGGCGGAGCGTGAGAGAATGTCGGACTTCACGCGCGAATGACGTGGGCGCCGCTGCACATTCCGGCGGCGTGGCGACGGGATGAGACGATCGCGGCGCGGTCGATCCCTCCGGGTTGGCCGCTGCCGGGTTTGAACCCCGGGATCGTCCTCGCGTACCATCTGGGCCCGCATCGATCGTGGTGCGGAACCGCAGGGGGGAGACCGACATGGCCGGCGAGCTGGTCCTCGTTATCGACGACAGTCCGACGATCGTGAAGGTCGTCCAGCTGGTGCTGACCAAGGCCGGCTTCGACGTGCGCGCCGCGCCCGACGGCGAGGCCGGGCTCGAGCTGGCCCGCGCCCAGCCACCGGCGCTGATCCTTCTCGACTTCGTGATGCCGCGGATGAACGGCTACCAGTTCTGCCGGGAAGCGTCAGCTGACGAACGTCTTCGCGACGTGCCGATCGTCCTGATGAGCGCCAAGGGCGATCAGGTCGGCGAGCGGTTCGTGAAGGTGATGGGCATCGTCGACTACATCACCAAGCCGTTCTCGCCCGAGGCGATCACCGCGGTCGTGCAGCACACGATCGCCAAGTACAACCGCACGCGGCCCGAGGGCGCCGCGACCCGCCCGGCGCCGCCGGAAGAAGAGGTCGCCGATCCGGCGCAGGCGCGGACCGCGGCCCTCGCGCGCATGCGCGATCGGATCGCCGGCGTGGTCGGCGCGCGCATCGCCGCGCTGTTCGCGCTCGCCGACGCCGCGCGCACCGGCGACGATCATGCGAGCGTGCCGACCGACGCCGCGGCGATCGCCGACGCGACCCGCGCCGCGCTCGACGACGCCACCCTCGCCTCGCTGATCAGCGACGTGACCTCCGTCGGCGACGCCGCCGGCCTGCGCGGCGATCTCCGGGTCGTGCCGCTCGCCGAGGTGCTGCAGCTGCTCGATGTCCAGGAGCAGTCCGGCATCCTCTCGGTCGAGCGCGGCGGCGCGCGCGTCGAGATCCACTTCCGGCGCGGCCGCATCGAGCAGGCGCTCGCGACCGGCGTGCCTGACGAGTACCTCCTCGGGCGGTTCGTGCTCGACAGCGAGCAGATGAGCCGCGGCGACTTCGAGGGCTTCCTCGAGTCGCGCCAGGCTGGCGGTCGGCTGATCGGCGCGCAGCTGGTCAAGCTCGGCTACCTCTCCGATGGCGATCTCAAGGCCAGCCTCGCCCGCCAGACCTGCGAGCTGGTCTACGAGATCCTGCGCTGGCGCTTCGGCCGCTTCCACTTCGCCGCGGGCGCCGAGCTGCCCGCGCCCGCGGTCCAGGCGGCGCTCGAGCTCGACGTCGAGGCCATCCTCATGGAGGGCTTCCGCCGCGTCGACGAGTGGCACCTCATCGAGCGCGCGATCGACGACTTCGATCTCGTCTTCCTGCGCAACGAGGACGCCGTCGCCCAGATGGGCCGCGGCCGCCTCACCCGCGAGGAGCTCGCGATCCTCGAGCAGGTCAACGGCAAGAACTCGGTCAAGGACATCATCCGCAAGTCGCGGATGGGCTCGTTCGAGGTCTCGAAGATGCTGTACCGGCTCCTGTCGATCAAGCTGGTGCGCCGGCGCGTGATGCCGGTCGCGGTCTGATCACGACGACAGCAGCTCCTCGGCCACGGCCTTGATCGCGGCGGCGTCGACGCGATCGCCGAACTGCTTCTTGATCGTGCCGATCACGCGGCCGGCCATCTTGGGGTCCTTCTGCGGCAGCGCAGCGACCGCGGCGGCGACCGCGGCGCGGAGCTCGTCGCCCGAGACCTGGGTCGGTAGCATCTTGGCGCACCACGCGAGCTCGAAGTCGAGCTCGGCGACCTGCTCGAGGCCGCGCTCGCCGACCGCGAGGAAGTCGACGCGCGCCTTCTCCATCTGCTTCTTGTAGGACGAGATCACGTCGAGCACGAGGGCGTCGTCGACGGTGCCGCTGAAGCCCTTGGCGGTCCGCCGCTCCATGATCTTGGTGTTGATCATGCGGACCAGGTTGGCGGTCTTGGAGTCCTTGGCCTTCATCGCGGCCGTGAGCTGGGCGCGGAGATCCTCTTCGAGCGTCATGGCGAGTTCCTACCACGCCGCGGGCGCGCGCGCGCCCGCTCCTCGCGCTCCACGACCGCGCTAGCGAATGCGGCCGGCGAACAGCTGCGACTGCGCCGGCGGCGTGAGCCGCGGCCGCTGCTTGCCGCGGCGAGTCCGGCGGTGCATCGCGCCGCCCAGCTCCTGGCCGGTCGGCTCGAGGCGGAACATCGGCTCGACCTCGCCGCGCGGCGCCGCGACCGGCGCCGAGCCCAGCGCGACCATCGGGGTCACGACCGCGGCCTCGGCCTCGGCGCCATCGTGCGCGAAGCCGGTCACGCGGGCGCGCACCCAGGCCGGATGGATCACGTCGGCGCCGACCGCCGCGCCGAGGAGATCGGCGAGCTCGGCCGCACCGCTGACCGGCGCATCCGGGACGATGCGGATCGGCGCGTGGCCCTCGAGCTCGAGCTCGAGCGCCGCCGCCGCGCGATCGCGGCCCGCGAGCCGCGCGCCGATGCGCCCGGCGATCGCGCCGATCGCCGCGCCCACGCCCGCCCCGGCGCCGACCGGCGCCCGCTCGTCGATC
>JAIOQA010000535.1 GCA_021413675.1 Deltaproteobacteria bacterium | reverse complement strand
GCAGTTCTTCCTGTATCAATTCGCGTTCTCGCTGTTCACCCAGAACTTCGTGCTGTTCGCCGAGCGCCGCTTCACCACGAGCGCCGGGCTCCCGTGGGGACCGCACGAGGTGGGCTGGGTGTTCGCCTACAGCGGCTTCCTCGGCATCATCCTCCAGGGCGGCATCCTCGGCCGGCTCGTCAAGAAGTTCGGCGAAGGGCCGATCATCCTCGCTGGCTTTGCTTCCACCGTGGTGGCGTACTGCCTGCTCGGCGCGACCGAGACCGTCACGCTTCTGATCGTGGTCTCGACGATCGCCGCGTTTGGCAACGGCGTCTTGCGCCCGGCCCTTACCAGCCGGATCACCCAGGCAGTCGGGCGCGACGAGCAGGGCACCGCGCTCGGGATCTCCCAGGCGTTCGGCTCGATCGCGATGATCCTCGCGCCACCGACTGGCGGATTCCTGATCGGTGAGGGATGGCTGCCGGCGTGGGCGATCGTCGCCGCGATCGTGAGCGCCGCGGGCCTCGGCGTCGCGATGACGTACCGCAAGCCCGCGCCCACCGCGCCGGCGACGCCCGTCGCGCCCTGACGCGTGATCGCGATCATCCGCGCCGCGACGCCGGATTGCGCGCTGCGCCGGCGATGTGAAACCGTCGGGCCTGGAGCCGCTCGATGCCCAGCCTGATCCGCGGCCTGCTCGCGGCCTGCCTCGCCCTCGGCGCCGCCCACGCCGCGTCCGCGCGCGCGGCGGGCATCGCCACCGCGGTCGGTGACCTCGATGACGACGGCATCCTCGATGGCGTCGACAACTGCCCGGCGATCGCCAACGCCGATCAGGCCGATCTCGATCTCGACTGCCTCGGCGATGTCTGCGATCTCGACGTCGATGGCGATGGCGTCGATGACGTGGTCGACGACTGCCCGCGTGTCGCCGATCCCGCGCAGGCTGATCTCGATCTCGACGGCCTCGGCGATGTCTGCGATCCCGACGACGACGACGACGGCGTGCCCGATGCGACCGACAACTGCGCACAGCTCTTCAACCCGGGTCAGCTGAACCGCGACGGCGATCCGCTCGGCGACGCCTGCGATCCCGACGACGACAACGACGGCGTACCCGACGCGATCGACAACTGTCTGTTCGTGCCCAACCCGGGCCAGGCCGATGGCGATCACGACGGGCTCGGCGACGCCTGCGATCCGCTCCTCGACAGCGATCGCGACGGCGTGCCCGATCCGGTCGACGACTGCCCGCTGATCCCCGACCCGGCCCAGCTCGATCGCGACGGCGACGGCATTGGCGATCCCTGCGATCCGCTCCTCGATACCGACGGCGACGGCATCGCTGACCCGATCGACGACTGCCCCCAGGTCGCGGACCCTGCGCAGGCAGACGCCGACGGCGACGGCCTCGGCGACGCCTGCGACGACGGCTTCCCCTCCGGTCTCGAGATCGCCGGCGGCGGGTGCGGCGCGGGCGATGGCTCGCCGCTGTCGATCGCGCTGGTCGCGCTCGCCCTCGTGCGAGCCCGCCGCCGCCGCCGAACCCGCGAGCCGCGATCGCGCCACGCGCGGCCCGCGACGATCACCGCGGCGATCGCCGGTGGCACCCTCGCGCTCCTCGCCGCCGCGCCGCGCGCGCGTGCGCAATCCGAGCCCCGCGACTTCGCCGTCGAGCGCTTCACGCTCGCGTCCACGCGCGCCGGCATCCTCGACGTCGAGAGCGCGCGGATCGATCCCGACGCGTGGGGCGTGGACCTCTGGCTCGGCTACGCCAACGATCCCCTCGCGGTCTACCGGGTCACCGCCGGCGCGATGACCCGGGTCGGCGCGCTGGTCCACGATCGCGTCGGCGGCGAGCTCGGCGCGCACGCGACCGTGTTGCCCTCGCTCGCGCTCGCGATCTGCGTGCCGATCGTGGTCGCGCAGGATCGCGACCTCGCACCCGATCTGGCGATGCAGCTCGGCGCGCTCACCGGCCGCGGCCTCGGCGACGCCCGCCTCGGCGCGACCTGGCGCCTCCGCGCGCAGGCCCGCACCGGCGTCGATCTCGCGCTGGCCGCCGAGCTCTCGCTGCCGACCGCGACCGCCGCCGACTACCGCGGCAACGACGGCGCGACCCTGTTCCCGTACGTCGCCGTCGCGCGCGCCGAGGCGCGGCTCCGCGTCGGCGCGAACCTCGGCGTCCACCTGCGCCGCGGCGCGACCCTCGGCAACCTCACCGTCGGTGACGAGCTGCGCGCGCGCGTCGGCGCCGCGTACCAGCTCGCGCCGCGCGTCGACCTCGCGACCAGCCTGTCGCTCGCGACCGCGCTCACCGATCCGTTCGGCGACTACGCGCGCAACCAGGCCGAGCTCGCGCTCGGGCCGACCGTCCGCCTCACGCCCGACGTCGAGCTGTTCGCGATCGGCGGCCTCGGCCTGGCGCGCGGCTACGGCACGCCCGACTGGCGCACCCTCGGCGGCGTGCGGTTCACGGCGCAGGTCGCGCGTCCGCCGCGCGATCGCGACGGCGACGGCATCGTCGCGGGCGACGCCTGCCCCGACGCCGCCGAGGACATCGACGGCTTCGAGGACCGCGACGGCTGCCCCGACCTCGACAACGATCGCGACGGCGTCCCCGATCGCCGCGATCGCGCGCCGGACGAGCCCGAGGACCAGGACGGGATCGCCGACGACGACGGCGCCCCCGAGCGCGACGCCGACGGCGACGGCCTGGCTGATGGCGACGATCACTGCCCGCTCGCCCCCGAGACCGTCAACGGCGTCGCCGACGCCGACGGCTGCCCCGACAGCGACCGCGATGGCGACAACGTCGCCGACGCCGACGATCGGTGCCCCGATGCGGCCGAGGATCACGACAGCGTCGCCGACGATGACGGCTGCCCCGAGGACGACGACGCCGACGGCATCGCCGACGCCGACGATCGCTGCCGCGCCGAGGCCGGCCCCGCCGCGAACGGCGGCTGCCCCGATGGCGATCGCGACGGCGACGGCCTGGTCGACCGGCTCGA
This sequence comes from Deltaproteobacteria bacterium, assembly GCA_021413675.1. Classification (GTDB taxonomy): domain Bacteria; phylum Myxococcota_A; class Polyangia; order Haliangiales; family Haliangiaceae; genus JAIOQA01. The sequence goes on along the minus strand of JAIOQA010000535.1, from coordinate 8,790 downwards.
CAGCTGCCCCGACGAGGCCGGCCCGGTCGCGCACCACGGCTGCGTCGCCGCCCACCAGGTCGCGATCACCGAGGACGCGCTCGAGCTCCACGACGCCGTCCACTTCGCGACCAGCGCCGCGGTGATCGAGCGCGAGTCGCACGCGCTGCTCGACGAGGTCGCGGCGGTGGTCGTGAGTCACCCCGACCTGCGCCTCGCGATCGAGGGCCACACCGACGAGCGCGGCGATCCCGCGTCGAACCAGGCGCTGTCCCAGCGGCGCGCCGAGGCCGTCGTCGCGTACCTGATCGCGCATGGCGTGGACGCCGCGCGGCTGCAGGCGATCGGCTTCGGCGAGACCCGCCCGGTCGCGACCGGCACGACCGCGCGCGCCCACGCCCGGAACCGGCACGTGGAGTTCCGGATCGTGCACTGACCCAGCGCGAGGCGGTCCCGCCGCGCGTCGCGGCCGTGCGACATCGCGGCGCGCTGCCGCGCCCGCCGCGCGTGCGACACTCCGCACCCATGTCGCTCGCCGCCCTCGAGGCTCGCCTCCGTGTCCGACTTCCGGACGACCTCCGCGCCTTCTGGAGCGAGCCGGACCTCGGCGCCCTCGCGCCCGGCGGCGTGTTCGCCGAGCCGCTCAGCCCCGCCGCGGTCCTCGACGTCGATCTCGCCGCGCTGCCGGTCGACTTCCTGCCGATCGCCGGCGACGGCACGGGCAGCTACCTGTGCGCGCGCCTCGGGCCCCACGGCGACGTCCTCGAGTACGTCTTCTGGGCGCACGACGACTGGTCGGACGCGCTGCCGTTCGGTCGCACCCTCGCCGAGGTCCTGCTGCTGGCGGCCGCGACCAGCGGCGACGACGATCGCGCCGCCGCCGCACCGGCCCTGCGCTGGGCGCTCGCCCACGCGGAGCGCCAGCTCGCCGCCGCGATCGAGCGCGGCGTCACCGCCGGTCAGCCACTCGACGAGGTGCTCCTCGCCCGGGGCGTGGGCCTCGAGTCGCTCGGCACGCCGGGCCACGAGGTCCGCGGCTCGCGCTACGAGATCCACGACCCGCGCTTCCAGCGCTACTACCGGGTCGAGGAGGCGCTCGCCGGCGTCGACCCCTGGTACGACCTCGACGCGCTACCCGCGGCGGTCCGCGCCGCCCTCGACAAGGACTACGGCGGCCTGTCCGAGCCCGCCTGGGAGGTGATGGACGACGCCTCCGCGCGGGTCATCGCGCTGCGCGACGACATCGGCTGGGCCTGGATCCTGCGCGCCGATCTCGCCGGCTACCGCGACGAGCACGACGTCGCGCGCGTCGCGATCACCCACGCCGCGCGCTGCCTGCAGCGCACGTTCACGATCCACGACCAGTCGCTCCTCCACGGCGTGCGCGGGCTCGCCGACGCCACCGATCCGCTGGTCGCCGCGTTCCTCGCGCGCGACGCCGCCGCGATCGCCGCGCACTGGGCCGACATGGCCGCGCGCGCCACCGACGCCGGCGACGACGCCGCGGCGTGGAACGCGTGGTACCGCCACGTGCACCACGCGCCGCAGCCGCACGTCCACGATCTCGACGTGCGCGAGGGCTACGCTCGCGCCGCCGCCCAGGGCGGATTCACCTGCTGGGCCGCGCTGATCGCCGCGCGCAGCTGACGCGCCGCGCGATGATGTCAAAGACCAGGCTCCGCCGCAATCGCGGGCGCGGAGCGCTCACGCCAGCGGCGCGAGCACGCGGGTCGCGAACGGTGCGAGCACGTGGATCGGTCGGCCGTAGACGTGCAGGTGCAGCATCGGCGCCGCCGACACGACCTCGGTCGCGTGCGCCTCGGCCTCGGTCATGATCGCGACGTCGCCGGGGCCGACCTGCTGCGAACCCAGGCGCGCGAGACAGCGCGCGCCATCGTGCGCGAAGAACGTGTTCGCCTCCACGCCCTCGACGCCGATCGTCACCGACCACGTGTGATGCACGTGCGGTATTGACCGCGTTCCCGGTGCATCGGCGACGGCGTAGAGCGCGACGCGATCGCGATCGCCGAGCCCGAGCAGGTGCACCGCGGAGAGCGCCCCCGCCGGGAGCCGCAGCATGTCCCACGGCAGCGCGCGCGCGGCGAGGGCACGCAGCTGCTCGCCGACCATCGCGAGCACCGCCCGATCGGGCGCGTCGCCGACCGCCGCGCCGATCGCGGCGGTCGCGGCGCGGATCGCCTGGTCATGGCCTTCGATCACCGTGACGGTCGATGGCACCGGCATGGGCGGCCTCACGGCTCCGGCGGGAACAGCGGCGCGGTCGCGACGACCACGCCGGGCAGCCCGTCGATCGACAGCGACGCGCCCGCCGGGTGCGTCGCCAGGCGCTGGTAGCTGCCATCGCGCGGCTCGGTGTGCACGTGGACCCGCCGACCGACCAGATCGACGATCCAGTACGTCGGCACGCCCGCCTCGGCATAGAGCGCCGCCTTGACGCCGCGATCGAACCGCAGCGACGAGAACGAGACCTCGACGACCAGCACGGCAGCGGTCGGGCGACGCCGCTCGGGGTCGAACGGCACCACCGCAACATCTGGCTCGGGCATCGAGTCGTCCGCCACCGCCAGCCCGCTGTGCGATCGCACCTGCCACTCGTCGTCGAGTTGCTTCACGAGGGACCGGTGGAGCTCCGCCGTGCTCCACGCATGCGGCTCACCCTGCGGGCTCATCGTGACCAGCGCGCCGCGCACGAGCTCGATCGGCTCGTCATGGAACGCCCCGAGCGCGATCAGCTGCTCGTACTCGCTGCGCCGCAGCCCGCGCACGCGCCCGGCGTGATCGTCCGACGACTCCATCGCATCGACCATAACACTCCTCCACACCGCGACCACGAGCAGCTTCCGTGCCCGCGCCCAACTCCGCGAACCCTCAGCCTCAGCGCCCGCCCGCTGGACACCCACGCCCGCCGGCCGGACAGCGCGTCCGCGAACCGGACATAACCGTCCGCACACCGGACAGCTACGCGGTCGCGCGCTCCATCAAGCCGAACGCCGCGCCCTGTGGATCGTCGCAGACCGCGACCCGCGCGCCGTCGGGCGTCGTCCACGGCCCGAGCACGATGCCGCCACCGGCGCGCACCGCCGCCATCGCCGTCTCGAGCGCCGGTACGCCGAAGTAGAACAGCCACTGCGCGTGGACGTGTGGCCGCCCGGCGAGATCCGCGATCGTCCCGACCGCGACGCCATCGTCCCGCCACGAGAACGGCCGGTGCACGCCGTGCTCGCCGATCGTCACCGGCTCGCCGACGCGCCAGCCGAACAGCTCCGCATAGATCGCGGCATCGCGCGCTGGCGCCGCGGTGTGCCGCTGGTGCCAGACCACGCGCGACGGCAGCGCCCGCACTCCGAGCGTCAACCCGACGATCGCGCCGCCCGGATCGCGCACGATCGCGACCTCGCCCTGTGGCCCCAGCGGCGCCGCGCCAAGCGCGACCAGCCGCGCGGCCATCGCGCCGACATCCTCGACATCGATCTGCCCCAACCAGTGCGCCTGCGCCCCGCGCGCGAGCGCCGCAGCCGGCAGCGCCGCCAGGTCCTCGGCGTGGGTGCCCAGCACGGCGTCGTAGAAGCCGCGAGCCGCGGCGAGGTCGGTGGTGCGCAGCGTGAATCGAGCGAACTTCACGGGCGAGACGATAGCTCACGCCTCGCGCACGTACTCGCGATCATCGTGCTTCACGCCGCGGATCGTGTCGTTGCCGCGCAGCACGCGGGTGAACGCGAAGCCGGCCTTCACCAGCACGCGCTCCGAGGCGACGTTGCCCGCGGTCACCAGCGCGACGAACCGCGCGACGCCGCAGGCCGCGAGGTGCGCGACCACCGCGCGCAGCATCTCGGTCGCGTGGCCCTGGCCCCACGCGCCGGGCACCAGCACGTAGCCGACGTTGGTCGCGACCTCGCGGCCGTCCTCGCGATCGATCGTCACGTCGATCCACCCGAGGCAGCCATCGGGGCCGCGCGCGACCCAGTAGAGCCAGGCCTCGCGGCCATCGGGCGACACCCGCGACTCGAGCGCGGCCCAGCGCTCGCGCAGCGCCTCGAGCGACGCCGGCGGCGCGAGCCAGATCCAGTCGTAGATCGCCGGATCTTGCAGCGCGTCGAACAACTCGTCGGCGTGGGCCGCGGTCATCGGCTCGAGCACGAGCCGCGGGGTCGTCAGCGGCGCGTCGAGCGCGCGCGCCCGCGCGGGATCCATCACTGGGCGATCGGCGGCTTCTGCGCGAGCGCGATGTTGCGCGTGAACTGCAGGATCGCGCTGTCGAGCCGCTGCTCGGTGAAGTTGATGACGCCGCCGACCACCGACGTGTTGTGGTAGTAGACCAGCGTCATCGTCTTGGTCGGGCTCATCGCCGCGTAGCCATCGCCGGAGATGTAGACGTCGAGCTTGCCGTCGTGATCCATGTCGCCGACGTCGGTGAACCACGCGCCCTGCGTCGCCTGCTGCAGGGTCACGCCGGTCGGCGGCCACTGCTTCTGCAGCCCGCCGAGCGTGCCGTCGCCCGCGAACGCCTGCGGCGAGGTCGTGTACCAGAAGCTCGCGAACAGATCGAGGAAGCCATCGTTGTTGAGGTCCACGCAGCGCACCGAGCGGTAGTTGCCCTCGCTGAAGGTGCGCGACGGCGTCGGCTTGACCTCGTCGGTCGTGGGATCGACGTCGTAGATCGTCATGTTCGACAGGTTCGACACCACCAGCTCGGGCGCTGCGTCGGCGTCGAGGTTGCACCACTGGATGCCGATCGCGCTGGTCGACGCGCTGGTGCCGGTCCACGCGCTCTGCACGAGCGTGCCGTGGTCGTTCTTGTAGAAGCGCGGCGCGACGCCCCAGTGCGCGGTCGCGAGCTCGGGGTAGCCGTCGCCGTTGACGTCGCCGACCGAGACCTCCCACAGGGCCGGCGGATCGGCCTGGATGAACACGCTCGCCGAGCCGAACCCGTTGCCGACCTGATCGATCCGGACCACGCCGCCGTAGCCGAGGAACAGCACGGTGAACGGCCCGCCGGGCGTGAGCTGCACCCACTTCACGTCGCGGCCGTCGAAGGTCGTGCCCGCGACCAGATCGCTCCAGCTCGCGGTCTTGATCTCCTGGAGATCGAGCTTGCCGTTGACCATGCCGTCGTTGCGGAAGATCCGCATCAGGTTGCCGCCGGCGGTCGCGAGATCGGCGTCACCGTCGCCGTCGAAGTCGGCCCACCCGGCGGCGTGGGTGTCGTGCTCGGCCTCGTCGATCGACCACAGCACCGTCTGGTCGGCGGGATCGATCACGATCGCGCTCTTGGCCAGCCCGTTGCTGGCGTCGGGGTTGAGCCCGCCGACGAACGCCATCGTCGCGCACGTGTCATCGCACAGGCTCTGGGCCCACCACACGCACGCGCTGGTCCACGACGTCTGACAGCAGGTCGCGTCCTTCGCGCAGACCTTGGCGGCGCACGATCCCGGCGTGTCGGCATGGGCCACGCTGGGCACGCAGGGGTTGAGCGCCGACGCGATGCTCCCGTCGATGGCGCCGTCGGCGCGCGCGTCGGGGGGGAACTCGGCGACGCACTGCCCGCCGACGCCGGGCGTGGCCGGATCGTAGCTCCGGCCGCTCGGACAGCTGTCGTTCGCCGTGCTGCACAGTCCCTCGACCTCGCAGCGCCCGGCGACGCCGTCGCGGGTGCAGTCGGCGTTGGACTGGCAGTTGCTGTAGGTCGTCGAGCGCAGGCAGCCAGCCAGCGTGAACGCGAGAAATGCGGCGAGGATCTTCGAGGTCATGGGCGGCGCAGGAAGCGCGGCGACAGCCTACACGCGCCCGGCGACGCGCGTCCTGGCAATCACCGGCCCTGGCCGGACCGCCGGACACGCCGCACCAGCCACGCGATGCCGAGCCCGAGCCCCCCGAGCGCGATCCACAGGACGACCACGCCGACGAACGCGAGCTGCACGACCAGGCAGCCCTCGCGCTGCATCGACAGCTCGGGCAGGTCGGCGAGGTTCGCGGGCGCCAGCGCCGTGCCGGGCCCCGGATCGAGGCCGCGCGCCGCGAGCAGCGCCGCTTGATCCGCGAGCGAGGTGGTCGCAAGGACCCGCACGCGCTCGCCGGTCGCGCGGTTGTAGGCCAGCGTCAGGATGAACGCGCGCGACGCCTCGCGGCCGTGCAGCGCCTCGTCGTTCTGCGACTCGTCGCGCGGCGCGCGAAAGAACCAGTCGCCCTGGCGGTGATCGGCGAGGCCGATGCCCCCGCCGCGCGCCAGGTTGCCGCACACCCAGCACACGATCGGCAGGCCCGGCTTCACCGCGATCACGCTGCCGTGGCCGTGATCGAGCTCGAGCCCGACGCCGTCGGCGAGCTCGAGCACCGGGTGATCGTGGCCGCGCTGGAAGTCGATCGTGGCGCGCTGCCCGGTGTAGCGGTTGCCGACGCTGATGCCGCTCATCCCCAGCGCGTAGGCGATCGTCGTCACCAGCCACAGCCCGCCGATGATCGCGAACACGCCGCCGAACCAGTGGCGGAGAAACCAGCGCCGCACGCGATCGAACATCGCGGCCATCATTGCAGCGTCCGTGCCCGCGTGCGCCCTCGTGTGATCAGCGGCTTGCTGATGCCCGCGCAGGTCTCGCAGCGCTGCGTGCACCATCGCCGCACCGCTGCGCGCCGATCGAACGCATGCGACAGCGCGGTGTCGCAGCGCTTCGTCGCTCCCCAGCCCCGCGGGCTTTTGTTACGGTGCGCGCCCCCAAAGGAGTCCGCATGCGTACTCGCCTCGCCCTGCTCGCCGCGCTCGCTGCGTGCTCGGGCCACTCGAAGACCCCGACCTCGCCCACGCCACCGCCCGACGCCGCGCCCGCAGCCTCGAGCCCCGACGCCACGCCCGTGGTGGTCGCGCCCCCGGCGATGACGCTCGCGCAGGCCGGCATCGTCCCCGACTGGCTCGACGAGCAGGCCGACCCCTGCCAGGACTTCTTCCAGCACGCGTGCGGCGGCTTCGTCGCGACCGCGCAGATCCCCGCGGACCGCTCGGGCTGGGGCGCCATCCAGGTCGTGAGCCAGGCGCAGGAGAACTTCCTGCGCGACACCCTCGAGAAGGCCGCGAAGGCGCCGGGCAAGGATCCGGTGCTGCAGCGCCTCGGCGACTACTACGCCGCGTGCATGAACGAGGACGCGATCGAGCAAGCCGGGCTGGCGCCGGTGAAGGATCTGCTCGCCGCCGCCGATGGCGTGAAGGACTTCGCGTCCGCGACCGCCGCGATCACCACGCTCCACCAGGCCGGCATCGATGTCCTCTGGGACATCGGGCCGACCCAGGACTTCGCCGACGCGACCCAGGTCATCGCCGGCCTCGATCAGGCGGGCCTCGGCCTGCCCGATCGCTCGTACTACCTCGAGAGCGCCGGCAACATGAAGGAGGTGCGCACGGCGTACCTCGCGCACCTCGAGCGGCTGTTCGGCCTCGCCGGCTACAGCGCCGCCGACGCGAAGTCCGCGGCCTCCGACGTGCTGCGCCTCGAGACCGCGATCGCCCGGCTGCAGCAGAGCGAGGTCACGCGCCGCAACCCGCGCGCGATCTACCACCGCGTCGAGCGGAAGGGCCTCAAGAAGGCCGCGGCCACGCTGCCGTGGGACGCGTACTTCACCGCGCTCGGCCTCGGCGCGGTCACGCAGATCACCGTCAACGATCCGAAGTACTTCACCGGCATCGACAAGCTGCTGCACGCGCAGGCGCCGCAGACGCTGCGTCGCTACTTCACCGCGCACATCCTCGAGTCGAGCGCGCCGGCGCTGACCAAGGCGCTGGTCAACGAGAGCTTCGAGATGGAGAAGGTCCTGTCCGGCGTGAAGGAGCTGGCCCCGCGCTGGCGCCGCTGCGTCATGGCGACCGACGGCGATCTCGGCGAGCTGCTCGGCCAGCCGTACGTCGCGGCGCGCTTCCCCGGCGATGCCAAGGCGCTCGCGACCGACCTCGTGGTCGAGGTCAAGAGCGCGATGGCCGCCGAGCTCGCCGCGCTGCCCTGGATGGACGACGCGACCCGCAAGGCCGCGGTCGCGAAGCTCGACAAGATGGACGCGCTGGTCGGCTATCCCGACACCTGGCGGAACTACGACTTCGCGGTCACGCGCGGCGACTTCGCCGCCAACGTCCGCGCCGCCGGCCAGTTCGAGCACAAGCGCCAGCTGGCCAAGATCGGCCAGCCGGTCGATCGCAACGACTGGGGCATGACGCCGCCGACGGTCAACGCCTACTACGATCCGTCGATCAACCACATCGTCCTGCCCGCCGGGCAGCTGCAGCCGCCGTTCTTCGGCCTGACGTTCCACCCCGCGGTCAACTTCGGCTCGACCGGCGGCGGCACGATCGGTCACGAGATGACCCACGGCTTCGACGACGAGGGCAGCCAGTTCGACGCCGACGGCAACCTGCGCGACTGGTGGAGCAAGGCGACCAGCGCCAAGTTCAAGACCGCGACGACCTGCGTGCAGAAGCAGTACGGCGCGTACGAGGCGGTGCCGGGCGTGAAGCTCAACGGCGAGCTGACCTCGGGCGAGAACATCGCCGACATCGGCGGCGTGAAGCTCGCGTTCCAGGCCTACCACGCGTGGCGCGCCAAGCAGGCCACGCCACCGCCGGCGCAGGTCGGCAAGTACACCGACGATCAGCTGTACTTCCTGGCCTACGCGCAGTCGTGGTGCTCGAAGGACACGCCGCAGCGCCTCGAGACGATGGCGCACACCAACCCGCACTCGCCGCCGAAGTGGCGCGTCAACGGCGTGATCGCCGATCAGCCCGGCTTCGCCGCGGCGTTCGCGTGCAAGGCGGAC
>JAIOQA010000534.1 GCA_021413675.1 Deltaproteobacteria bacterium | reverse complement strand
CCGCGGTCGCGCCCCCGGCAGCGCGAACCGCTGACGATGACGCGCGCGACGCCGGCGCGCCGCGCCCGCGGCTGCCGTGGGGCGGGGCGCCCGCCGCCAAGGCGGTCGATCCCGCGCCGCTGCCCGCGACCGCGCCCAAGCTCGATCCGTCGACGGTCGGCCGCATCACGGTGCACCCCGCCGGCTACGGCTTCGTGTCGCTCGACGACGGCAACGACGTGTTCGTGCCGGCCAAGTACCGCGGCCACTCGCTCGATGGCGATCGCGTGGTGGTGGTGACCTGGCAGGGCTACAAGGGCACCGAGGGTCGGGTCGAGTCGGTGGTCGCGCGCGGGCGCGCCCGCCTGACGGGCACGTTCCGCCGCGGCGGACGCCTGGTCTGGCTCGAGCCCGATGATCCGCGCATCGCCGCCGATCACGGCCGCGTGACCGTCGATGGCGCCGCCCAGGGCCAGGACGGCGACGCGGTCGTCGTCGAGATCACGCGTTACCCGACCGCCGCCGGCGGCGAGCTCGCCGGTCGGATCGTGAAGGTCCTCGGCGATCCCGACGATCCGCGCACCGAGATCGAGAAGATCCTCGCGATCGCCGCGATCCCGCAGGAGTGGCCCGAGCTCGCGACCGCGCAGGCCAAGGCCACGCACCAGGAGCTGGGCGACGCCGACCTCGCCGATCGCATCGACCTCCGCGATCGCCGGTTCGCGACGATCGATCCCGAGACCGCGCGCGACTTCGACGACGCGCTGTGCGTCGAGGACGGGCCGCGCGGCGGGACCCGCGTCTGGGTCGCGGTCGCCGACGTCTCGCACTACGTGCGCTGGGACGACGCGCTCGATCGCGAGGCGGTGCTGCGCGGCGTGTCGGTGTACCTGCCGGACCGCGTGATCCCGATGCTGCCGCACGAGCTGTCGAGCGGCATCTGCTCGCTCAACGCGGATGTCGACCGCTGCGCGATGGTCGTGCGCCTCGACTACGACGCGACCGGCGAGCGCATCGACACCAGCTACGCCGCGGCGGTGATCCGCTCGAAGGCGCGGCTGGATTACCCAGGCGTCGCGGCCGCGCTCGGCGGCGACTTCCGCGGCCGGCGCGAGGCCTACCGGCCCTGGGCCGACGAGCTCGCGCGGCTCGACGGGCTCGCCCGCATCCTGCGCGCCAAGCGCCGCGCCCGCGGCGCGCTCGAGCTCGAGATCCCCGAGGCCAAGGTCGTGCTCGACGCCGACGATCCGCGGCTCATCCGCGACGTCGTGAAGTCGAAGGGCGACCCCGCGGTCAAGCAGGCCTACGAGCTGGTCGAGGAGTTCATGATCGCCGCCAACGAGGCGGTCGGGAAGTTCTTCCGCGAGCGCGGCGCGCCCACGGTCTGGCGCGTCCACGCGCCGCCCAAGGCCGAGCGCGTGCGCGTGCTCGCCGAGATGCTGGCGCCGATGGGCATCACCGTCGATCCCGAGGAGGCGGTCACGCCGATCGGCATGAAGAACGTGCTCGATCAGATCCTCGAGAAGCCGTCGGCGCGGTCGCTGTCGTTCCTGGTGCTGCGCACGCTCAAGCAGGCGATCTGGGACACGGTGCCGGTCGGGCACTTCGGCCTGGCCTCGATGGAGTACCTGCACTTCACCTCGCCGATCCGGCGCTATCCGGACCTGCTGGTGCACCGGCTCCTGAAGTACTACCTGGCCAAGGACGGCCAGCCGTCGGGCGGTGGCTATCGCAAGCCGCCGCCGGTGGTCGAGCGGCTGACCGAGCTGGCCGCGGCATCGTCGCAGCACGAGCGGCGCGCGATGGAGGCCGAGCGCGAGGCGGTCGCGATGTACCGCGCGTACCTGATGCGCGATCAGGTCGGCGAGCGCTACACCGGCGCGATCTCGGCGGTCACGAGCTTCGGCGCGTTCGTCGAGATCGACGAGCCGTTCGTGGAGGGCCTGCTCAAGCTCGACGCGCTCGGCGACGACATGGTCTTCGACGAGATCCACATGACGCTGCGCGGGCGGCGCTCGGGGTTGACGCTGTCGCTGGGCGATCCGGTGACGGTCGAGATCGTCGACGTGTCGGTGCCCAAGCGCCGGATCAACCTGGCGCTGGTCCAGGGCGGCAAGGTGGTCACGGCGCCGGCCGAGGACGAGGCAGCGCCGGTGCCGCCTCGCATCGGCCTCCTGCAGCGCAAGGCCGCGGGCCGCGCGGTCGAGAAGGCCGTGCTGGGCGCGGTCGAGAAGGGCGCGCCGCGCCGCAAGGGCGGCTTGTCGCTCAAGGTCTCGCACCGCGGCCCCGGCGACGGCAAGCGCGGCAAGCCGAGCCGCAAGCGGCGGTAGCGCCCGCGGTTCTAGGTGCCGGCGATCGCGTCCTGCAGCTTGCGGCGCGTGATCGGCTTGCCGACCATCGCGCGCGCGCCGAGCTCGCGCGCGCGCCGGCGATTCTCCGACGACGCGCGCGAGGTGATCACGACGACCGGCAGGTCCGCGAGCGTCTTGTCGCGGCGCAGGCGCGCGATCAGCTCGAAGCCGTTCATGCGCGGCATCTCGAGATCGGTGATGAGCAGGTCGTAGCGCAGCTGCTGCACCATGTGCCACGCGCCGGCGCCGTCCTCGGCGACGTCGACGATCCAGCCGTCGCGCGCGAGCATCGCGGTCAGCGCCTCGCGGATCGCGCGCGAGTCGTCGACCACCAGCGCGCGGCCGGCGCTCGAGGTCGTGGCGCCGCCTGCCGACGGCGCGATCGCGACCGCGCCCGGGTGCGCGATGCGGACCAGCGCGGCGGGATCGAGGATCAGCTGGACCTTGCCCGAGCCGCTGATGGTCGCGCCGGCGTAGAGCGGCAGCGGCGCCAGCAGCGGGCCGAGCGGGCGCACCACGATCTCGCGCGGCCCCACGATCTTGTCGACGGTGCACACCACGCCCTTGCCGGCGTAGGCCACGACGATCGCGGTCCGCCGCCCGGTCGACTCGGCGACCGGCCCCGAGTCGATCGCGGCGCCGCCGGTGGCGAGCAGCTGCTCGAGGCGCACCACCGGCAGCTGCTCGTGGCGGAGCGGCACGGTCTGGGCCGCGCCGTCGATCTGCGTGGTCTCGACGACGTGGACCTGGGGCAGGGCGTAGACCTGGCCGCCGACCTTGAAGAGCATCGCCTGCGCCACCGCGGTCGTGACCGGCAGCCGCAGCGTGAAGGTCGTGCCGCGCCCGGGCGTCGACTGCAGCTGGATCTCGCCGCCGAGGCGCGCGACGGTCTCGCGCACCAGGTCGAGCCCGATGCCGCGGCCGGCCAGCTCGTCGGCCTCGTCCTTGCTCGAGACCCCGGCGTCGAACAGCGCGTGCAGGACATCGGCGTCGGAGGCGAGCTGCGCGCGGGCCGGGGTCCAGCGCCCGGTCGCGACGAAGCGCTCGCGCAGCGCGTGCGGATCGATGCCGCGCCCGTCGTCGGTGAGCTCGAAGATGACCAGACCACCCTCCTGGCGCGCCGCGATCGTGAGCGTACCGACCGGCGACTTGCCGCGCGCGACGCGCTCGACCGCCGGCTCGATGCCGTGGACGATCGCGTTGCGGACGATCTGCACCAGCGGGTCGGCGAGCTGCTCGGCCAGCGCCTTGTCGAACTCGGTGTCGTCGCCGTGGGTGCGCAGCTCGATGCGCGCGCCGGCGGTGCGGGAGAACGCGCGCAGCGAGCGCGCCAGCCGCGCGAACAGGCTGCGCGCGGTCTGCATGCGCATGCGCAACAGGCCCTTCTGCAGCTCGCCGATCGTGCGCCGCAGGGCCTCGGTCTCGTCGAAGAGCGCGGCGGTGGTCTGGGTCAGCTGGGTGGCCTGCGCCGCCAGGTCGCGCTCGATCGTCACCAGCCGGCCCTCGATGCGCGCGCGATCGGCGTCGCCGGTCGCGACCCGCAGCGGCCCGATCTCGTCGCGCAGCAGGTGGCGGCTGCGCGTGAGGTCGCGCGCGAGCGAGCGCAGCAGGTGGACTCGCCGCTCGATGCGCGTGCGATCGAACAAGAGCTCGCCGGCCGCCGACATGAGCGCATCGACGCGCTCGGGCTCGACCCGCAGCATCGCGCGCCCGTCGGGCACCGCCGCGGACAGGTCGGCGCCGGTGCGGATCGTGCGCGTGGTGTCGCCGAGCTCGATCGGCGTCGCGACCACGCCGTCGCTGTCGGTCGGTGGGCGCGGGCGCGGCGGCACCGCGAGGCGCGGCCCGCGCGGCGATGACTCGACCCGCCCGCCGAGCGCCGACGCCAGGCTCGCGACCAGGCCGCGTACCCGCGTCGCCTGGGCCGCGGCGTCGTCCGGGCGATCGAGCGCGTCGACGTGCAGGCGCATGCCGTCGGCGATCTCGATGATCTGATCGGCGACCGCCGCGGTCCAGCCGCCGCCGCGCAGGAGCGCCAGCGCCGACTCGAGGCGGTGCGCGAGATCGACCATCGCGTCCATGCCCACGGTCCCGGCCGAGCCCTTGAGCGTGTGGGTCACGCGCATCATCTCGCCGACCGCGTCGGGGGCGGGCGGGCCGGCGCCGGTCGCGAGCGCCCGCGCGGTCACGGCCTCGAGCGCCTCGTGGGCTTCGTCGCGGAACAGCTGGCGCAGCATCGCCAGCTCGTCGGCGTCGAAGTCGCCGCCGCGATCGTCGGGCTCGTCGTCGTCGCGCTCAGCCAATCGTCGTGTCTCCGTCGAACTCGGGCGGCTCGATCGCGCCGGTGAGCGCGTCGATCGGACGCGGCCAGTCGCTCAGGGTGGCGTCGGCCAGGTCGGCCGCGTCGGTGGCGCGCACCGCCTGGGCCGCGGCCAGCGCGCGGCGCAGCAGCGTGGCCGGATCGATGAGCGTCACCGGGCGACCGCGGCTGTCGCTGATCGTCACCGGCTCGCCGTCGGCCGGCGCGACCGCCAGCGACGCGACCTCGTCGACGTTGTCGACGCGGATCGCCGCGATCGCGCCGTCGACCTCGACGATCAGCGCGCCATCGCCCTGGCGCGGCGGCAGGTGCGGCGCGCGCCCGACCAGCGCGAGGACATCGAGCACCGGCACGATCGTGCCGCGCAGGTTGAAGACCCCGGCGATGCCCGGCGGCGCCGTCGGCACCGCGGTGACGAAGCCCAGGCTCGCGACCTCGCGGACGTGACGGATCTCGGCGGCCCAGCGGGCGCCACCGAGTGCGAAGACGATCACGTTCCGGAGGTCGGCCACGTCAGCCGTGGTGAGTGTAGCGCTCGCGGCTTTGCGCTTCACGTCCTGGATGCGGTCTCTATACTGTCGGCCGGAGGTCCCGATGGTTTTTCGTCCGACGTCGCTGCGCGCGCTCGCTGGTTGTTCGCTCCTCGCCGCCGCGTGTGGTGGCAGTTCTCCCGACACCGCGGACGCGGCCGGCGGCACCGTCGACGCCGCGCCCGACGGCTTCACCGAGCTGCTCGGGCGTGACTGGGCGCTCAACCCCGGCGACACCGACATCTACAAGTGCGTCCGGATCACCGTGCCCCAGGACATGTACATCCAGGCGTTCAAGGCGGTCGCGCCGCTCGGCACCCACCACACGGTCGTGACCATCTCGACCGACGGCGCCGACGGCGACTACGACTGCAACGCCGGCAGCCTCGATTCGCAGATGCTGTTCGCGACCGGCGTCGGCACCGACACGCTGTCGTTCCCCGATGGCGTCGCGGTCAAGGTGCTGGCCGGCCAGCACATCAACCTGAACCTCCACCTGTTCGACGCGACCGACAACCCGCTGTCGGGCCACACCGCGATCATGGTCAAGACCATCCCGGCCGCCCAGGTCCAGCAGCAGGCCGAGATGGTGTTCGCGGGCACCTTCAACATCAACATCCCGTCGGACAACCTCGAGCACACCGCGCACGGCGGTTGCACGCTCAACCACGATGCGACGATCTCGGTGCTGTGGCCGCACATGCACCAGACCGCGGTCCACCAGAAGGTCATGCTGACCCCGGTCGGCGGCGCCGCGAAGCCGATCCTCGACGACGACTACTCGTTCACCGAGCAGCGCAACTACCCGCAGGCGGTGCCGATCCAGGTCCACAGCGGCGACCAGATCGACGTCACCTGCTCGTACATCAACAACACCGGCTCGCCCAAGACCTTCGGCGAGAGCTCGACCAGCGAGATGTGCTTCACCGGCATCTACCGCTATCCCGCGAGCGCCTCGAACCTGTTCGAGTGCGTCACGCAGTTCTGAGTTACTTCGGGAGGCGCGCGCGCGCCGGCACGATCGCCTGGAACACCGGATCGAGGCCGGCCGGGAACTGGTTGGTGAAGGTGCGCGCGCACGGGCCGGCCGCGGTGGTGAGCTGGAGCGTGCGCAGGTTCGAGCCCTCGCCGGCGCCGCCAGAGACCTCGGTGAAGGCGCCGAGGTCGGCGGCGCGCATCGCGGCGCGGATCGCGGCCAGCTCGGCGGCGGTCAGCGCGGTGGTCTTGACCGCGGTCTGCGCGTCGGGCGCGAACGCCAGCGTGCCGGCCTTGCCGTCGACGATCGTGTGGGTCAGCGGACCCGGCGCCACGCCGTAGTCCTGGGTCCAGACGTCGATCGCGAAGTCGCCGGTGCCGTCCCACGCGAGGCAGCGGACCGCGGTGCGCGGCGTGTTGATGAGCGCGCTCGCGCCCTGGTAGATCGCCAGCCAGGGTTCGGGCACGTGCGCCGCGTCGAACACGGCCTGGAGCGGCCGATCCGCGTCGAGCGTGAACCGCGCGACGTAGGCGGCGCCGTCGAGCGTGCCGGGCGCGAGGCTGGGCGGGTTCGCGACCCAGGCGTCGATCGCCGCGAGC